>CAZPJM010000092.1:0-15918 GCA_964586865.1 uncultured Enterobacteriaceae bacterium
GATCGCCACCGCCCACGGCGACTGCCGCCCCGAGGACAAGGCGGCCTGGCTCGAGATCCGGCCGGTGAACGGCTGGGCCGAGGTGTGGCTGAACGGCGAGCCCACCGGTTGGCGCACCAACCAGAAGGGCTGCATCGAGGTGCCGCCCGGCATCCACTCGGTGCGGCTGGTCCACGACCTGGTGGACTGGCGGGAGGATCTCGAGATCACCGTGTCCCAGGGCGAGCACCGCCGCGTCCCGGTCGAGCTGGTGTACAAGCCCATCCGGCTCACCTTCCCCGATGGGTGGGAGCCCGACTGTCGGGTGGCGGTCGACGGCGCGGAGCGGGGCACCCTGGCCGAGATCGGCGCCGAGCTCGCCCTGGAGCGCGCCCCCGACCTCGCCCACCGCGTCGAGGTGAGCTGCGGGGCGAAAGGCCCTCGGGCCGTGGGAACCTACGACCCGGGCAGCCCACGGGTGGTGAGCTTCCCGGCTCCGGAGCGCCCGTGATCCCCGTGTCCCGATCGGGGCCTGCCCGAGGGGGCCCCGCGAGCCACCCCTCCCCTCCCCGAGCCCGCTCTCGCCGCCCTCACCGCTGGTTGCGGCTCCCCTGGCACGCCATGTGCATCCCCCTCCTCATGACCGGCTGCATCATCATCCGCGGCGGCTGGACGGTCCGCACCAACAGCCCTCCCGAGGTCCTGCTGGTCGAGCCCCTGGACGTCATCGTGCTGGACACCGAGCGACAGGCCGTCACCGTGCAGTTCACCGATCCCGACGAGGAGGCCCTCGTGTTCACCTGGCTCATCGCGGGCAATCCCATCGACCAGGCCGACGTGGAGACCTTCTCCAGCCGGTCCGACGGCCCCATCGTCTGGACGAGCCGGGCCTTCGTCCGGCTGCCCGTCGCTGCGGATGGCGACCAGGTGACCTGCCTCGTGACCGATGGGGAAGACGTGTCCCGGGTCGACTGGACCGTGGAGGTCCCATGAAGCGCATCCTGTCGCTGTGGCTGCTCCTGGCCGCCTGCTCCGAGGCGGGAGACTCCCGCCTGGAGGTCGGCACGGACGACTTCGGGGCCGACCCGGACACGGCGGGCCTGGTGCGCCTGGACGTCTACCCGCCCACCAACACCGAGCTGCGCGACGCCCGCGGCGACCTGCTGCCGCTGCGGCCCCAGACCTTCCTGGTCGAGGCGGCCGACGGCCAGATGATGCGCCTCGAGCTGACGCCGGCGGTGGACCTGGGAGGCCTGGTGGAGGGACGCTCCCTCACCCCCTTCCCCACCGACGACTCGGAGGTGCCCACGGTGGACCGTGCGCTGGCGGGCGCCGAGCTGCGGTTCGGGCTGGCGGGCGGGGTCCAGCAGCCGCGGACCACCACCACCGACGATGGCTTCTACGACGTGCCCGTCGTGCCCGCGACCAGCCCGTACGACCTGGTCGTCATCCCGGACGATCCCCTGGTCCCGGTGACCCTGCAGCAGGTGGACATCACCGGCCGGACCGACACCCTCGACCTCTTCCTGGAGGCCGGCGTGCCGCTGTGGGGGCGGGTCACCACCCCGGGTGGCGTGCCGGTCCCGAACATGCCGGTGCGGGCCGTCCACCCGAGGGGGGCCATCGGTCCCGCGACCCTCACCGACTCCCGCGGCCGCTACCTGCTGGCCGTCCACCCCGACCAGTCCTGGACCGTCGTGGCCGAGGGGCGCCCCGCGGTCCCCGAGCCGGTGCTCCGCGCCGAGACGGGGCCGGTGGACCCGTCGGGCCAGTCCCTCGACCTGCAGGTGCCCGATGTGGGCCTGGCCACCCTGCGCGGCTCGGTCCGCCTGCCGAGTGGCGCCGCTCCGACCGACGACGCGGTCCGGGTGCGGGTGGTGGCCACCGAGCTCCCCGAGGTCCCGGGGCAGACCGCCTCCTACACCGACGAGGTCGGCACCGACGATGGCGTCTTCACCGCGGTGGTGCCCACAGGGACCTACCGGGTCGAGATCGCCCCCCAGGACCCGACGGGCCCCCAGGCCGTCGTGCTCTCCGACGTGGAGGCCGATTCGGGGATCACCCTGCTGGACCCCGTGGATCTGGAGGCCCTGCGGCCCCGGTTCGGGACGGTGCGCGACCCCGACGGCGAGCCCGTGGGCGATGCGGTGGTCACCTGCACCGAGGAGGGCTTCGCGGCGCGCTCGTGGAGCGCCACCACCGACCCGTCGGGCCAGTTCATCCTGGGCGCGCCCGGCACGCCCCTGCGCTGTCGCCTCACCCCGCCGGCCGTCCGCCCCGACCTCGCCCTCTCGGCCTTCGCCCCCTCGGAGGACGAGCTCCTCGACCCCGAGGCGAGGTGGAACCTGCTGATCAACGCCGGGACCCTCGTGACCGGTCAGGTCCTCTCCCGCGGGGCCGCCGACCTGGGTTCTCCGGCCGACGTGCCCATGGCCAACGCGGTGGTCGAGGTGCGGGATCCGGCCGGCAACCTGCTGGGGATCACCCTCACCGACGAGGACGGCCGCTTCGGGGTCCAGGTCAACCGCTGAGGGTGTCCACCAGCGGACCGACCCAGGAGACGCCCACCACCGTGCCGTCCATGGCGCTGGCCCGGTCCACCGCGGCCCGGATGTCCTCGGCCAGGACGACCCGCTCCACGTCCTCGCCGGCGCGGCGCACCACCACCTTCCAGGCCTGGGTGCCCTCGGCGGGCATGGGCTCGGGCCGCGGAGCCGCCGCGTCGCGGCTGGCCGCAGGGATGCCCCGCTTGGCGCGGTAGTTGCGCACCGCATTCACGCTGACCCCCGCCTCCTCGGCCACCACCCGATCGGGGACCTTGCCCAGCAGGTGGGCGAAGGCGTCGATCTTGCTCGGGCGGCGGCGCTGGGCCCGAGACGTCCGGCGGGGCCCGGAGTAGCCGGGGATCTCGTGCCGGGCGCGATAGCTGGCCACGGTGCGCACGCTGACCCCCGCCTCGCGGGCCACGTCGGCGTCGGGGACCTCGCCGAGCAGGTTCCAGTGGGCATTGATGAGGTGGTCCTTGCTGCCGGGCCGCGGCGGCGGGGGGGCCTCGGGGGGTCCCCCGCTGCTCGGGGTGGCCTGCCGGCGCTTGCGGGCGGCGCGGGGCCCGGGGGGAGCCGGGGTGCGGGGGATGCCGGTCCGCTTCAGGGCCGCCGAGATGGCGCCCGGCGTGACGCCGAAGCGCGCCGCCAGCTCGCGGAGGGACAGCTCATCCTTGAGCTCCAGCAGCTCGGGCCAGAAGTCGAGGGTCTCGAGTCGTCGCATGGCAGATGCTCACGGTGGACCGTGCAACCGGCCAGCCGGACAACCGGTGGCCGGGTGGGGTGACGAGCCCGTCCATGACGGGGCCGCTCCCCGGGGGCAAGGTGCGGGCCGCTCCGGCGGGACCACCGGACACGAACCCTCGCGGCTGCAGAGGGTACCTGTCTCGGACCGCCGCGTCGTGGGGTGAAGGCTACCGTCCCGCTCAGAAGCCGATCATGGGCCCCTCCATCGCCCGCCGCGCGCCTCTGCAGTGTGGCGCAAGGGGATCCCTGCAACCCATACGGACAGGCCGACAGGGCCGTTGACCCCGGCCGCGCGGCGCGGCTACCTTCCGGCCACCCTTGGATGTCCATGCTGATCGCCCTCGTCGCCCTCTGGCTCCCCCTGGCCGGCGCCGCCCCGCCGGAGCCCCCCGCGGCCCCCGCGGTGGAGGACGAGATCTGCCGGTCGGCGCCGCCCGACCCCGACGCCCCCTTCCCGGAAGAGCTCGACCGGGCCAAGCGCCTCTATCGGCTGGGCTGCCACACGTGGGCCCTGGCCCACCTCTCCTCCCTGGACGTGCGCCGCCGGGTCGAGGCCGTCCCCGATGAGCTCGACCTCGAGGCCCGGCTCTACCTGGGCGAGGTGCTCTTCGTCCTCGACCGCCCCGCCGATGCGCGCCGCACCTTCGAGGCCGCCCTCCTGGACCACCCGGACGCGACCATGGGCCTGCTCGAGCACGACCCCGACGTGGCCGACCTGTTCCGGGCGGTCAAGGCCGAGCTCCAGGCCCGGCGCCCGGTGGTGCCGGTGGAGCCCGACCTCCCCCCTCGGCCGCGGTGGACCTACCTGCCCTACGGCATCGGACACCTCCGCAAGGGAGACAGCCCCCGCTTCCTCCTCTACGGGGGCGGCCAGCTCGCCTTCGCCACCGTCGCGGCCGTGACCTGGGCCGTCCACCGACGCACCTGGCCCGGGCCCGTGGAGGAGGAGGAGATCAACAACTCCCTGCGGGTCAAGGCCGTCAACTATGGGGCGACCCTGGGCTTCGTGGCCGTCTACCTGGCCTCCCAGGTGGACGCCGGCCGCCGGTGGCGCGCGGAGCAGCGGGCCCGCCTGGACCTGACCCCCACCCGGGACGGGGCCGCCGTGGGGGTGCGGGGCCGGTTCTGAGGGCCGGTGCGGACCCGGCGGGTGCGCCGGACCGGGCGGGCCGGCCGGACGGGTGCGCGGCCACGGGGTACACAGGCGGGGGCGCGGGGCCACCCACGGAGGATCCATGACCTGGCTCCACTGCGAGCACACCATCCGCGGCACCACCACCACCTTCGTGGTGCGCAAGCCCCTGACGGCCATCGGGCGGGCCAGCGGCAACGACCTCGTCCTGGACGACCCCATGGTCGAGAAGAGCCACGCCAGCCTGCTCAAGCGGGGCGACGAGCTCACCGTGAGCCTGGCCAGCCGCTCCGGCGAGATCTACGTCAACGGGCGGCGGGTGCGGAAGGCGAGCCTCTCGCCGGGCGATGCGGTGCTGCTCGGCGCCTGGAAGCTCACGGTCCACGAGGGCGAGCCCGAGGCCGCCGAGGACGGGGGTGGGGGCGACGGCCTGGCCCTCGAGACCCTGCAGAAGCTCGTCGACCTCTCGGCCGAGCTCATGAAGGACACCGAGCCCCAGCGCCTCTTCACCCAGCTCCTGGCCGGCCTGGTGGATCTGACCCGCGCCGAGAAGGGCTTCCTCATCGTCATGCAGGATGGCCGGCGCCACCTGGCCGCCGCCCACAACGTCGAGGGGGAGCAGCTCGACCTGTCCCGGGTGAGCGACACCATCGTGGACCGGGTGGTCGAGCACCTCCAGCCCGTCATCGTCTCCGACGCCATGACCGATGGCCGCTTCGGGCGGGCCAAGTCGGTGGTGGACCTCAAGCTCTCGAGCGTCATGTGCGTGCCCATGATCTACCGGAGCGACCTGCTCGGGGTCATCTACCTGGGCAACGACAGCGTCACCGACCTCTTCACCGACCGGGACCTGGCCCTGCTCCGGGTCTATGCCGCCCAGGCCGCCCTCACCGTCCACCACGCCCTGCTCGTCAACAAGCTCAAGCTCGAGACCCGCACCCTGCGGCGCCGCCTCCGCCAGGCCAGCCAGGGCGAGATGATCGGCGCCTGCCCCCCCATGAAGCGCGTCTTCAAGATCCTCGGCCGCGCCGCCCCCACCGACCTCTCGGTCCTGGTCCTGGGCGAGACCGGCACCGGCAAGGAGCTGGTCGCCCGCGAGGTCCACCGCCTCTCCCCGCGCAAGGACGGCCCCTTCGTGGCCATCAACTGCGGCGCCATCCCCGAGAACCTGCTCGAGAGCGAGCTCTTCGGCCACAAGAAGGGCAGCTTCACCGGGGCCCACACCGACAAGGTCGGCAAGGTCGAGGCGGCCAGCGGCGGCACCCTCTTCCTCGACGAGATCGGCGAGATGCCCACCCAGCTCCAGGTCAAGCTCCTGCGGGTGCTCCAGGAGCGCGTCATCGAGCGCGTGGGCGACCTGACCCCCCGCAAGGTCGACATCCGCCTGGTCGCCGCCACCAACAAGGACCTGGAGTCCCTCATCCAGGACGGCACCTTCCGCGAGGACCTCTTCTACCGGCTCAACGAGCTCACCGTGCAGCTCCCCCCCCTGCGCGACCGGGGCGAGGACATCGCCGTCCTGGCCCAGTACTTCCTGGGTCGCTACCGCGAGCAGTACGGCGGGAAGGCCAATGGGTTCACCAACCAGGCCCTGCTGGCCATGAACCACTATGCCTGGCCCGGCAATGTGCGCGAGCTCGAGAACCGCATCAAGAAGGCGGTCATCATGAGCGACCGCGCCCTCCTCAACCCGGACGACCTGGGCCTCGAGGGCACCGACAAGCGCCACGTCCTCGACCTGGACGAGGCCACCGAGCAGTTCAAGCTCGACTACATCCGCCGGGTGCTCGAGCTGAACAACTGGAACAAGGCCCAGACCGGCCGCGACCTGGGCGTCGACCCGCGCACCATCTTCCGCTACATCGAGAAGATGGAGGATGTGCCGGAGGTCTCGTAGGCCAGGCCCGGTCGGCCGAACACGCCTGGACCCCCGAGCCCCTTCCTCGCGCATCGCCCTGCACCGCGGCGACCTCGCCCGCGCCGAGGCCCTGCTGAACCGCTCCTTCGCCCATGAGCCGATCCCGAAGGCGGCCAACGCGAAGTGGATCAACCTCTGCGTGGTGGCCCTGCTGCGCGGCGATGCCCACGCCCTGATGGCGCGGGTGGCGCGTCTGCCGTCGCGCTACCGGGCTCCCCACATGGACGGCGTCGCCGCCCTCCTGCGCCTGGCCGTCGCCGAGCAACGTCGCGCCGAGGTCACCCCCGACGACCTGGAGCGCGCCCTCGCCCGCCTGGAGGGTGTGGTCGGCCCCTCGGTCGCCATCGTGCTCCGCTTCCTGGAGGCCCACGCCGGCGATGCGCAGGTCCGCGCCAGGGCCCGTGCCGAGGCCGAGCGACAGGAGGCGGTGCTGGGGTGGCAGCCCGGCCGGCTCCCCACCCGCACCGGCTGAAGGGCGCCTCCCCGCTACGGATCTCCCGCCGCCCGCACGACCGGGAAGCCCTTGGCCCGCATGAGGGCGGTGGTGTCGACCTCGCGGCCACGGAAGGCCTTCCAGCCCTCGGTGGGCTCGACGGTGTTGCCCACCGCGAGCACGTTCTCCCGCAGCCGCTTCACCGTGTCCGAATCCCACATGGAGCCCGCCTCCTCGAAGGCCTCGACCGCGTCGGCGGTGAAGGCGTCGGCCCACATGTAGCTGTAGTAGCCGGCAGCGTAGTGGTCGCCCGAGAAGACGTGGGCGAACTGGGGGGTGCGGTGGCGCATGACCAGCTCGTCGGGCATGCCGAGCGCGGCGAGGGTCTCCTTCTCGAAGGCGTCGGGGTCGATGGGGGTGTCGCCGGCGAGGTGGAGCTTCATGTCGATCAGGGCGCTGGCCAGGTACTCGGTCGTGGCGAAGCCCTCGTTGAAGGTGCTGGCGGCCTCGATGCGCTGGACGAGCTCGGCGGGGATGGGCTCGCCGGTCTCGTGGTGCCGGGCGAAGCGCTGGAGCACCTCGGGCGTGGGCAGCCAGTGCTCGTGGAGCTGGCTCGGGAACTCGACATAGTCGGCCGGCACGCTGGTACCGGCCAGGCCACGCCAGGTGACGTCCGAGAGCAGGCCGTGGATGGCGTGACCGAACTCGTGGAAGAGCGTCTCGGCGTCGTCCCAGGAGATCAGCACCGGCTCGCCGGGCGCGCCCTTGATGAAGTTGGAGTTGTTGCTGACGATGGGGGTGATCGCCCGGCCGTCGACGCGCTCCTGGGTGCGGTAGGCGTTCATCCAGGCCCCGCTGCGCTTGCCCGGCCGGGCGTACGGGTCGAAGTACCACAGGCCCACGTGCTCGCCGGCCTGATCGGTCACCTCCCACACGCGGATGTCGGGGTGCGCCACGGGCACCCCGTCCGGGCTGTCGTGGGTGGTCGGCACGGGCGCGAACCGCAGGCCGTACAGCTCTCCGGCCATCCAGAACATGCCCTCGCGCAGCTTCTCGAGCTGCAGGTAGGCCTTGACCTCGTCCTGGTCGAGGTCGTAGCGCTGCTTGCGCACCTTCTCCTGATAGAAGCGGTAGTCCCAGGGCTGGATGGTGATCCCGTCCGCATCGGCCAGCTTCTGCTGATCCGCGACCTCCTGGGCGACCCGGGCGATGGCCGCGGGCCACACCGACTCCATCAGGGCGATGGCGGCGTCCGGGGTGCCGGCGACGCTGTCCTCGAGCTTCCAGTGGGCATAGGTGGGAAAGCCCAGCAGCTCGGCCTTCTCGGCGCGCAGGGCGAGGATCCGGGTGATGAGCGCGTTGTTGTCGTGCTCGCCGCCGTTGTCCCCCCGGTTGACGAAGGCCCGCCAGACCTTCTCCCGCAGGTCGCGCCGGGTCGAGCTGGTCAGAAAGGGATCCACCGAGGAGCGGGTGTTCACGATGGCCCAGCCCGTCTCGAGGCCGCGCTCCTGGGCGCTGGCGCGGGCCGCGGCGACCACATCCGGGGGCAGGCCCGCCAGATCGGCCTCGTCCTCGAGCAGGATCCAGGTCTCCTCGTCGTGCAGGAGGTTGTCCCGGAAGGTGGTGTAGAGGCCGGCGAGCTCCTGGTGGATGGCGGCGAGGCGCTGCTTGCCGGCCGCGTCGAGGGTGGCGCCGCGGCGGGCGAAGGCCCGGTAGGTCTCGCGCGTCAGGCGCTGTTCCTCGGGGGTGAGGCTCGAAAACCCGGCGCCATCACGAACCGCCTTCACCCGTTCGAAGAGCGCTTCGTTCTGGTACTGCGCGTCGATGGCCGCGGCGATTCGGGGCGCCAGCTCCTTGTCCACCTCGCGCAGCTCGGGCGTGCTCATGGTCGCGCTGTACACGCCGTAGACGGCCTGCACCCGGCCGAGGGTCCGCCCGCTGCGATCCAGGGCGCCGATGGTGTTGTCGAAGGTGGCGGGGGCCTCGCTGGCGGCGATGGCGTCCACCTCGGCCTCGCGCTCGGCGAGGGCGGCGGTCATGGCGGCGCGCAGCCGGTCGGGCGTGACCCCGGCGAAGGGCGGCACCCCGCCGTGCGGGCCGGTCCAGGGGGCGAGCAGCGGGTCGACCTCGGCGCGTTCCGAGGGGGAAGCGGCGTCCATGGGCGGGGACTCCTGGGGTGGGGAGGGCGCGGGCGTCGAGCAGGCGACGAGGGCGAGCAGGGCAAGCAGGCGCACGGCGTTCCTCCAAGGAGGCCACGATGTCATGGACGGCCGGGCATCGCGTCGAGAGGCGGTCAGGCCTGGCGGGCCCAGCGAGGCGCGGGCACGGCGAAGCGACCCGGTCCCCACAGAGCGATGGCCGCCGCGCCGACCGCGTAGAGCACGTGCAGCTCCAGGGCGTACTCGCCGTGTTTGCCGAGGGCGAACACCTCGTCCGCGTGCACCAGGTACACGGCGATCCCCATCGTGGCGATGTAGAGGCCGGCCGCCGAGCGGGTGGCCACCCCCAGGAGCAGCAGGATGGGCGCCAGGATCTCCCCGGCGTAGACCCCGTACATGAGCCAGGACGGGAGCCCCTTCTTCGCGAGCAGCGGCCCGAGCCAGGCGATCCCCTCGACGAGCTTGTCGACCCCGTGGAAGAGCATCAGGCCGCCCACGGCGAGGCGCAGCAGCAGGGCGCCGACATCGCGCTCGGTTCGGGTGCGGGACTCGGACATGGGACCTCCGTGGGGCCGCCCTACCCGAGCGACGCCCCCTCGTCAGGAGGCGTGCGTCCCCGTGGCGCAGGCGCACGCCGCTGCGCCCCCCGCGACAAGGCCGCTTCCCGCGCGGGTCGTGGAGTAGTCTCCCATCGCGGAAGGCCCGGGCACCCCCGCCTCTCGCAGCCATCCGGAGGGTTCATGGTCGAGCGCAGCCTCCTTGGGGCGACCGGCGCCACCGTCGTCGGGCTGGTCCTGGCGTGTGGGGGGCAGCCCGAAGCCCCGGGGGGGAGGGATCGATCCGGCGCCGGTACCCCTCGGAGCGGCCGGACGCCCGCCGGGAGACGCCCGTGCCGCCCCGCCGCTCGAGGGCTTCACGCGGGCGCTGGAAGCGCCGGCCCATCGCCTGGCCGTCATCGCGGATCGGGCCTCGCCGAGCCACTGCCAGCCGCCGCTGTTCATCCCGGGCGAGACCCCCCTCGTCGCCGGGGATGACGGCTACAGCCAGCTCGCGGACGCCACCGGTGAGGATCACCCGGTCGTCCGGGTGCTGGTGGACGAGCCGGTCCGGGCCTCGTCGGCTCCGGGCCCGGGGTCGGGCCGCCGGATCCGGATCCACGAGTGGAGCTGCGACCCCTCGGACCGCGACTTCGTCATAGCGGTCCACGACGGAGACCAGCGTGTCGCGCTGTTCACCCACGTCCGGAACTACCGGCTGCAGCCCGGAGGCCCGGGCCTGCTCCTGATCAACTACACCCGCTCGGGCACGTCCTGGACGCGGCGCCATCGCCTCGTCGACCTCGACACCCTCGACGCGGTCGAGCTCCCGGTGGCGGACTGTATCGGGTGGTGGGCCGTGCTCGACGGCGACGGCACCTTCACCGAGGGGGCCTCGCCCGACGAGTCAGCCACCCAGCGCGCCTGCTTCTTCGCCCCGGACGGCACGCTCCGCGCCCGCGGGACCTGGCCCTTGGACCCCCTCACCCGCTCACGGCACCTGTCGATGGATCCGCCCGTCGTCGCCGTGCTCTCGTCGGAATGCACCCTGGTGGTCGCCGACCTGTCCACGGGCGAGGCGCGGGTCGAGCACGACCCCGAGGAGGGCCCGCCGTGCCCGACCCTGTGGGAGCGGTTCGGCCAGCTCCAGCCCGAGACATGGCGCGCCTTCGGCCAGCCGACGACCCTCCCCGAGATGCCGCCCGCCGGGGCCGGAGGGGCGTCCCGCCAAGGCGGGGCCGGTCCCTAGGACCCGACCGGCTCACGTCGGTCCAGGGTGCGCCCCCTCCCCGAGGGGTTAACCGCCCGCTCCGAGAACGATGCCCAGCGCCCACCCAGGAGTCGCCATGAGCCTGCTCGACACCTTCCTCGACCGCCTCGAGGACCAGGCCCCCGCCCTCGCCCGCGACCTCGCCCCCCTCTCCGACGAGGCCCGCCGCGCCCTCGGTGGCGTCGTCGGCCGCTTCGATCGGCAACGCAGCGGGCACCTCGGCGAGAACGAGCGCCGCGACGCCATCCGCCTCCTCTCGCTGCTGCGTCGGCCCGCCGAGGCCGAGAGCCTGGAGTGGCTCAACAAGGTGCTCGACTACCTGGACTTCAACGCCAACGCCGTCCTCGAGAAGTCCGAGTTCGACGAGACGATGGGCATCTTCGAGGACTTCCGCCGGGTCGACGACAACAACGCGACCCTCTCCCAGATCGAGCTCGAGCTGCTCTACGCCGTGCTCCGCCACCGCGACCAGGACGACAGCCATCGCCTCGAGCGCGACGAGCGCCGCAGCCTGCGGGCCGATCTGGAGCGCTTCGAGAGCTTCTGGCCCGAGGAGGTCCAGAACAACCCGCGGGTGAAGGAGATCCTCAGTCGGCGCCCGTAGGTCGCGACGGCCCGGTGCGTCGGGCTAGCGCCGGCAGGCCTCGAGCTGACGGACGCACCCGTTGGTCTCGGCGTCCCGAGGCAGCGCCAGGATGACGGCCTGGGACATCTCCAAGTCGCAGGTGTCGCAACCCGCGGCGGTGCCCGAGGTTCCTACGACCAGCTCCGCGTACAGGGTACCGTCGTCCAGCTCGCCCACCTGCAGCTCCTCCTCCCAGAGGGTGCAGGGGCCGGCCAGCACGAGCACGAGCACCTGCTCCGTGTCGAAGTCCGGCGGCTCCACCTCGCCCTCCTGCAGGTTCCATGCGGCCTGGAAGGCCTCCCAGTCCGCCGGGTCGGTGATGCGCTGGACGGGGGTGGTCCGCTCGATCAGGCTGCCCGTGGGTCCGCGCAGCAGGATCCGGACGGGCTGATCGGTCTCGCGGATCTCGGTTGCCTCCGCGGGGCAGCGGGCCGAGCGGGGCTCCGCCCTGGGGCCGCAGGCGATGGCCAGCGGGACGAGGAGGGCGGTCATGAGTGCACGGCGCATGGGACTCCTGGCGGGAGACGCCGCTTCTCGCACCCGCTCATGCGAGCGGGTAGCCGCAGGTCGCCGGGCTGTCGCGGGGTCCGGACCCGAACGTCGTGGAGGGTGGGCAGGAGGCACGATGCCGAAGCGCTGGTCCAGGCCCCCGGGCGTCAGCCGACGGCCAGGATCTCGTAGACGCGCTCCGCATCCCCCCGCTCCACCTCCACGGCGTCGCCGACCTCGGTGCCGAGCAGGCTTCGCCCGAGCGGACTGGCCGGGGTCAGCACCCGCACCACCACCCGCTCGACCTCGATGCGAGCGCCACCACCCATGGGGAGGACCAGCAGGATCAGCGGATCGCCTTCCTCCGGCGCGATGCCAACGAGGGAGCCCATCCGGACCGGGCCATCCGGGTCCCGCGGGCCGGTGTCCAGCACCCGGGCCGCGGACAGCCCGGCGCGGAGGGCGGCCACCCGCTCCGCCTGACCGCGCGCCAGGTAGGACGCCTCGATGGCCCGGGTGTCGTACTTGCCCTCCGAGCGCGTCTCCTCGCTGGTGGCCTCGTCCGAGGCCAGGCGGGCATTGGCCTCGACCGAGGCGAGCTCGTCTGCCAGGTGCGCCACGAGGGTCCGGATGGTGCGGGAGCGGTCGGGCAAGGTCATGGGAATGCGTATCGCGATCTCATGCGCCCCGAACGCCGGTCCGACCCCCGGAGGGTTCCCGTTCCGTGGAGACCTCATGCGCAGCGACTGGACCCGCCTCGCCCTGCCCGCCCTTCTGGGCGCCTGCCAGACCGCAGACTTGTCGTCGGACACCGACACGGGCCCCGGTGTCGACACCGATGAGGTGGTCGAGAACCGGCCGCCCGGACGCGCGACCCTGTCGCTCGATCCCGTGATGGCCATCGTCGGCGAGGACCTGCGTTGCGTCATCGTCGAGGAGGCGGTGGACCCCGATGGGGACGAGGTCATCCATGAAGTCTGGTGGACGGTGGATGGGCGTGACACCCTCATCGAGGGGGACACGGTCCCGGGCGAGGAGCTGGTCGCGGACGAGACCTGGACCTGCCACGTGGTGGCCGACGACGGCGAGGCCGAGGGACCCGAGGTCCGCATCGGGACCATCATCACCCAGCCCAACCGGGCTCCCCTCCCCCCGCTGGTCGCCGTCTCGCCGAGCCGAGCCAAGCAGACCGACGACCTCGGGTGCGAGGTCATCGAGGATTCCTGGGACGACGATGGGGACGCCGTCAGCTACGAGGTCGCCTGGTACGTCGACGGCCGCACCACCGGCCACACCGACTGGACGGTGGCGGGCACCGAGACGGCGCCCGGCGAGACCTGGACCTGTCGGGTCACGCCCTTCGACGGGCAGCTCCACGGCGAGCCCGGCGAGGCCTCCGTGCCGGTCGACGGACGCATGACGGTGTGCGTCTTCGAGGTCACCGACCCCAGCGCCGACACCTCCGCTGCGTGCAGCTTCACGGTCCCCTCGGACGGGGTGCTGCGCCTGACCATGGACAACCCCGACGCCTCCTTGGACGGCGACTTCGTCTTCGACAGCCCGCGTCACTACGCCCATCTCTTCACGGGCTCCAAGGACTACGCCTACCACGCCTCGGCGACGGCCGGCTGGTCCGCCTGGGACGCCCTCGTCAACGTGACCGGCGGCGAGGTGGTCGAGGCGACGATGCGTTATGACGCGGGCCACGGCACGGAGAACACCGGCACTGATACGTTCACGGCGACCTTCGAGCCCGGTCCGCAGCTCTCCGTCACCGACGCCACCCCCATCCTCGACCTGACGGTACCGGCCGGGTCCAGGGGTCAGCAGAGCGCCATGGCGGTGGTCCCTCCTGGGGACCGCTTGCTCGTCCACACCACCCAGTGCGGCGGAGGGGGCGGCGCCATCAGCCTCTACAGCGGTGAGGCAACCGCCACGGTGGGCATCGCCTCCATCTTCAGCCACGCTGCCCAGTGCCAGACCGGCCTCGTCTCCTATCCGGCGCCGGAAGGGCATGCCCACTGGCGCCTCGAGCACGAGGACATCTACTGGCCCGACAACACCGGGAACCGCCAGACCGCCCTGTACCACTACACGCCGTAGACTGGTCCGGGGCTTCTCCGGAGCGGACCCGAGGTCACTCCCGGTGGCTGTCCAGGGCCTCGCGCAGGCGGTCCTCGACCTCGTCCCTGGACATGTCGAGGGCCACGGCGAGCTCCTCGACCACCATGGTCTTGACCCGCTCGAAGAGCCGCCGCTCGTGGAAGGAGAGGGGCTTCCGGGAGCGGGCCGAGGCCAGCTCGCCGAGGAGCTCGGCCATCTTCATGGGCTCGTTGGACATGAGCATGTCGTTGTAGCGGCGACGCCGGCGGTTCCAGGTGCCGCGCTTGGCCGGCGCCTCGGTGGAGGCGATGGTCTCGAGGACCGGCTCGACGCCCTCCTCGGAGATGGGCTCACGGATGCCCTCCTGGCCCAAGTTGTCGGGGGGCACGTACAAGGTGCTCACCTCGCTGGCCTCCTCGCAGACGATGCGGGTGACCTCGACCGTCTCGCCCATCACATCGAGGATCTGCGTCCCCTCGATGCTCCCCACGCCCACGCCGGGCACCACGACCACATCTCCCGCCTCGACCTTCATCGGACCTCCGTTGTTCGATCGGTTCTCCCCCGGAAGCGCTTACCAGTGAGCGCCCCGCACGGGGGCCTGCAACGGATTGTAGCAGATAAAGGGTCCGGTGTAAAGGGAGCTACGCGGCTGAACCCCACAGTTCTCCCCTCGTTTCGTCCCGAGACGTCACGGAGTGGACGGGTCGGTCTCGCGCGCTAGGGCCCCGCAGGAGGCCCCCTTGGACCCGATCCTCGAGCTCTACGACGACGTGGGTGCCGGCAAGGTGCCCCCGCCGGTCGACTACAACGAGTACAAGCGGCTCCTCGCCAAGGCGCGCCGCCAGGTGCGCGCCGAGGACGAGGCCGACCGCCGGCTGGCCATCGACGTGGCGGCCGCCGTGGGTCGCGACCGCGGGATGGACGTCATCAAGATGTTCCAGGACGACCCCTCCCCCGCCATCCGGCGCCACTGTGTGGACCGTGCCCTCGAGAACGGCGAGCCCGGGCTGATG
Organism: uncultured Enterobacteriaceae bacterium; assembly: GCA_964586865.1. Taxonomy (GTDB): domain Bacteria; phylum Myxococcota_A; class UBA796; order UBA796; genus REDI01. The sequence continues at coordinate 14,951 of CAZPJM010000092.1, forward strand.
GTCCTGCGCAAGGCCCTCGGCGATGCCGACCCGGAGATCGTGCTGACGGCCCTGACCTGGCTGCAGCGCGCCGTGGACCGGGGTTCGGCGAGCCAGCTCCGGCGCCTGCTCGGGAGCGAGGACCCCCGAATCCGCAAGGCCGCCGCCGAGCTGGTGGGTCACGTGGCGGGCCCCGGCATGAGCATCGCCCTCCGCCCGCTCCTCGAGGACGAGGACGAGGGGGTGCGCCAGGCGGCGACCGAGGCCAGCCGGCGCCTGGCGGGCGAGCTGCCCCAGGACGACCCAGACCCGTGGTGGCTCATCGAGGAGGACACGACCTGGACCCCGCCCGAGCCCCTCGACCTGCCCGACCCGCTCCCCGACGACGTGGACGGCCTGCTCCGGGTGCTGGGCCGCGCCCGCCCGGACGACGAGGACGTGGTGCTCGCGGCCCTCGAGGCCCACGGCATGAGCCAGGTGGGGCGATCGGTGCGCACCTGCCGCCCCAACGAGGATCGGGACCGGAGCATGGGCGCCGCCCGGGCCGGACGGCGGCTGGGCCGGAGCGACTGGGTGGTGCCGCTGCGCCGCCTCCTCCCCGACGAGGACCCGGCCGTGCGCATCGAGGTGGCGCGCACCCTGGGCGAGATCGGGACCAGCAGCGTGGTCATGGGCATCAAGCAGCTCCTCGAGGCCCCCCAGCCCCAGGTGCGGGTCGCCGCCATCCACGCGCTCCACGCCCTGGTCGATGCCCGGGAGCGGGACCGGTACCTGGCGCCCCTCGACACCGACGCGGATCCACTCGTCGCCGAGGCCCTCGCCGCGGTCCGCGCCCCCGCCGACGAGACCGCGGGCGAAGGGTGAAGCTGGTCGGCCTCACGGGCGGGATCGCCACCGGCAAGTCCACGGTGGCCGCCCTGCTCGCCGCCCGGGGGGTCCCGGTCCGCGACGCCGACGCGGCCGCCCGCGCCGTCGTGGCCCCGGGGGCC
>CAZPJM010000093.1:0-15838 GCA_964586865.1 uncultured Enterobacteriaceae bacterium
TAACCGGGCACTGCCTCGCGGGCGCCGTGAATCGCGCGTTCGGGTGGGCGCCGGGCGCGCATGCCGCCGGACGAGGGGCGCCGGGCGGTGGGAGGCAGGCCCGCCCGGGCCCGACCCCGCGGCGCCCGGGCTCAGAGGCACTCGTTGCCGACGCCCGCGTCGGCGTCGTCGCAGTCCTCGCCGTTGGGGGCGTACCCCTCCCCGGCATCGCAGGCCATCACCATGAGCTCCTCGTCGAAGAGGCCGAAGCCGTCCCCGTCGCCATCGGGGAACCAGGAAGTGAAGGTGTCCGGGTTCACCGAGGGGTCATCGTCGTCGATGGCGTCGTCACAGTCGTTGTCGATCCCGTCGCAGACCTCGGGGGCGGCCGGGTTGATGGCCGGGTCCACGTCATCGCAGTCGCGGGTGTCGTCCACCAGGTGGCGGTCCAGCCGGCAGGCCCGCACCGGGCGGTCCAGGTCCCCGAAGCCGTCCCCGTCGAAGTCCCAGTAGAAGGTCCGGGCGTCGAGGGAGTCGGGACCGTCGATCTCGCCGTCACAGTCGTTGTCGAGGTCGTCGCAGACCTCGTCGGCGCCGGGATAGACCGAGCCCTGGGCGTCGTCGCAGTCGTCGGCGTTCTCCACGTAGTCGGGGGGCGGCTCGCAGGCCTCGAGGGTGCCGTCCGGGTCGCCGAACCCGTCCTGGTCGCCGTCCACGTAGAAGATCTCGCTGCCCGTGGCGCCGAGCTCGTCCACCAGGCCGTCGCAGTCGTTGTCGATCCCGTCGCAGGCTTCCTCGGCGTCGGGGTTCACCGCGGCATCCTCGTCGTTGCAGTCGACGACGAAGCCGAAGCCGTCACCATCGGCGTCGGGCATGTCGGGCCGGGGGTCGAGCACCGGGTCCGGGATGCAGGCGGTGGCGGCCAACAGGACGCCGAGGATGAGGGGGACGGAACGCATGTCGCCTCCGGTTCGCGGCCCGCAGTATGACACGGGCTTGACGGACGTGACGACCCCGGGTCGGCTGGGTCGGTCGGGTGCCGGCTTGGAGGGGGAGGATGCCCGGCTCGGCGGGTCCGTGGCCACGCGCCCCCGCGGCGGAGGGGGCGAGCCTGCCGGTGCGCGGGGGGAGCGGGTGGCCTCCTCGGGCCCACAAGTCGTGGCGGGGCCGGCTATCTGTGGGCATCCATCGTGCTCGGAGAAGCCATGCTCGCTCTGTGGAGCCTGCTGGCGGGGGCCGGCCCCCTCGTCGACCTCGCCCCCTGCGCCACCCCCGACCGGTGGGTCCCGGTGCGCCCGGTGGCCCGGCCGGCCATGGACGATCCGGGCGAGCGGGACGAGCGGGACGCCTTCGGGGTCCTCAACAGCGCCCGCTCCGAGCACTTCGTGGTCCGCTGGGGCCCGCGAGAGCCCACCGAGGCCCAGGTGGCGCGCCTGCTCACCGCCTTCGAGGACTCCTGGTCGGTCTTCGTCGACGAGCTGGACCACACCCGGCCCTTCGGGACCGACACGTACCGCTTCAACGTCTATGTGGGCGACAGCGGCGGCAACGCCCCCCCGGGCTTCGGGGCCGCCGGCTACTACACCGTCGACGAGGAAGGCTACCCCTACGTGGTGGTCTCGGGCGGGGTCCTGCTCGACCCCGGCTACGCCGACATCACGGCAGCCCACGAGTTCTACCACGCCATCCAGGGCAGCAGCCTGCGCTACGACTACGACCCGGAGGGCCCGGCCGCCTGGTTCTGGGAGGCCTCCGCCACCTGGGCCGCCACCGAGGTCTACGCGGGCGGCTCCTACGATGCCCTCGGGGCCACCTTCCTGTTCGGCTACGCCTTCCTGCCCCACCGCCGCATCGAGCTCTTCGACTACCCCGACTCCGGGGCCACCCAGGAGTTCCACCAGTACGGGGCCTTCGTCTTCCCGCTCCACGTGGCCGACCGCCTCGAGGATCCGATGGTGGTCCGCGACGTGTGGGAGGTGGGAGGGGGCGGCAACGACCCGCTGCTGGCGCTCGAGCGGGCCATCGACGCTCGGGGCGGCGACCTGGAGGCGCTCTGGCACGACCACATCGCCCGGAACGTCACCTGGGACTACCCCGCTGGCGAGGCCTACCGTGAGCACGTGGCCTTCTACGAGGGCCAGCTCCCCGAGGGGCCCGACCTGGTGGCCGCTCGCATCCCCCCCCAGGGGACCGACGTGTGGGTGTCGGGCCCGAGTCGCCTCGCGCCCGAGCGCTTCGGGAGCAACACCCTCGTCTTGTCCCAGCCCCTGGACACCACCTACACGCTGCGGCTCGAGGGCGAGGCCACCGGCTCGGCCGGGACGCCGGCGCGGTGGGGCGCCACTGTGGTCCTCGACCGGGGGGATGGCGCGCCCGAGTACCTGCCTCTCGACATGGTCGACGGCCGCGCCGAGCAGGTCCTGCAGGACCTGGGCGACGTGCAGCAGCTCGCGGTGACCGTCGGGGTCACCACCGACGGTCGGCCTCGCACCTGGGCCAGCGAGACCTACACCTACCGCTACCGCCTGGACCAGGGCACGGGGGATCCAGGTGATCCGGACGATCCCGACGATCCGGCGGATCCCGTGGCCCCGGGCGATCCCGACGAGGGAGCCCGCGTGGGCGGCTGTGGCTGCGACGGGACCGGGGGCGGGGCGGCCTGGCTGGCCCTGGCCGGGCTGATGGCCCTCCGGCGCCGACGCCCATGAGGTCTCTCCTGGGCGCTCGCGGGCGGTGCCGGCCGGGGGGCCTGCTCCTGCTGCCGGTCCTGGCGGCGGGCTCGGGCTGTGGTCCCGACGTGGCCGCCATCGTCGACCCGGGCCGGTCCGGCCACTTCCTCGACGCACCCTGGCCCACCGACGAGCACCTCGGCGCGGACGGCCACCCGGACACCAGCGGCTTCCCCCTCCCCGAGCGCCAGCTCACCGCCGACGTCATCGGCGGGTGGGCCCGCCGCCTCGAGACCACCGCGGTGGGCTTCGGCAACAACACCGGGGCCTTCTTCCGCTTCGATGGCGCCCTCGACCTGCCCGCCACCCTGCCGGGCTCGCCCGACGATCCGGTGGTGTGGATCGATGCCGAGACGGGCGAGCTGGCTCCGCTGGACCTGCGCTTCGTGGCCGATCCGGCCGGCGATCCCTTCTACGCCCCCCACACCCTGGCCGTGATCCCGACCCTGGGGCACGCCCCCGACAGCGGCGCCACGGTGGTCGTGGCGGTCCTGCGGGATGCCGGGGCCCGGCCCGCGGACGGCTGGCGCCCCGACCCCACCGTCGAGGCGGCGCTGGACCGGGCCGGCGTCTCCGGGCGGGTGGCGGTGGCCACCACCTTCACGGTCCAGGACGTCACCGGGCAGCTCCGCGCCCTCCGCGACGACGTGGACATGCGCCTCGACGCGCCAGGCCCCGCCGGCCTCCGGCGGGTGGTGCGGATCACCGTCGCCGAGGGCACCACCGAGGGCGGGGAGGACGCCAGCCTGTACACGGCCCACTTCGAGGACGGCGGCTCCCGCACGGCCTACCTGGCCTCGGCGCCCGAGCAGCCGGGCTTCGAGGTCGACCTCCTGGATCCGGACTACCCCGCGGTCGTCTACGAGGGCGTCCTCGAGACCCTCAACTACCAGGGCCTGGAGGACCGGCCCTACATGCGGCCCCTGCTCCAGCACGTGCAGGACACGGACCGGGACTCGGGCTGGATCGCCTTCGACCGGGACGGCCTGGTGTCCACTCCCGAGCCCGAGCCCATGCGGATCGTGGTGGCCCTCCCCCGGGCCGATGACGGGGGGCCGGCCGACGCCACGGGGGTCCTCCTCTACGACCACGGCACGGGCGGGCACGCCTACAACATGGTGCAGCGGCGCGACCCGGAGCACGACGGCCCGGCCCTCCTCGAGGCCTGGACCGAGGCCGGCTTCGCGGTGGTGGGGCGGGACGCGCCCCTCTACGGCACCCGCTACCCGCTCATCGACGATGGCCACGCCGGCGGCAGCCTGGGCTTCTACAACGTGGTCAACCTGCCGGCCTTCCGGGACAACCAGCGCCAGGCCGCGGTGGACGGGCAGGTCCTGCTGCGCTGGGTGCAGGGCGGCGGCCTGGGCCGTGAGCTGCCCGTCAGCGTCGATGCCGGGCGAATCCGGCGCCAGGGCCACAGCCTGGGCTCGGTGACCGCCAACCTGGGCCTCGCCATGGACCCGGCCGCCTACGAGGCCGGGCTGCTCACGGGGACCGGCGGGGTCTTCACCCACTACTTCCTGGACACGGGTCTGCTGGACAACAGCATCGACGCGGACACCCTCGCGCTGGTGTACGGCCTCTTCGGCGAGCCCGTCCCCGAGGAGGTCGACCCCGCCTCGGTGCTGGGCGCGGCCCTGGCGCTGCCCGAGCCCGCCCGGGCCCACATCGACCGCCAGCACCCCGCACTGCACCTCTTCCAGTGGACCATGGACCCTTCCGACCCCATGGCGGTGGCCCGGGACGAGACCGTGCCCATCACGGTGGTGATCAGCCCGGGGGACTGGCAGACGCCCGACTTCACGGCCGAGGCCCTGGCTGGCCGGCTCCCCACGGCCACCGTCCGCACCTGCGAGGCGCGGGGGGCCTACGACCCGCACCACTGCCAGTGGCGGGAGCCCGAGGGCCCCGAGATCCTGCGGGACTGGCTCGGCGACTGATCGCGGCGGCAAGGGGCGAAGCCGGGATCGGACCGTCCCACCGGTGGGAGGGTGGGGGACAGGTCCTGACACCTCGCCCATGAGGGCGTCCATGGCGGGATCGAGCCTGCCAGCCCACGGGCCGAGGCCCATAAAGGGGCGTTGACGGCCCCAGGGGTGTGCCTACCCCTTTCCTGTCCCCGGCGTGGCCCGGCCCGTTCCGCCCCACGCTCCCGTCTCCTGCGCACCACGGATGTGGCATGCCTGACCTGCACCTCGACCTCGAGATCCCCGACGTCCTGCCCCGGACCCTCCCGGTCCTGGCGCTCCGCCGCGGCGTCCTCCTGCCCGGCGCCGTCCTCCCCCTCACCGTGGGCCGGCGGCGCTCCCTCGCCGCCCTCGACGCTGCCCGCGGCGACCTGATCCTGGTCGCCCCCCAGCGCGAGGCCGTCGACGAGCCCGCGCCCAGCGACCTGCTCCCCGTGGCCACCCTGGCGCGGGTGGTGCAGTCGAAGGACGACCCCCGCGGGGTCCGCCAGATCCTCGTCCAGGGCCTGTCCCGCGCCCAGCTCACCGGCTTTCCCAGCACCCACCCCGCCCTCGAGGCGAGCTTCGCCCGCATCCACGAGGCCTGGCCCGAGGGCGTCGAGGCCGACGCCATGCTGGAGGCCTTCCGCGAGGCCGTCACCGAGACCGCCGAGACGGTGGGTCAGGCCGCCCCCGCCCGGGCCCTGCTCGAGGGGGATCTGCCCCCCCACCTGACGGTGGACGCCATCGCCGGCTTTTTCCAGGAGGAGGACGGCTGGAAGAAGGGGCTCCTCCAGACCCGCGATCCCATCGCCCGGGCCGAGACGGTGCTCCGCGCCCTCAACCGCACCCGCGAGGTCCTCTCGGCGCGCAAGTCCATCCAGGAGCGCGTGAAGAACGAGACCGAGCAGCAGCAGCGCGAGTACATCCTCCGGCAGCAGCTCAAGGCCATCCAGGAGGAGCTGGGCGAGGACTCCGACGACGACCTGGGCCAGCTCCGGCAGCGCCTGGACGAGGCGGATCTTCCCGAGGAGGTGCGCAGCGTGGTCGACCGCGAGCTCAAGCGGCTCGAGCGGATCCCCGCCCAGTCCCCCGAGCGCGGGACGGCCGTGGACTGGCTCGAGTGGGTGGCCGACTTTCCCTGGAACACCGAGTCCGCCCTGGACGTGGATCTGGACACCCTCGAGGCGGCCCTCGAGGCCTCCCACCACGGCCTGGCCGACGTGAAGCGTCAGGTGGTGGAGCACCTGGCGGTCCGCAAGCTGGCGGGCCGGGGTCGCGCCGACGTGCTGCTGCTGGTGGGCCCGCCGGGGGTCGGCAAGACCTCCATCGCCCAGGCCATCGCCGATGCCACCGGCCGCAAGCTGGTCCGGGTGGCGCTCGGGGGCATGCGCGACGAGGCCGAGCTCCGCGGTCACCGGCGCACCTACATCGGGGCCCGCCCCGGCCGTCTCATCGAGGGGATCCGCAAGGCCGGCACCCTGGACCCGGTCATCCTCCTCGACGAGGTCGACAAGGTGGGCAACAGCCACTGGGGCAACCCCTCGGCGGCCCTGCTCGAGATCCTGGACCCGGAGCAGAACCACCACTTCGTCGATCACTACATGGAGGTCCCGGTGGACCTCTCGCGGGCGCTGTTCGTGGCCACCGCCAATGACCTGGGGGCCATCGCCGGCCCGCTGCGGGACCGCCTCGAGACGCTCGAGATCGCCGGCTACTCCCCGCGCGAGAAGCGGGTCATCGCCCGGGAGCACCTCCTCCCCCGCCTGGCGGAGAACGCCGGCGTCGACCCGGAGCAGGTGGAGATCACCGACGCAGCCATCGACGCGGCCATCGCGGGCTGGACCCGCGAGGCCGGGGTGCGTGGGCTGCAGCGGGTGCTGGGCCGCATCTACCGGGCCGCCGCGGTGAAGGTGGCCCGCAACGAGCTGGACGCGCCCCTGCACGTGGACGCGGACGACCTCGGCACCTGGCTCGGGAAGCGGAAGATCCGCGAGGAGCGCCACGAGGTGACCGATCGACCCGGCATTGCCACGGGCCTCGCCTGGACGCCGGTGGGCGGCGATGTCCTCTACGTCGAGGCCAGCACCCTGCCCGGGCAGGGGCGCCTGCACCTGACGGGCCAGCTCGGCGACGTCATGAAGGAATCGGCCCGGGCCGCCCTGACCTACGTGCTGGCCCATGCCGAGGAGCTGGGCATCGACCGTGGGGTGCTCGAGGACCACGACGTGCACATCCACGTGCCGGCCGGCGCCGTCCCCAAGGACGGGCCCAGCGCGGGGGTCACCATGTTCACGGCCCTGGCCTCGCTGCTCTCGGGCCGGCCGGTGGCGCCCGACGTGGCCATGACCGGCGAGGCCAGCCTGCGCGGCCGGGTCCTGCCCGTGGGGGGCATCGAGTCCAAGGTGCTCGCCGCCCACCGCAAGGGGCTCACCCGGGTGCTGCTGCCCCGCGCCAACGAGGCCGACCTGGACGACCTGCCGGACGAGGTGCGCGAGAGCGTGGAGGTGGTCCTGGTGGACCACATGAGCGAGGTGCTGGAGGCCGCCCTCCTGGACCGGGACGCCGCCGAGGCCCGCGGCGAGGTCGCCTGACCCGGCGTCCCGCGGCCGGACCGCCCCCCGGGATGCGCCCCGGGGGTGCCGGTCAGGGGCCGGCCAGCAGCGCCCCCCCCACGAGCAGGAAGACGAAGGCCAGGTAGAGGGCGGCCACCAGGATCCCGAAGATCAGGAAGATGGTGGAGACCAGGCCCAGGACCTGTCCGGCCACCGCCAGCCCGTCCGGCGCGATGCCGAGGGCGGCGCACTCGGCCTTGTAGCGGTTGCCCATGATCCACGCGATGGGCCCGAGGATCTGGCACATCAGGATGCCGAGCAGGCCGAGCACGAAGATGACCGTGGGGTCGGTCTGGGGGCGCGGTTCCATGGGACCTCCGGAACGAGGCGACCGTTACCACGCGCGCATCTCGACCGCACCAGGGAGGCGAAAGGGTCTTCAAGGAGGCCCGATTCGTCCGAGAGGTCAGACGCGCGTTGCCAAAGGACCGACGCCGGAACCAGTAGGAAGTACTGGGGGGGGACTGTGGACCGGCGCCGGCCCTGGCAACCCGCTGGGAGTTCGGGACTCCGTGCGGCAGGGGGACTCTAGCGCATGTGGGTCGTGGCGTCCGCCCTGATGCGCCACGACCGTGTTCTTCGGTCGCACCATAACCCGGACGAACGCCGAACCGGCTCGAATTCGCGACCATGTCGATGTCGACGTCTCCGCGAGGGGGGCACGGGCGCGGGGCGGGGGTTAGGGCGCCGGCCCGCAGGGGGTGTCATGGCGACCATCGCGCAGCAGCTCACCGACCTCCTCGAGACCGCGGCCCGCGACGCCGGGCACGGCGACGCTCCCGTGGCGCTCGAGCCCTTCGTCCCCACCAACGATCCGCGCCACGGCGACTACCAGTCCAACTTCGCCTTCCGGCTCGGCAAGGCGCTGCGCACCAATCCGCGACAGGTCGCCCAGCAGCTCGTCGAGGCGCTCCCGACCCACCCCCTCCTGGGCGGGGTCGACGTGGCCGGTCCGGGCTTCATCAACGTGCGTCTCGCCGACGCCGCCCTGGCCGCCGACGTCATCGAGCGGGTCCAGCGCGAGGATCTGGGCCTGGGCGCGCCGGGGGCGGGCCGCACGCTGGTCATCGACTACAGCAGCCCGAACATCGCCAAGCGGATGCACGTGGGGCACTTGCGCAGCACCATCATCGGCGACGCCATCGCGCGGCTGTACCGCTTCACCGGCTGGGCCGTCATCGCCGACAACCACATCGGCGACTGGGGTACGCCGTTCGGCATGCTCATCGTGGCCTGGCGGACCTGGCGCGATGACGACGCCTACGCCGAGGACCCGGTGGCCGAGCTCCAGCGGCTGTACCAGCGCTTCCGCGAGGCCGCCCGCGAGGATCCGTCGCTCCACGACCAGGCCCGGGCCGAGACCGTCAAGCTCCAGGAGGGCGACCCGGACAACCGGGCGCTGTGGGAGACCTTCTGCCAGGTCTCCCTCGCCGAGTTCAACGGCGTCTACGAGCGCCTGGGGGTGCGCTTCGACGTGGTGCACGGCGAGTCCTTCTACCGCGACGCGGTCCATCCCATGATCGAGGACCTGCTGGAACGCGGGATCGCCGTGGTCGACGACGGGGCGGTCATCGTCCCCTTCGAGCCCGAGGACGGCAAGGGCCTCGCCAAGAACCCGCTGCTCATCCGCAAGTCCGACGGCGCCGCCATGTACGGCACCACCGACCTGGCCACCGTGCTCCACCGGATGGAGACCTGGTCCCCCGACCGGATCATCTACGAGACCGACGTGCGCCAGTCCCTCCACTTCCGGCAGGTCTTCGCCGCCAGCCGCAAGATGGGTGTTCAGACCGACTTCGTCCACGTGGGCCACGGGATGCTCAAGTTCGACGGGGACGTGGTCTCGTCTCGGAAGGGGGGCGGCGGGCCGCTGAACCTGGTCGATGTGCTCGACACGGCGGTGGCCCATGCCCGCACGGTGGTGGACCGGGAGAGCGGGGAGCTCCCCGAGGACGAGCGCGCCGCCGTGGCCGAGGCGGTGGGGGTGGGGGCGGTCAAGTACACCGACCTCTCCCAGAACCCGTCCTCGGACATCCACTTCGACTGGGACCGCATGGTGGCTAACGAGGGCGACACCGCCGCCTACCTGCTCTACGCCAATGCCCGGTGCCACAGCCTGTTCCGCAAGGCGGGGGTGGGGGAGCTGGCCGGGTGGTCGGCCACGCCCCTCCAGCTCTCCCACGACGCCGAGCGGGCGCTCGCGGTGCGAATCGCGCGCACGCCCGAGGTGATCGAGGCCGCGGCCGAGGCGGCGCGGCCCAACCTCCTGGCCGAGCACTGCTTCCAGCTCGCCAAGGCCCTGGCCCGGTTCTACGCGGCGTGCCGGGTGAATGACCCCGAGAACGACCCGGCCACCACCGCCTCCCGGCTCACGCTGGTCTGGGCCACCTCCCGGGCCCTCGAGGCCGGACTGCGGCTGCTCGGCCTCACCCCGCTCCCGCGCATGTAGGCGCGCGCGCCACCCCTTCGGCGGTCGGGTCCCTGGATTCGACGGTCCGGTGACGGGGCGCGGCCGGGGGAGTGCGCGGGGTCTGCCGTGCCTCCCGAACTCATCGGGGAGCGGGCGGAAGCCGTCTCACCGCCCCCTGGCCGGGATCTTGACGATCGGGCCGGCAACGGGGCAAATGGTTCCGCACCCGACCCCCACCCACGGAAGGACATGACGCGGCCGGTGCCTGGAAAGGGGACACGTCCCATCGATCTGGAGCGCCTCGGGCGCTACCGCCTGGTGCGGCCCCTCTCGAAGGGCGGCATGGCGCTGGTGTTCGAGGGCCGCCGTGAGTCCCTGGCCGGCGTGGCCCCCCGGGTGGCCGTGAAGCTCATCCTGCCCGAGCACGCCGACAGCGACACCTTCCGCGAGCTCTTCATCAACGAGGCCCGGCTCGGTGCGTCCATGCACCACCAGAACCTCGTGCAGATCCAGGACTTCGACCAGGACGGCGAGCACTTCTACCTGGTGATGGAGTACGTCGAGGGGCTCACCCTGCGCCAGATCGTGAGCCTCTGCGTCCGGCACGACGTGCCCATCCCCATCGGCGTCGTGGCCGAGATCGGGCGCCAGGCCTGCGACGGGCTCCACTACGCCCATCAGGCCACCGACGAGCACGGGGTCCACCTGGGGTTGGTCCACCGCGACGTGAAGCCCAGCAACCTGATGCTCAACCCGCACGGGGTGGCCAAGATCCTCGACTTCGGGATCAGCAAGGGCAACCTCCTCGACGAGAAGGCCGGCGCGGTGCGGGGCACCTGGGGCTACATGGCGCCCGAGCAGGCGCTGGGCCGGGAGGTCGGGCCCAACGCCGACGTCTTCGGGCTCGCGACCATCCTCTACGAGATGGCGTCCCGCAAGCCGTTGTTCCGCAAGAAGAAGCCCGACGAGATCAAGCGGCTGCTGGAGGACGACCACGCCGCGCGCATGGCCGCCACGCTGCCGGCCGAGTACGGCCCCCTGGTGGGCGTGCTGGTGCGGGCGCTCCAGCGGGATCCGGTCGCCCGCTACCCGACGGCCGAGGCCTTCGGCCGCGCCCTGTCGGCGCTGCTGCCCGATCCCATCACCGCCCGCGACGAGGTGGTCTCCTTCTTCCGCAGCGTCGAGGCCATCGACCAGGGCCGTCCCACCCCGACCCCCGCGAGCGGGCACCGGGGCCTCCAGCCCATGGGGGGCGCCGATCTCTCGGCTCCGAGCCAGGCCTCCCTCGTGGCGCCCGCGCCGACCGGCACCGAGCCGGGGGCGCCGTGGGCGTGGCTCGTGATGGGCGGGGTGGGCGTGGTGCTGCTGGCCCTGGCCGGGGTGGGCGTGGGTGTGTGGGTCGCCACCGAGACCGGTCCAGATGGGGGGGCTGTCGTCCTCGATCTGGACGCGCTCGACGGCCTGGGCGAACCCCTCACCGGCCCCCTCGGTGGGGACGGCGGGGACGCGGCGGATCCCGTCGACGGGCCGACCGCCGAGGGCAGCCCGGGCGAGCGTCCACCGCCCGGCTCCCGTCCACCGGCGAGCTCACGCCCGGCCCCCGCCACCACCGGCCTCCCGGCCGAGCGCCCCCCTCCGATGGGCTCGGTGGGCGGGCCCTCCGCTCGCCCCGCGGCCGAGCAGGCCGACCGGGGGGGCCCGGACGACCCCGAGGCGGGCCCCGGTGATTCCCGCGGCCCGGGCGAGGCCGATGCCGGCCGCACCCCCGAGGAGCCGGTCGTGGTCACGGTGGATCGGCGCACCCCCGCGGTCGAGATCGTCGAGGTCGAGGCCGTGCCCCCCGAGGACCGCGGCGATGAGGCCCCCGAGGCCGCGCCCGGCTCGGCGGAGGCCGCGGATCCCCCGGCGCCCGAGCCGGCGGGGGTGGGCCTGCTGACCGTGTCCGCCGTCCCCTACGGCATCGACTATGACGTCTTCATCGATGGCCAACTCGTCGAGAAGGGGGCCCGGGCGCCGGTGGTGAAGCACGAGCTGCCGGCCGGCGAGCACTTCGTGACCATCTCGGTGGCCGGTGGCGCGCGCAAGCAGTTCGAGATCACGGTGGCCGACGGGCAGCACGTCCGCCGGAGCTGGGACTTCGAGCGCAACCAGTGGCGGCGTTGATGGAGGCGCCCTCGGGCCTGCTGCTGGTGGACGACGACCTCGAGAACGTGCGCATCGCCGTCGAGATCCTCTCCGAGACCCTGGGCGAGCCGGTGGAGGCCGTCGACTCGGTCGAGCGGGCGGTGGAGCGCCTTCATGACCGTGCCTGGCGGGCGGTGGTCATGGACGTCTTCATCCCGCTGGGCGACGATCCTGCCCGGGTCCTGGGGCCGCGCGGCAAGCGGGTCGAGGCCCAGGTGGAGCACCTGGGGGGGCTGGTCCTCCTCGACGAGATCGATCGGCTGGACCCGCCGCCCCTGGTCCTGGCCCACACCGCCTGCACCGACCGGGTGCTCCTCGACATCTTCGAGGGGCGGGTGGCGCACCGGATCCCCAAGCCGGCCCCCCTCGACACCCTGCTCCGCGACATCATGGATGCCCTGGACGCCCACGGCTGAACGGGGCCCGGCACCGTGCAGCGCCGGTCCCGACGATGCGCTACGCCAGGGGACCACCCAGGAGGACCCATGGCGAACCCCACCGCGACCTTCGAGACCACCCTCGGCAGCTTCGATGTCGAGCTCTTCATGGACAGCATGCCCATCACGGCCGGCAACTTCGTCAAGCTGGCGCGCGACGGCTTCTACGACGGGCTCCACTTCCACCGCGTCATCCAGGGCTTCATGATCCAGTTCGGCTGCCCCCACAGCAGCGATCCGGAGAGCCCCCGCGCCGGCACCGGCGGCCCGCCGCACGGCAACATCCAGGACGAGTTCAAGGACGACGCCCGGTTCAGCAACGAGCCCGGGACCCTCTCGATGGCCAACACAGGTCGCCCGAACAGCGGTGGGAGCCAGTTCTTCATCAACACCGTCCACAACAAGTTCCTGGACTGGTGGGACACCTCCACCCCGTCCAAGCACCCGGTCTTCGGGAAGGTGACCAGCGGCATGGACGTGGTCAAGCAGATCGAGCAGGTGCAGACCGGCCCCCGGGACCGCCCGGTCACGCCGGTGCAGGTCACCTCGGTGACCGTCCACGGGGTCTGATGGGCCCGGCCGTGGGCCCCGGGCCCGCGGCCGTCACGGGGCGGGGGCGGACAGGCGCTCGAGCAGGCCGTCCACGCACCCCTCGATCTGTCGGCGCACCTTGCGGTGGAAGGGCTTCCAGCGCCCCATGGGATCGGCGATCTCGGGGGCCTGGCCGCCGTAGGGCCCGAGCAGCTCCACGTGGTCCGCGATGTCGGGAAAGCGCTCGCGCAGGGTGACGGCGTGCTCGGTCGTCATGACCAGCACCCGGTCGGCCCACTCCAGGAGCGCCGGCGACACCCCCTTGCTGCGGTGGTCGTCCACCAGGATGTCCACCTCGCGCATGACCGCCAGGACCGGCCGGGGCGGGGGGCGGCCCACCAGGCCCAGGGTGCCGGCGCTGTCCACCTCGATGCGGAGGTCGCGCCGCTCGGCCCGATCGCGGGCCAGGTACATGGCCATGGTGGACCGGCACAGGTTGCCGGAGCACACGAAGAGCAGGCGCGGGGCAGGGCTCATGGCCGGGGCCTAACCGGGTCGGCGACGGGCGCGTCGTCCAGGGCCGCCGCCCGGAGGAGGGCCCGCCGCTCCCACCACGCCACCGCGCCGTCCTCGCCGATGGTCACCAGGTGCTCGCCGTCGACGCTCCAACGGACCGCCTTGGTGGGCCCCACCGGGATCCGGGCCACCGGCCGCGCCTGGGTGGCGTCCCACAGGAGCACCGCGCCGTCCGGGTGGACCCGGCCCGTCGTGAACCAGGCCCCGTCGGGGCTCACGCTGGTGCCCCGGGCCGCCGTCCCGGCGCCGGGCAGGTCACGGACCTCGCCCTCCAGGCTGCATCGGCTCACGGCCGTGTCGCAGGGCTCGGCGCAGGTCGCCACCACCCCGCTCCCGTCCGGCAGGACGGCGCCATCGGTGACGGCGCCACAGCAGACCCGCGCCACCACCTCGTCCCGGCCCAGGTCCCACACGGCGCCCGCGTCGGTGAGGGCCAGCCCCCCCCGGGCCGTCGCCCAGGCCACCACCGGGGTCCCCTCCAGGCGATGCCGGCGCACCGGAGCGCCCCCCTCGAGGCGCCAGAGCCCGTCGGACCGGCCCACCAGCAGGGCATCGGGGCGATCCCGTAGCGGGGTGAAGCCCAGCCAGCGGACCGGGCCGCGCGCCACCTGGCGGGGGCGCCGGGTGCCCAGATCCACCTGCCAGATCCGATCCGGGGCCGAGAAGGCGAGGGTGTGCCCGTCCGGGGAGAGGGCGGCGATCCAGCGCGCGGTCCAGTCGGCGAGGGGGAGCCGGGTCCGATCGCCGGGCGGGGGGAGGGGGATCCGCGCCAGGACGGTCCGGGTCTCGGGGTCGACCCGGAAGGCGGCGGCCAGGACCCGGTCCAGGTCCATCACCACGACCAGGACCGTGCCGTCGCGGGGGTCGGGCCAGGCGTCCAGGGCCCCGTGCCCGAGCTCCAGGCCGGCCCCCCCGAGCCGGGTCCGAAAGCTCGGCTGCCAGGCGGCCCGGGCGCCGCTCCGGAGCGCCCGCCGCTCGCCGTAGCGCCGCGAGGCCCCCCGGGGCAGACGCAGGGGGCTGTCGGGGGCGAGGCGGTCGTAGTCGAGCTGCCACCGCCCGCCGATCCAGCGGATGGCCCAGGTATCCTCGGTGTCGTCGGCGTAGGACACCCGCACCACCTCGTCCTCGCGGCCCACCACCCGGGCGCCCCGGAGGGCGAGGGCCAGGTGGCCGCCGGTGCGGTTGCGGAGCTCCAGGGCCCCGATCCAGTCTCCGCCGAGGCCGGTGCGCGCCAGGTGATCGGCCACGTGCAGCTCCACCCCGGGCACCAGGCGGGTGGTGCGGCGTCCCTCGCGGGCCACGTCGTCGAGGAGGGCCTGGACGAAGCGGGTCCGCTCATCGCACAAAGCGCAGGGGGTCCAGGTCAGCTCGGCCAGCATGGGCCCGGACGCGCCCTGCACCACGATGGCCGACAGGCCCGGGGCGGCGCCCAGCAACACCCGCTGGTAGGCGGGGCCGGGGAGCACCGCCACCGGCGCGGCCTCCCGCAGGGCTCGGGCGAGGCGGGTGTCTCCGGTGAGGGCGCGGTGCCACCGCGTCAGGTGGGCGGCGGTGGGGGCCGCCGGCAGCCGGGGCGGGCGCAGGTGGGCGGCCAGCCAGGCCTCGTCCAGGGTGTCGGAACGGATCCGGTCCAGCAGCCCGGTCACCAGTGCCCGGGCCGCGTCGGGGTCGGGGGGCGCGGCCTCGTCGGGGTCCGGGGGCGCGGCCCTCGCCGGCTCGTGGGGAGGGACGTCCTCGGTCGTCCACGCCGGGACCGGGAGGAGCAGGGCGGCCAGCAGGGCGAGGGCGGTGCGCACCGGGGGCGGGTAACCCGCGAGGTCGGCCGGCCCGGGCCCCGCTGGATCAGCAGTCGCCGTCCACCGGGTAGGTGATCACGATGGTGCTCTCGGGACCGGGCACGGCCTGGCGGCTGAAGCGCACCGTGTTGCTCGTGCTGTCGTAGAACCAGCCTCGGACCGGGTGGCGGGGGATGGTGGTGCCGTCGACCTGGACCTGGATGCCGGCGATGGAGCTGGGCCGCTGCTCGAGGGGGAAGTCGAAGGCCAGGCCGGAGGCGCCGTAGCCCAGGTACGACAGCACCTCGTCGAAGTCGTCGTCGCAGATGGACTGGAAGGTGCCGCCGGTGTTGCGCTGGACCTCGATGTAGCGCTCGCCGGGGGCGGCGGTGACCGGCGGGAAGGTGCCGGTGGAGGAGCAGCCGGTGTCGAAGACCCCGCCGTTCCAGTCGCCCACCACCGCGGAGAAGCTGGTGCGGTCCGGGTCGGCCTTGAGGCCGTCCATCCAGGTCGAGAAGTCGTTGACGCCGATGGTGCTGCTGTCGTCCTCGTCGGAGATGACCACCACGGCCAGCACGGCATCCTCGCGCAGGAAGCCCGCGTTGTCGCCGTTGGTGAGGGGCGGGGTGAGCGCGGCGTAGGCGGCGTCCAGGCCC
>CAZPJM010000094.1:0-15837 GCA_964586865.1 uncultured Enterobacteriaceae bacterium
AGGTGCTCGGTGGTCGCCTCGGCCAGCACGGCGTCGGCCAGCCGGGCCCGGGCGCTGCGGCCGGTCCACAGGCGTCGGGCCACGTGGGGCCGGCCCGCCAGCAGGGCGGCGGTGGCCCACACCTCGGCCGGGGTGTCGGGGGGCCACGGGAGGAGCTCGGGGGTGGGGGGGCAGTCCGCGACCCGGTCGAAGAGGGCGCCCAGCGAGGCCCGGACCCGTCGCCAGCTCACCGTGCCGCGCAGGCTGCGCGCCAGGGCGGGGGCCTCGGCGGCCCAGAGCCGGGCCATGGCCTCGGGGTCGAGCTCGTCGTCGGTGGTGAGGGCCCGCCAGGCCGCCGCCACCGCCAGGGGACCCTGCCTCATCGCGTGGGCGAGCTGCCCCAGGTGCGGCCAGAGGCCCGTGGCGGCGCCCACCGCATCGGCCTCGGCCAGCAGGGCCACCGCCCGGTCCGGCGCCCCGGCGATGAAGGCCTGGCGCACCGCCAGCCCCCACCGCTCCGCGGGATCGGTCACGGCGGCCAGCGCATCCACCAGCTCCACCCGGTCCCGGCTGGCCCGCGGCGCGAGGCGGGCGCCGTCCACCACCCAGGCCCCGCCGCCGGTGGGCAGGGGCCCGGGGGGCAGGGTCCGGCTCCAGGCCGGCGCCGAGCCGGGCCCGAGGGCCACCAGGGCGGTGCGCTGATCCGACACGGCCACCCACAGCGCGGCCTGCCGGCTGCCGGTGAACACGGTGACGGGACGGGTCTGGTCGGTCTCCACGGCGGCCAGCCACCGCTCGGTGCGGCCGCTCGGGGTCCGGGCGGCCAGGGCGACGGGCACGGCCAGCGCCCCCCGCGCGACGGGGGCCGGGGCGGGCGGCAGCGGCAGCTCGGTCGGGTAGGGATCGCCGTCGGGGCGGGAGGCGATCCACCGGGTGAGGAGGGCCCGGGCCGCCTTCCGGTCGGACCGCCGCAGCGGGACCCGCCACGGACCCAGGTGCAGGATGTCCTTCCAGCCGGTCTCGAGGCGCACGTCGGCGGCCCGTCCCCAGGCCACCGCCCAGCTCTTCTCGTCGCGGTCATCCCAGGCGGCCAACCACAGGCGTCGGTGGGTCGCGCCGAGCCACACCGCCGCCTCGCGGGGGCGGTCGCCCAGCCGGTCGGGCGGGAAGGCGTGGACCGCGGCGGTCAGGAGGGCGCCCTGGTAGCGCTCCCGCGGGAAGCGGGACAGGAGCGGCAGCAGCGGTTGGGGAGGCAGCGCCATCGGCCCCCCGCTATCGCGCCGGGGCTACCGGGGGGGTGCGTCCCCCGGGCCCGAGCCGTCCTCCGCCGGCTCCGTCATCGGATCGGCGCCCTCGGGCACCGGCTCCTCGATGCGGTTCTCGCCCTGGTCGACGAGCAGGAACTCCACGCGCCGGTTCCGGGCCCGGCCGGCCTCGGTGGCGTTGTCGGCGACGGGCTGGGACTCCCCGTAGCCCTCGGCCATGAGCCGGTCCGCATCGACCCCCTTCTCGATGAGGTACTCCCGCACCGCCTCGGCCCGCCGCTGGGAGAGGTCCTGGTTGTACCGCTCGCTGCCCTTGCTGTCGGTGTGGCCCCGGACCGCCACCCGTCCGGCGTCCGGGTTGCGGCGGATGACCTCGGCCACCTCGTCGAGGAGCTCGTAGCTCTGCTCCTGGATGACGGCCCGGTTGAAGGCGAAGCGGACCTTCTCGAGGATGACGATCCGCTTCTTCTCCACGCGGAGCTTGGTGGGCTTGAGGACGATCTCGACGGGGATGTCGTCACCGACGCCGGCCACCACGGGCACCTCCACCACCCGGTAGTCGGGGGCGCCGGCCACCACCGTGAAGGCGCCGGGTCCGATGTCCACCTCGCCGCGGCCGGTCCGATCGAGCTCGGGGGCATCGGGCAGGCACTCGGGGGTCTCGCTGTCGAACAGGATCCGCGCCCCCGGCACCGGGTTGCCCGAGGTGTCCATGACGGTGACGGACAGGGTGGCCGAGGGGACCAGCTCGAGGGGCACCTCGGCCACCACGCGGCCCTCGCCCACGAGCTGCTTGGTCTCGCCGCGGAGGCACTCGCCGCGCCGGGCCTCGAGCTTCCACAGGGTGTCGGGGGGGACCTCCCGGGTCCAGATCCCGCCCTCGGGGGTGAGGCTCTCGGCGTCGCCCTCGGGGCCGGAGATGGAGAGGGTGGCGTCGTCAACGGGCTCGCCGCGCCAGGTGACCCGGGCCTCCAGCACCGAGAGGGCGTCGGGGCAGCCGTCCTCGTCGATGTAGCCGTTCTCGGTCTCGGGCTGGTCCGGGCAGGCGTCCAGGTCGTCGGTCAGCCCGTCCAGGTCGCTGTCCTTGGGGGCGCCAGGGCCGACGCGACCGAAGCCGCCGCCGAGGAAGAGCCGGAAGGCGGCCGCCCCCGCGCCGGCCGAGAGGGGCAGGCCCACCCCCCCGAGCACGTGGCCGCCGCCCTCGAAGCGGTGGCGCCCGTGGAGGATCACCTCGGCTGGCGCGCCGGTGCCGGCGCGGTCGTTGCGGGCCAGCGGCGCGTGGAGCCGGGACTCCAGGGTGAGGGCCGAGCGGTCGGCGACCAGCCAGTTGACGGCGAAGCCGGTGGTGAAGGCGTCGGCGCCGGTCAGGTTGCTCACGTCGACCTTGGGGTCGAACTGGAAGCCCAGGTTGCCGGTGAGGGTGAAGCGGTCGAGCTCCCAGGTGCCCGCCGCGGCGAATCCGCCCGCCACCGTCCGTCGCCCGAGGAAGCGCCGCCGGGCGCCGGTGGGCAGGTCGATCCAGGGCACCAGGCCGGCCCCCAGGCCCTGGTGGCTGTCCGGGTCCACGACCAGCAGCATGGCGTCCAGGCGCAGATCGCCCAGGGCCGGGCCGCGGGTGCCGTCCAGACCGGTGGTGGTGGCGAAGACCGGCAGGCTGGCGGTGAGACGCACCCGGTCCAGCACGGCCACCCCGCCGACCAGGTTGGCGGCCAGCACGTGGTCCAGGGCGTCCCGGGTCTCCACCGTGCCCTCGGAGGACTCGGTGACCAGCACCAGCGGCTGTCGCGCATACTCAAGGACGCCCGTGGCGAACCACTCGCCGGCATGGAGCTGGCCCGGGCGGTGCAGGGCCAGGGCGTCGCGCGGGTCGCCGTCCTGGGCCACCAGGGTGAAGCCGTGGGCGTTGATGCCCCCGGCCTCGTCCTGGGCGTGGGCCGCGACAGGGAGGGCGGAGCCTGCGGCCAGGAGCGCGGCCAGCGCGGCGCGGCAGGGGGACATGGGGGGGCCTCCGGGGACCCTCCCTGGCTACCGAACGGCCGGGCTCCCCGTCAAGGCCGGTGTCACGCCCGCGAAGGGGCCCCCAGCACCCGCCGCGCATGGGCCCCGGTCTCCGCCAGCACCGCCTCGGTCGAGGCCCCCCACACCCGGGCCACCCCCTCGGCGACCCGCCGGGCGTGGGCGGGCTCGGGCGTGTCGACCCCGGGCAGTCGCTGCTCCGGCGCATCGGTCTCGAGGACGATCCACCGCCGCTCCACCGCCGCCACGCTGTCCCGGATCTTGTGGCCGTTCGGGGCCCCGATCCGGAGGCCGATCCCCAGGCACAGGCCCCGCGCCACCGCCGCGCACGCGCCGTCGGGCCCGTCGGAGAGCCCGTGGAGGACGCCGCCCGGTGCGGGCAGGCCCACCCGGTCCACCGACTGGAGCGCCTCGGGGGTGGCCCCCACCACGTGCAGGATGACGGGCCGGTCCCGTTCCCGGGCCCACGCGAGCTGGGCCTCGAAGACCGCCCGCTGCACGCTCCGGGGCACCGGCTTGGGTCCGACCTTGTGGTCGAGGCCGATCTCGCCCACCACCGGCGGATCCGCCGCGTCCAGCGCCTCCACCACCCGCTCCGGGTCGGTCTCGTCCGTGACCCACCAGGGATGCCACCCCAGCGCCACCCAGCCGCCGGTGCGCTCCGCGGCGCGCCGCACCTGCTCCCACCGGTCCGGATCCCCGGCCGCCACCACCCACCCGTCGATCCCGGCGGCCCGCGCCCGTTCCGCCACCCCGTCCAGGTCGTGGGCCAGGGCCGGGTGGTCCAGGTGGGTCACCACGTCGACGCCGCTCATCGGGCCAGATCCCGGCTGATCACCCGCGTCCCCACGAGGAGGGCGCCGGCTCCCAGCACCAGCCCGAGGGCCAGGACCACGAGCTGGACGAGCACGCCGTCCTGGAGGCGACCCGTGAGGAGGCCGCCGGCGGCGAAGGTGGCGAAGAACATGACGAACCACACGCCCTGCTGGGCGGTGCGCACATCACGGGCCAGGGCCGAGAGGGTGGCGCAGATGAGGCCCACGGCCACGGCCCAGACGGGGGCGCCCACGAAGGCGGCCACGAGCCAGGCGGGGGCGGGGGGCAGGGCGTGGGTGTGGGCATGGGCCAGGGGCAGGGCCCGCACGATCCCCAGGCTCGCCAGGGCGACCGCCGCGTAGAGCCCGGTGGGCAGGGCGACGGCCCCCACCACCTTGCCCAGCAGGAGCTCGCCCCGGGCCACCGGCGCGAGCAGCAGGAAGGGCAGGGTCCCGCACTGCCGGTCGTGGAGCAGGGTGTGGCCCGACAGGACGCTCGCCAGGCCCAGGTACTGGGTGAAGAGGAGGAAGTTGGCCAGCGCCACCACGGTGCCCAGCAGGGCCGAGAGGTCCGGGACCCCCAGGCCCACCCCGGCCAGCCACCCGGCGAAGACCTCGGTGCTCCGCGGATCGGCCGCCACCACCTGCAGGAGGCCGGCGGCGGTGGCCGAGAGCAGGCCGATGGTGCCCATCAGCGCAGCCAGGACGCCGATCATCGCCCCCTGCCGGGAGAGCTCCCGCAGCTCGCGCACGGCCAGCAGCGCGACGCGGGGGATCACCGGCCCTCCACATGGGCCCGGTACAGGCCCAGCAGTCGCCCGGTGGGGGGCGCGCTCCGGGCGCCCCCGAGGGTCTCCACGTGGCGGACCCCCCCCTCCACCACCCCGATGCGATCGGCGATGGCCTCGGCTGCCACGAGGTCGTGGGTCACCAGCACCACCGCGAGGCCCTCGTCGGCGGCGCGGCGGACCTCGCGCCACAGGGTGTCGGCGCTGATGGGGTCCAGGTTGGCGGTGGGCTCGTCCAGCAGCAGCAGGCCGGGCCGGGTGAGGCGCGCCCGAGCCAGCGAGAGCTTCTGCTGCATCCCGCTCGACCAGGCGCCGGTCCGGCCCTCCATGTGCGGCAGCAGGTCCAGGGCCGCGAGGAGGGGGGTGGCGCGCTCGCGGACCCGGGCGGGGCCCAGCCCGAAGAGACCCCCGAAGAAGTCCAGGTTCTCCCAGCCCGTCAGGAGGGGGTACAGGCCCGGGGTCGCGGTGATGAGGCCGATCTCGCCGGTCTGGCGCCGGGCGAGGGCGGTGGTGTCGATGCCGCCCATCCGCACCGTGCCGGCCGAGGGCCGGACCAGGCCGGCCAGCAGCAGGAGGAGGGTGGACTTGCCGCCGCCGTTGGGGCCGATGAAGCCCAGGACCTGCCCTGCGTGGACGTCGAGGTCGACCGCCGTCAGCACCTCGCGGCGGCCGTAGCGCCGCGCGAGCCCGCGCACCTCGACGGTGGGGTTGCCGGCCATGCGCCTCCTCGGGCCCGGGACCTACCCCGGGAAGGCCGACGCCCACAAGGGCCGGTCCCTCGCCGTGGGGCCATCCCCCGCGGGATCGGGGGCACCGGGTCCCCTCTTGACCCCGGCGCGCCCGTCGGCACAATGGGATGGGTCATTTC
Organism: uncultured Enterobacteriaceae bacterium; assembly: GCA_964586865.1. Lineage (GTDB taxonomy): Bacteria > Myxococcota_A > UBA796 > UBA796 > REDI01. Next base: position 5,732 of record CAZPJM010000094.1, read on the forward strand.
CCACAACCCACCACGCGCCAAGCCCCGGTGTGCGCCATCCCACAGTGGCACGCCGCTCGCAGGAAGCCGCCCCCCGGCGCAGGTGCGCCCCCACCCCTCCAGGAGGATGTCCATGCAGGTCGAACAGCTCACCGCGTTCCTGCTCCGCGAGCTCCACCGGCTCGTCGACGCCAACCAGCAGACCCGGTCGGTGCTCAAGGCCATGCGCGAGAAGGCGACCGACCGGATCCTCGAGGCGACCATCGCCCGCTTCCTGGAGATCAACGAGGAGGAGGGCCGGCTGCTCCAGTGGCTCCTCGCCGAGCAGGGCGAGGAGGGCAGCTCGACGCCGTCCCGGCCGGTGCAGGTCATCGCGCACGATGGCTGGCTGGCCACCGGCGAGGTCAACCCCAAGATCCGGGACCTCTCCATCGCCAGCGTGACGACCCAGCTCCAGAGCTACCACCTGGCCACGTGGTTCGGGGTGGGCGCCTGGCTGCGGGTCCTCCAGCTCCACGCCGAGGCCGACATCGTCGACCAGGGCACCCGGGCCCTGCGCCAGGTGGAGCGGGAGATCGAGACCCTGCGGCCCACCCTGGCGCAGCTCGACGACAACCCGGACAACTCGAGCGACCGGTACAAGCCGTCGAACCGGCGTCACTTCGGCAACTTCTCGACCCCGGGCCTGTCGGTCTGAGGGTTGGCACCCCCGGGGCCTGTCGGTCTGACCGCGGGCAGCCCGGGGCTGCCGGTCCGGGTCTTCAGGGTCCGGGCCCTCGGAGGGCGGGACGGTCCCCCAGGCCCTTCCGGGCCAGGAAGGCCAGGATGTGGTCCCGGGTGCGGGGGCACGGCCCGCTGGCGTCCACCGCGACGGTCCGGGCGCCCACCTCGGGACTCTCGGGCTCCCAGCGGGCGCGGGCGGCGTCGTGGATCCGGGCGTCGGCATCGCTCGGCCCGCCCTCCCGGCCGGCGATCCGCGAGAGGGCGACCGCGCGCGGCACCTCGAGGCGGATGGACCAGGCGGGCACCCCCAGCTCGGGCCCGAGGGCCAGGGCGGCCCGGCGCTCCTCCTCGGTGCGGAAGGAGGCGTCGAGGAGGATGCGCTCGCCGCGGAGCAGGCGGCGTCGGGCCTCCTCTCGCAGGGCGGCGTAGGTGCGGGCGGTGTGCTCCGGGGTGTACAGGCCCGCGCCGAACGGGGCCGCGGCCGAGGCATGGGGGTCGATGCCGGCGAGCTCCTTGCGGATCACATCGCTGCGCAGGACCGTGACGCCCGCCGCGGTGGCCAGGGCCCGGGCCACGGTGCTCTTGCCCACGCCAGGCAGCCCCCCCATCAGGAGGAGCGCGGGTCGGCGGGCGGGCGGGGCCAGCACCCCGAGGGCGTGCAGCCAGTGCCGCTGCGCCGTGTGACGGGCCCCGTCCCGGGCCTCCGGCGGGCGCTCGGGGTCGAGGGCCTGAAGCCCGTGGACCTTCGCCCGCACCACCGCGCGGTACGCCTCGTACAGGGGCAGGAGCCGCCGGGCCTCCGGATCCGAGGCCGCCTCGACCCACGCCTCGAAGAAGGCCCGGGCGAGCCCGGGACGGTCGGCCAGCCGCAGCTCCATCACCAGGAACGCCACGTCGGCGACCGGATCGGCGTGGCGGTAGCGCTCGGAGAACTCCACCGCGTCCAGGATGGTGAAGCCTCCCGCCGGCACCAGGTAGACGTGCTCGAGGCGCAGGTCGCCGTGGGTCTCTCGGGGCACGCCCCCGTGGGCGCGGCGATCCATCAGCCCCTCGCGCGTGGCCAGGGTCTCGGCGAAGCGTCGATCGAGGCGGTGCCAGACCTGGGCGTGGACCGTCTCGCCGATGTGGTCGCGGGTCTGGCGTCGATTCTCGTCCACCAGCTCGCGGACGGCGGCGGCGGTGGCCCACCGCGCCACGTGGGGACCCCGGTCGGCCTGCCGGTGGAAGCGGGCGATGTGCTGGCCCAGGCGGGCCATCGTGTCCGGACTCACCCGGTCGAGCTGCTCGGAGAGGCGGGCGGCGTCGTCGAGGCGCTTCATCTTGACGGCCCACGCCACCGGTCGACCGGCCCCCTCGAGGCGCAGGCGGCCCTCGGGGGTCCGGACGAGGGGGACCAGGCCCTCGTAGACGTCGGGGGCCAGGCGCCGGTTCAGCCGGACCTCCGCCTCGCAGGCCGCGGCCCGCTTTCCCGGGTCGGTGAAGTCCACGAAGCCCAGGTCCAGCGGCTTCTTCACCTTCCACACGTGCCCCTCGCCGAGCCCCACCAGGGAGAGGTGCGTCTCGACCAGGGTGATCTGACCCACCCCGTCGGGGTAGGTGGCCCGATCGGCCAGGGCCGCCCGCAGGGTCGGGACGTCGGGCGTCTCGGCGACGGGGGATGGGGGCGCGGAGACGACGGACATGGAGCGCTCCGGGAGGGGCGGGAGCGTTGCGAGGATCGTGCCGGGACGCCGTGGCGGCGAGTCAGGGGAGGGCGGCCGCCAGGAGCTGCTCGGCCGCTCCCAGGAGCGCGACCGCATGGCCGTTCCACGCCACCCCCACCGCGGTGGCCAGCAGGGCGACCGCCAGCCAGCCCATGGCGAGCTGGACCGGGGAGAGGCGTGGGCGCGGGGGGGCGGGCCGTTCCGTGGGCTCGGCGGGGATGGCGGTATCCTCGGTCTGGCGTGGGGGGGCCGGTCGTCGGGCTCCACCGGCCTCGACGAGGGCCCGATAGGCCGCGTTCAGCCTGGCCGTGGTGCGGGTGGCGTCGGCGCGGTCCTCCGGGGCGGCGCGGTCGGGGTGATGGGCCTGGACCTGACGTCGCCAGGCGCGCTTGACCGTGTCGGGATCCGCGTCCGGCGGCACCCCGAGGAGCAGGCGGGCCTCCTGGAGATCGGCATGGTCGGAGGACGGGGCGGGGGCGCCTTCGAGCAGCCGTGCCACGGCCTCGGGGGGCGCACCGAGGGCGTGGGCGATCTCGTGGAGGACCTCCCGCGTGGCGACGGAGACGGCCCCGGTGGCCACGGCGACCCGCACCATCGCCTCCAGCAGCGTCCGCGGACCCCACCCCCCGAGCCGGCTCCGGCAGGCCGCCACCACGGGGTCGAGGCGGGCCGGGGTGGGCCGGGCGAGCATGGCGTCCACGTCGGGTCCGTCGGCGCCGACCTCCTGGAGCAGGGCCGCCACCGCCCGGACCTCCCCGTCGTGGATGGTGCCGTCGGCGTGCACCACGGCCCCGGCGAGCACCGCCAGCGGATCGGCCCAGCGCCCGGCGTCGAAGGGGAGGATCGGAGGAGGCTCCACCGGGAGGCGCAGGTGACCCACCGGCTCGGCCCGTGCCCCGGCCCCCACCAGCAACAGGTCCAGGTGGGTGGTGCCCGGCGACAGGCCCCCCCAGGGCACCAGTCGGGGCAGCCCGTCCACCGGGCCCGCCCACCGATGCCGCCCGGCCCGGTCCCGGAAGGGCCCCGCGGCGCGCACCGGGGTCCCCCGTCCGTCCACCGCCCGGACCACCACCCGCAGACCGCGCTGGGTGGAGACCCCCGGCCAGGACAGGAGCCAGCCCTCCCCGGTCGTGCTCACCCGCGGGGCCACGGCCACCGGGCGGTCGGGCCCCCGGGCGGGCAGGGTGGCGTCCAGCAGGGCCACGCCGGCCCGGCCCAGGCTCGCCAACCGCAGCCGCCGCTCGTCCAGGGCGCCCTCCACGGCCCCGGGGGACGGATCGGGCGAGGCGTGACCTGAGGGCTTGACAGGTCGGGGATTGTCGGCAGGGTGGCGAGGGAGGAGGTCCCATGCCCCGCGTTCTCTGTCTGCTGGTCCTCGTGGGCTGCGGCCCGGTCGACGCCGATCTGGAGCGCGTCGACGGGCGCACCTGGTCCTCGGTGTGGATCGTCGGCGGCTGGGATCGGATCCTGGTGGAGGGCGAGGGCCCCGGCGGCGAGGACTGCATCCACCTGGGCCTCGTGGCCCCGGTCATGGAGCCGTCGCGCTGGGACCTGGAGGTCCTCCCACGGCTGTGGGGGGTGGAGACCGCGACCTGGGGTGCCGGGCCGTGTACGCCCGAGGCACCTCGCCTCCCGCAGGTGACGGCCCTGGACGGTACGGTGGTCCTGGGTGCTGAGCGCGAGGACGTCGATCCCGTCGGGTACTGGGACCTGGAGCTGGATCTGGTGGTCACCGGTGGGCCCGACGGCGCCCAGGAGGTCGTGCAGGAGGTCGTCGAGGGCGAGCACGGGCCCTGAGCCCTCCCGGGGGCCTCACCCCCCCTCGTCCTCCTCCGTCTCCACGATCTCGGCCTCGACCACCTCCTCCCCGGGCTCGCGGCGTCGACGGCGCGCGTCGAAGGCGGCGAAGGGGTCGGACTCCGGGAGGGGCTCTGCAACGTCCTTGCCGGCTCGCGGGGCCGCGGCGGGGGCGGCGTCCCCGGATCCCCGGTCTCCTTCGAGCAGATCGGAGACCGTGTCGAGCACCCGGGAGGCAGCCTTGCCCACCGGATCCGCCTCGGGCGGCTCCCGTCGCTCCGCGGACGCGTCCTCGGGTGGCTCCGGTGTCGGGTCGGGGGCCTCGGAGGGCTCGCCGAACAGGTCGGTCCGCGGCACCCGCTCGGTCTCCGGGGGCCGGACCCGGGCCCTGCGTCCGGAGGTGGGTGCGGGGGCGGGGCGACGCCTGTCGGCTTCGCGGACCCGGGCGCGGCGATCCGCCTCCAGCTCGGCCTCGAAGATGGCGTCGGGGCCGTCCCGCTCGCCCTTCGCCCACACCTTGGCCTGGCCCTTCGCCAGGTTGGTGAGCCGCTTCCAGACCGACATGGCACCTCCGCGTGCAGGGCTCCGGGTGGGTGGGGCCGGCGCGCCGGGGTATGCGGGCGGCCTCCCGGAGTCGTTGATGGGCTACTATCGTGGCAAGAAGGTCCTCGTGGTCGGCGGGTCCAAGGGGATCGGGCGCGCCCTGGCCGAGCACCTGGCGCGGGAGGGGGCCGCCGTCGTGGTGGCCGCGCGTGGGCAGGCCGCCCTCGACGAGACCGTCGCCGCCCTCGAGGCCACCGGCGGGCCCGGGCCCTTCGGCAGCCAGAGCTTCGACGTCACCGACATGGACGCCGTGGCCTCCGCCGTCGAGGCCGTCCTCGAGACCCTCGGTGGCCTGGACGTGCTGGTCTGCAACTCGGGCTACGCCACCGCCGAGCTCTTCGAGCACGCGGACGTCGCCGACTTCCGCCGCATGATGGACGTGAACTTCTTCGGGCATGTGCACGTCTGCAAGGCCGTGGTGCCCCACCTCATCGCCCAGGGCCGCGGGGACATCTGCCTCGTGAGCTCCATGATGGGGTTCCTGCCGCTCTTCGGCTACAGCGCCTACGCCGCGTCCAAGTTCGCCATCTCCGGGTTCGCCGAGTCGCTCCGCCAGGAGATGAAGACGCACGGCGTGCGGGTCACCGCCTACTTCCCGCCCACCACCGAGACCCCCGGCCTCGAGAAGGAGAACGAGACCAAGCCGCCGGCCGTCTGGGCCCTCGAGGCCGAGTCCGGCTGGAACAAGGTCTACACCGCCGAGCAGGTGGCGCTCTCCATGGCCCGCTGCATCGAGAAGGGTGTCGTCCACGGCATGATCGGCAATGACTCCCGGCTGCTGTACACCGTCAACCGCCTGGCACCCGGGCTCACCCGGTACCTGACCGATGGCGAGGTCCGATCGGCCATCGCGAAGGCGGGGAGTGGCGAGGGGACGGGGAAGGCCGGGCCGGCGGCCGAGTAGGCCGACCGGAAGTCCAGAGGGGCTGGGGGGGCGGGATCGCGGGGGCAGGTTACGCCCCGCGTCAGCGGGGGACAGGGTGGGTCCTTCGATCCACTACCTGAGACCCCTCTTCTTCAGCTTGCTGTGCAGCGTGGTGGGCTTCAGCCCGGCCAGCGCCGCCGCCCCGTCCTCCCCGTAGATCTTCCCCGCCGTCGCCTCGAGCAGCCGGCGGAAGTAGGCCGTCTCCTGCGCCGCGTACGACGGCACCGGCCCATCCTCGACAAGCCTCGCCGTCGCGGGGGCCGCCGACAGGCCCAGATCGGCCGGCGAGAGCGGCCCCGACGGCGTGAGCACGCTCGCCCGCTCCACCGCATTGCGCAGCTCCCGCACATTGCCCGGCCAGCGGTGGGCCACGAGGGCGTCGAGGGTGTCCGCGGGCAGGGTCCATGGACCCCGGCCAGCCCGGGCCAGCCCCTCGAGGAGCCCCTGCGCGATGTCCTCCACGTCCTCCGGGCGCTCCCGGAGGGGCGGCATGTGCAGGGGCACCACCGCGAGCCGGTAGTAGAGGTCCTCCCGAAAGCACCCCTCCTGCACCGCGTGCGAGAGGTCCACGTGGGAGGCGCTGACGATCCGCACGTCCACCGGCACCGGCCGATCGGCGCCCACCGGGGTCACGGCGCCGTCCTGCAGCACCCGGAGCAGCTTGGCCTGCAGGGCCAGGGGGAGCTCCCCCACCTCGTCCAGGAAGAGGGTGCCGCCACTCGCCGCCACGAAGCGGCCGGGACGGTCCCGCACCGCCCCCGAGAAGGCCCCCTTCACATGGCCGAAGAGCTCGGACTCGGCGAGCTGCTCGGGGAGGGCGGCGCAGTTGACCGCCAGGAAGGTCCCCCCGGCCCGGGGGCTCCACGCGTGCAGGGCGTGGGCGAGCAGCTCCTTGCCCACGCCCGTCTCGCCCTGGATGAGCACCGGCAGATCCGCCGTGGCCAGGCGGCGGGCCTGCTCCACCAGGGCCCGCATGGCCGCCGATCGGCTGGCGGAAAGCCGCCGGGCCGCCTCGGCGCCCCCGCCCGCGTCCTCCACCAGGAGCCGCCGCCCCTCCTCGAGGCGCCTCCGGTAGCCGTCCAGGGCCCGGGCCTGATCGGCGAAGCGGATGGCCATGCTCACCAGCTGGCCGTAGATCCCGGCGAGCTGGACGTCCGTGTCGGGGTAGATGGCGCAAGTGGTGCGATCGAGGGTGATGATCCCCAGCTCCTCGTCGCCGGCGAAGAGGGGCACCACCATGCAGGAGTGACCGTGGGGCAGGTCCAGGACCCCGTCGTAGGGATCCCCCTCGGCCGAGTCGTGGTGGTGTTCCTCGAGGGGGATGGGGCGTCGCTCGGCGAGGGCCCGGCGGATGGTGGGAAAGCGCCGCAGGTCGAGCTCGTGGGCGCGGACCGCCGGGGTGGCCAGGGGCCCCTCGGCGACCGCCACCCGCAGGCGATCCCCGTCCTTGCGGAGGACCGCGGCCAGGTCGTACGGGATGACCCGCCGCAGGGCCTGGAGGGCCCGGGAGAGGACCTCGTCCAGATCGGCGGGACCGGTCACCAGCGTGGCGAGGGCGTGCAGGTCGTACGTGGCGCGGCGCATGAGGCCTCCAGGAACGAGATGTCGTCACCTGGAGGGGCGGGTCAAGGGCCACGAGATGTCGTCAGCCGGGCTCGGTCACGCCCAGGCGGTCGAGGAGGAACGCGTACTGCCAGGCTGTGTCCTCGATCTGGCCGTAGCGCCCCGAGAGCCCGCCATGGCCCGCCCCCAGGTGGGTCCGCAGGAGGATGGGGCGATCGCTGGTCGTGCGGGCGCGGAGCTTCTGGACCCACTTGGCCGGCTCCCAGTACCCGACCCGCGGGTCGTTGAGGCCGGCCGTGGCGTAGACGTGTGGGTAGGCCGCCTCATGGACGTTCTCGTAGGGGGCGTAGGCGCGGATCCGCTCGAACACCTCGGGCTCGTTGGGGTCGCCCCACTCCTCGTACTCGGTGACCGTCAGGGGCAGGGAGGCGTCGAGCATGGTGTTGAGGGCATCGACGAAGGGGACATCGGCCACCACGGCCCGGAAGTGGTCCGGCGCCTGATTCATGACCGCGCCCATGAGCAGGCCGCCGGCGCTCCCGCCCTGGATGGCGAGCCGGTCGGGGGCGGTCCAGCCGACCGAGAAGAGGTAGGCGGCGGCGTCGATGAAGTCCTGGAAGGTGTTGGGCTTGTGGGCGAGCTTGCCGTCCTCGTACCAGGAGCGTCCGCGCTCGGCCCCGCCTCGGATGTGGGCGATGGCCACGACCACGCCGCGATCCACCAGGCTGATCCGGCTGCTCCGGAAGCCGGCCGGGTAGGAGAAGCCGTAGCTGCCGTAGCCGACGAGCAGCATGGGGTGGGGCCCATCGTCTCGGACCTGGTCCTTGCGTCGCAGCAGGCTGATCGCCACCCTGGCCCCGTCCCGGGCGGTGGCCTCCAGGCGCTCGACCTCGTACTGGCGCGGATCGTAGCCCAGGACCGGGTGGACCTTCAGCACCGCCCGCTCGTGGTCCTCCATGTCGAAGACGGTGACCGTGGGCGGCGTGCGCGGCGAGGCGTAGGTGAAGCGGAGCTCGTGGGTGTCGAACACCGGGTTCTGCTCGGGCCGCAGGTCGTAGGTGGCCTCCGGGAAGTCCACCAGGTGGTCCTCGCCGGTGCCCAGGTCCCGGACCCGGATCCCCGGGAGCCCATCGCGTCGCTCCCACACGACCAGGTGGCGCCGGAAGGCCTGCAGGCGGGTGCGGTACAGGCCGGGGACGTGGGGCAGGACCTCGTCGGGCGTGCCGCCGGGGTCGTCGGCGGGCACCGAGACCACCCGGAAGTCCACGCCCGCGTCGTTCGTCCGCACGAAGAGGGTGCCATCGTGGTGGACCACGTCGTAGAGGACGCCCTGCCGGCGTGGCCAGACCACCCGGGCCTCGCCGGTGGGCTCCCGGCCCTCCAGCAGCCGGACCTCGCTCGTGGTCTTGCTCCCGCTCTCGATGAGCACGAAGCGCCAGTCCCGCGTTCGATCCACCCCGACGAAGAAGCGCTCGTCGGCCTCCTCGTAGACCAGCTCGCCCTCTCCGTCGCCATCCGCGTCGAAGCGCCAGGCCTGGTGGGGTCGCTGGGCCGCGTCGCCGCGGGTGGCGAAGAGGTGCCGCCCGTCGGCCGCCCAGGCCAGGCTCCACTTCAGCCCGGTGGCCACCTCGGTGATGGCGCCCGTCTCCAGGTCCTTGACCCGCAGGGTGAAGCGCTCGGCCCCGTCCACGTCCTGCAGCCAGGCCACCCGGCGGTGGTCCGGGCTCACCTCGAGCTGCTCCAGCCGGAAGTAGTCATGGCCCTTCGCAAGGTCGTTCTCGTCGACCAGGATCTCCTCGTCCGCGTCCAGGTCTCCGTGGGTGCGGCAGTGGATGGGGTAGGCCCGCCCTTCTTTGGTGCGCTGGTAGTACCAGTAGGCGCCGATCCGCACCGGCACCGAGCGATCATCCTCCTGGATACGCCCGAGGATCTCGTCGTAGAGCACCTTGCGGACGGTCCGGGTGTGGGCCAGCACCGCCTCGGTGTAGCGATTCTCGGCCTCGAGGTGGGGGATCAGGTCCGGGTCATCCCGGTCCTTCATCCAGTGCCAGGGGTCCGGGCGTTCCACGCCGTGCTCGCGATGTACGTGCTCGACCTGCTTGGCGACGGGCGGGGCGGGCTGGGACACGGGGCCTCCGGGCTGGGCGGGGGGCCTATCCCGCTCGGGTGGCGCGGGGGCTCCGGTCCGGCGCGCCCCCCGGGAACCTCGGAGTCCTTCGGCCTCGTCGCGATCCTGGCGCCCCACCGGAAATCCCCGGCCGGTGGCCTCGCGGCGGTGGCGGGGCCCGATATCCGAGGGGCGTCGGTGGGAGGGGCCTGCCGGCGGACACGGCGGGCAGGGGCCCGCATGGCCCGGCGTGGACCGGGGAGGAGGCGGCCATGGAGCGGCACGGGGTCGAGGTGCGTCCCGAGCGGGACCTGTGGGATCGGATCATCGCCGAGGTGGGCAGCGCGGCGGAGGCCATGGAGGAGGTGGTCCGGCGGACCGAGGCCGGCCGCCCCCCCGAGCTGCGTCACTTCCGGCGCCACCTGCGCCGCCTGCCGGCCGACCACCCGGCCTGGGCCGCCTGGGCACGGGCCCGTGGCAGGATGGGCGAGGAGGAGGACGCCACCGTCGATCCATCCTGGGGCGGGACGTCCGCGCAGCCCCTCGACGGCGTTCAGCCCTGGATGGCGGCGTGTCGGGGTGGTAGGAGCCCCGCGGCGGCAGGGGTGGTGAACCCCGCCCGGCCCTCGCGGCTCCCGTAGCTCAGGTGGATAGAGCATTGGCCTTCTAAGCCAACGGTCCCAGGTTCGAGTCCTGGCGGGGGCGC
>CAZPJM010000095.1:0-15693 GCA_964586865.1 uncultured Enterobacteriaceae bacterium
GGGTGTCCGGGTCCTGGGCGTCGCCGTCGTAGCCCGGCAGGACCGGCACCTTGTGGGCCGCCGCCAGCCGGCGCGCCGCCGCCTTGTCGCCCATGGTCTCGATGGCCTCGGGGGGCGGCCCCACCCAGATCAGGCCCGCGTCCCGGACCGCGCGCGCGAACGCGGCGTTCTCCGAGAGGAAGCCGTAGCCGGGGTGGACCGCGTCGGCGCCCGTCCGGCGGGCCGCCTCGAGGATCGCCGGGATGGACAGGTAGCTCTCGCCCACCGGGCCCGCGCCGATCCGCACCCCCACGTCGGCCTCGCGGACGAAGGGCAGGGTCGTGTCGGCGTCGGTGTAGACCACGGCTCCCCGGATCCCCAGGGCGCGGCAGGTGCGCAGGATCCGGCGCGCGATCTCGCCGCGGTTGGCGATGAGCAGGGTGTGGATCGATCCCATCTGGACCTCGAGAGCAGACGGGCGCGCCCGGCTAGTGCCGGAACACGCCCCAGGCGTGGGTCCCCCGGACGGGCGCCATGTGGACCGCCTCGAGGGCCAGGGTGAGCACGGTGCGGGTGTCCCGGGGGTCGATGACCCCGTCGTCGAAGAGGCGACCGGTGGCCTGCCAGCAGGTGGACTCGTGCTCCACCTTGCCCGCGAGCATCTGCTTCATCATGGCGAGCTGCTCCTCGTTCACCGGCTGGCCCTTCCGCGCCGCGGACTGGCGCTTGACGATCTCGATGACGCCGGCGAGCTGCTCCGGACCCATGACGGCGATGCGGTGGTTGGGCCAGCTGAAGACGAAGCGAGGGTCGTAGGCCCGGCCCGCCATGGCGTAGTTCCCCGCCCCGTAGGAGCCCCCGACCATCAGCGTGATGGCCGGCACGGTCGAGTTGGAGACCGCGTTGATCATCTTGGCGCCGGCCTTGATGATCCCTCCGGCCTCGGCGTCCCGACCCACCATGAAGCCGGTGATGTTCTGCAGGAAGAGCAGGGGGGTGCGCTGCTGGTTGCAGAGCTGGATGAACTGGGCGCCCTTCTCGGCGCTGGGACCGTGCAGCACGCCGTTGTTGCCCAGGATTCCCACCCGGAAGCCCCCGATCTCGGCGAATCCGGTGACCAGTGTGGGACCGTAGCGGGGCTTGAACGGCAGGAAGCGGCTTCCGTCCACGATCCGGGCCACCACCTCGCGGATGTCGAAGGGCTTCTTCACGTCGGCGCTGGCAATGCCCAGCAGCTCGTCCGGGTCGTGGACCGGCGGATCCCCCGGCCCGGTGCGCCCCGGCCCCTCCGGGTGCCAGCCCAGCCGATCCACCAGGTGCCGCCCGAGTCGGATGGCGTCGGGCTCATCCTCGGCGATGTAGTCGGTCACCCCGCTGACGGTGCCGTGCAGCTCGGCCCCACCGAGGGTCTCATCGTCCACCACCTCGCCGAGCGCCATCTTCACCAGGGGCGGGCCGGCCAGGTACATGTAGGCCGCCTCCCGGACCATGACGCTGTAGTCGGACATGCCGGGGATGTAGGCCCCCCCCGCGGTGCAGGAGCCGAACACCAGGCTGATGGTCGGCAGCCCCTCGCGGGAGCGACGGGTGATGTCCTTGAAGCCGGCCCCCCCGGGGACGAAGATCTCGGCCTGGTTGGGGAGGTCGGCCCCGCCGGACTCGATGAGCTGGACGGCCGGCAGCCGATTCTCGGCGGTGATGGTGCCGAGCCGGGCCGCCTTCTTCACCCCGACCGGACCGATGGCGCCCCCCTGGACCGTGGACTCGGAGGCGGTGACCAGGCAGAGGGTCTCGTTGATCCGCCCCAGCCCCGCCACCGAGGCCCCGCCGGGGACCTGCCCCTTCTCGTGCAGGCCCGCGAGGGCGCAGAGCTCGAGGAAGGGACTGTCCCGGTCGAGGAGCAGGTCGATCCGCTCCCGGGGGAGCAGCTTGCCGCGCTTCCGGTGACGGGCCACGTACTTCTCGCCGCCGCCGGCCCGCGCCCGGGCCAGGTGCTTCCGAAGCGTCTCGATGCCTTCCAGGGCGGCCTCGCGGTTGGCGCGGAATCCCTCGTCCTTCGGGTCGATCCGCGTGGGCAGGACCTCCATGCCACCTCCTGGCGGGACCATACGCCACCGTATGGTCCGTGGCAAGTTACCCCGGACGCCTCGCCCGGAGCCCCGCCCCACCATGCATGCCTCCGTCACCGTCCGTACGCCCGACGGCCAGGAGCACATCCTGGTCCACGGTGACCTCATCGGGCGGGTCTGGTCCGCGGCCCTGCGACTCGACGACGCCCGCGTCTCCGAGGCCCACGCCATGGTCAGCCTGCGCGGCGAGAGCCTTCAGCTCCTCGCCCTCCGCGGCCTCTTCGCGGTGGGCGGCAAGCCCGTCAAGGCCCTGCCCCTCGCGGCCGGCCAGCGCATCGAGCTGGCCCGGGGGGTGGCCCTCGACGTCCTGGACGTGACCCTCCCCGAGCGGATCCTGGTCCTCGAGGGCCCCGAGGTCGGGGTCTGCCCCCTCTCGGGCGTGATGAGCCTGGTGCTCTCCCCCACGCCCCGGCTGCGCGCCGGCGCGCGGGACCACGCGGTCGCCGTCTTCTACCTGGGCGCCGGTGGCTGGCGGGTCCGCACCGACGACGGCACCGCCGACGCCGCCCCTGGCTGGTCCCTCGACACGCCCCGCGGCCGCTACACCCTCGCCTTCGCCCCCACCGCCCAGGCCGGCGAGGCCACCCGCGTGCAGGGGGCGGTCCAGGCGCCCCTGCGCCTCGTCACCCGCTATGACTCCATCCTGCTCCAGCGGGATGGACAGCCCACCCTCCGGATCACGGGCATGCCCGCCCGGCTGGTGAGCGAGCTCGCCGACATCGGCACCGCCGTCCACTGGGAATCCCTGGCCCGCCAGCTCTGGCCCGACGACGCCGACGTGGTGCCCCTCCGCAAGCGCTTCGACGCGGTCCTCTCCCGCCTTCGGGGCAAGCTCCGTCAGGGCGGGGTCCGCACCGATCTGGTGCGCAGCGATCACAGCGGCCTGTTCGCGCTGGTGCTCACCGAGGCCGACGAGCTGGTGGCCGAGTCCTGAGGCCGGGGCTCGCCCCGAGCCCATCCTGCAGGCCGGCGTGGGATACGCTGGGGCATGACCGCGCCCACCTGGCCCGAGCCCGGCTCCGCGGCGGAGCTCTCCGCCTGGGACCACCTGCACGCGCGCATGGCGGACCTCTACACCGCGCTCTCCCGGGATCCCCGCCAGCCCCAGGACGTGGTGGTGGTGCCCTCCCTGTCCCTCGATGCGCGTGAGCTGGGCAAGATCAGCGGGGTCTGGCACTACGAGGAGCGGATGCTGGTCAACCTGATGCTCCTGCGTCAGCCCCGGACCCGCCTCGTCTACGTCACGAGCCAGGCCATCGATCCCTTCGTGGTCGACTACCACCTCTCCCTCCTGCCCGGGGTCCCCAACAGCCACGCCCGCCGCCGGCTCCTGCTGCTGCACTGCAACGACAGCAGCCCGGTGCCCCTCTCGAAGAAGATCCTGGACCGCCCGCGCCTGCTGCGGCGGATCCTGGACGCGATCCGCACCCCGGACCGCGCGCACCTGGTGTGCTTCAACAGCACCCACCTGGAGCGGACCCTGGCGGTGCGGCTGAACCTGCCCCTGCACTCCGTCGATCCCCGGCTGCACGACCTGGGCACCAAGTCGGGCTGCCGGGAGGTCTTCCGCGAGGCCGGCGTGGACCTGCCCTACGGCCACGAGCGGCTCCGCACGCCCGACGACATCGCCCGCGCCCTGGCGGACATCAAGCGCCACGAGCCAGAGGCCCGCAAGGCGGTCGTCAAGCTGAACGACGGCTTCTCGGGCGAGGGGAACGCCCTCTTCCCCTACGGCGACCTGGACGGGACCCGCAGCGAGGCCGAGCTGGCCGCCGCCATCCAGGATCGCCTCCCCACCGACCTCCGCTACGTCGCCCCCCGGGAGCGCTGGGAGACCTTCTCGGCCTCCTTCGCGCAGATGGGGGGCGTGGCCGAGGCCTTCGTCGCCGGCGACGAGAAGCGCTCCCCCTCGGTCCAGTGCCGCATCAACGCGCTGCGGGAGCCCCAGGTCATCTCCACCCACGACCAGGTCCTGGGCGGCGCCGACGGGCAGGTCTTCGAGGGCTGCACCTTCCCGGCCGCCGACGACTACCGGCTCGATCTGCAGCGATCCGGCGACCGGGTGGCCCGGGTGCTGGCCGAGCGCGGGGTCATCGGGCGCTTCGCCGTCGACTTCATGAGCGTGCGCCAGCCCGCCGGCTCGTGGGCCCACAAGGCCATCGAGGTCAACCTGCGCAAGGGGGGCACCACCCACCCCTTCCTGACCCTCAAGTTCCTCACCGCCGGTGCGCTGGACCTCTCGGACGGCCTCTTCTACGCCCCCTCCGGCCGCCCCAAGTACTATTTCGCCACGGACACGCTACAGGAGGAGCGCTACAGGGGCTTGCTGCCCGAGGACCTCGTGGACATCGTGGTCTGTCACGGGCTGCACTTTCACGGGCCCACGGAGCGCGGCGTGGTCTTCCACCTCATCGGTGCCCTCTCCGAGTTCGGCAAGCTGGGCATCGTCGCCATCGGCGACAATCACGCCCAGGCGCGCTTCCTCTACACCCGCACCCGCCAGGTGCTGGATGCCGAGGTGGCTCGCCTCGCGGGGGATCGATGAACAACCTCCAGCGGTGGCTGCCCATCGCCGGCCTGGTCGTCTTCCTGGGCTTTCTCGGCTGGATGGTGCTGTCCATGCTCCCGAGCGGCGGCGACGTCACCTGGAACCGCCTCAAGGACGAGATCGCCGCCGGGCGCATCGAGTCGGTGCTCCTGGACGAGCACCGGGTCACCGCCTGCCCGCCCCCGGTCGAGGAGGGGCAGCGGCCCCAGTGCGTGACCGCCATCCGGGTCGAGGGCGACGAGTCCTTCATCACCCTGCTCGACGAGCAGGGGGTCAAGTACCGCTCCGCGCCGCCGCGGGCCTGCAACGGCGCCACCCTCTCCTTCTTCCTGTTGCCCATGCTCCTGCTGCTGGGCTTCTGGTTCTTCCTCTCCCGCCAGGACACCGGGCGGGGCGGCGTGGCCGCCTTCGGCCGCTCCAGCGCCCGGCTGGTCCCCGAGGAGGGCACCGGGGTCACCTTCGACGACGTGGCCGGCGTGGAGGAGGCCAGCGAGGAGCTTCAGGAGATCGTCTCCTTCCTCCGCACCCCCGAGAAGTTCACCGCCCTCGGGGGTCGGCCCCCCAAGGGCGTGCTCCTCGTGGGCCCGCCCGGCACCGGCAAGACGCTGCTCGCCCGGGCCGTGGCCGGCGAGGCCGGCGTCAGCTTCATGACCATCTCGGGCTCGGACTTCGTCGAGATGTTCGTCGGCGTGGGCGCCGCCCGGGTGCGCGACCTGTTCAAGACGGCGGTCGAGCATGCTCCGGGCATCATCTTCATCGACGAGCTCGACGCGGTGGGCAAGGCCCGCGGCGCCGGCGGCCCCGCCGGCAACGAGGAGCGGGAGCAGACCCTCAACCAGCTCCTCGTCGAGATGGACGGCTTCGACAACCGCAAGGGCATCATCGTCATGGCGGCCACCAACCGCCCCGAGACCCTCGACCCGGCCCTGCTGCGGCCCGGCCGCTTCGACCGGCAGGTCCTCGTGGACCGCCCGGACCTGAAGGGCCGGCAGGCCATCCTCGAGGTCCACGCCCGGAAGCTCAAGCTGGGCGACAGCGTCGACCTCGAGGAGATCGCGCGCATGACCCCGGGCTTCGCCGGCGCCGATCTCGCCAACGCCCTGAACGAGGCCGCCCTCCTCGCGGCCCGGGAAGGCGCCGCCGCCATCGAGAACGCCCACGTCAAGGAGGCCATCGAGCGGGTGGTGGCCGGCCTCGAGAAGAAGTCCCGCCGCCTCTCCGACGCCGAGAAGCGGGTCGTCGCCTACCACGAGATCGGCCACGCCATCTGCGCCGCGGCCAGCCCGGGCGCGGATCCGGTGACCAAGATCAGCATCATCCCCCGCGGGGTCTCGGCCCTCGGCTACACGATGCAGATGCCCCTCGAAGACCGCTACCTGATGAGCAAGGCCGAGCTGCTGAACCGGGTGACCGTCCTGTACGGCGGGCGCGCCGCCGAGGAGCTCATCTTCGGCGACGTGACGACCGGGGCCCACGACGACATCCGGCGGGCCACCGATCTCGCCCGGCGCATGGTGGTCGAGTACGGCATGTCCAAGCGGATCGGGGCCGTTCGCTACGCCGAGGAGCGGGAGAGCCCCTTCGGATTCCCGAGCCAGGGCAACCGCTACGGCACGGCACCGAGCACGGGCCAGGCCATCGAGGAGGAGGTCCGCCGGATCCTCGGCACCTGCCACGAGCGGGCGCGCGAGATCCTCCGCGACAACCGCACCCTCCTCGAAGAGATGGCGGTCCACCTCATCGAGCACGAGGTGCTCGAGGGCGAGACCATGAAGACCTACCTGGACCAGGCGGCCCAGGCAGACAGCCTGGAGGATCGGCCGACCTCCGAGTGGCCGACGGGCGAGGGCTACATCGAAGATCCGGCTCCCCCGCCGGGCGAGGGGCCGCCCGACCCGTCCCAGGCCTGAGCGGCTACGGCGCGGGCGGCTTGCGGAAGCTCCGGGTGGCCGCGACGATCAGGTCGGTCACCAGCGCCTTGTCCTCGGGCTGGAGCGAGGCGAGCTGCTCGTCGACGATGGGTCGGACGCCGTCCACGTAGCCGTCGTGCACATCCACGATGGCGTCGGCCAGCTCCTCGGGACCAGGCTCGGGCCCTGCCGTGTCCTGGGCGACCGCCACCAGCTCCAGCAGGAGCCGGTCGATCCGCAGGAGGTTCTGCCCCAGCGCCAGATCGGCCTGCACATACCCGTCGGGTGGGACGTCGATGGCCTCGGAGAGCACGCCGTCGGGGATGCCGGCGGCCAGGGTCTCCCCGTGCAGCGCCCACGCGCCGGTGGCGTCCTCGACCGAGGTGGCCGTGCGCAGATCGGCCTCCAGATCCCCCAGGGAGACCAGCGCGATGTCCAGCGCCTGCCCCGAGAGGCGATCCTCGAGGAGGGGCCGGCCGTGCAGGGCCGCCACCTCGGCGCTGGTGAGGGTGGCCTCGAGGGCCAGGTCGGGCTCGGCCTGCGCGCGCTCGGAGAGGAGCAGCCGGAGGGCCAGCTGCGCCCGGGCCGAAGAGAGGCTCCGGGCCATGGGCGGCAGGTCGGTGGCGTCGATGAAGTCGTAGCGCAGGGTGTCACGGATGACGTCGGGCTCGTCGCCGGCGGCCAGCATCTCGTCGTGCAGCGCCATCGCATCGAGGGTGGCCTCGAAGCGGGCGCGCTGGCTCGTCTCCACCCCCAGGTCCAGGTAGCTGGCCGACTCGGTGCGCTGGGCCGCGCGGACGGCGTCGGCCATCACCGTGAGCTGGACCTCGGGCGCGTCGGCGCGGACCACCGCCCCGGTCACGTCGTCGTCGACGCGCAGGCGCAGGTCGTTCGGGTCGATGAGGTCGCGGACGCCGGTGCGTCGCACCGCCTGCAGCCACACCTGCACCTCCACCGAGGTCTCGGGGGAGAGGGGCGCGGCGGTGGTGGTGAAGCCCGAGGTGCGCGGGACCGGCACCGCGCCCAGCACGGTGTCGTTCTCGTCGAGGGCCTCGACCACCAGATGCCTCTCGCCCGCGTCGGTCTCGAAGCTGTAGGAGCCGTCGTCGGCCACGTCGGTCGTGTCGAGCAGGACCAGCGCGCCATCGGGCTGCAGGGCCGAGAGGCGGACCTGCTGCGCCGTGGCCGCCGTCCCCTCGCCGGCCAGGGCCGGGTTGCGGGGGAGTGTGGAGGACGCGATGCGGCCCTCCAAGGTGGTGCGCTCGGGCGAGCACGCGGCGAGCAGCAAGGCGGACAAGAGGGGAGCAGAGTGTCGCATCTCCCGGCGGGGAAGCTGGTTCATCGGTTGCGGCGAGCGGGGGACCGGTCCATGCCGACCTCGGTGGCGTTGCGCCGGGCCGCATCCCACAGCAGGGCTTCGTGGGTGGGCAGGTCATCCAGGGTGGGACGAAGGGCGATCTCCACCCGACGGTTCTGCTCCCGGCCGGTCTCCATCCGGTTCGAGGCCAGGGGCTCGGTGGCGGCGAAGGTGGCGGCCGACACCTGATCGGGGTCCACATCGTCCGCCAGCAGGAGCTGGACCACCGCCATGGCGCGGGCGGCGCCGAGCTGCCAGTTGTCCTCGTAGGGGCCCGAGGCGATGGGCCGGGCGTCGGTGTGGCCCTGGACCTGGAACTCGCGCCTGGGGTGCTTGCGCATCAGATCGGCGAGCTTGTCCACGGTGGCCTTGCCCTCCCGGGAGAGGCTCGCCTCATTGGAGTCGAAGTGGAACTCGTTGGCGAGGACGAGGGCGGCGTGGTCGGGGTAGATGACCAGCTCGACCTGGCCCATCTCCATGGCCTTGCCGAAGTCGGCGAGGAGGTCCCGGTAGAAGCCGGACAGGTCGCGGTTGTCGCGTCGGAGCGCGTCCATGCGCTCCGCGAGCATGGCGCGGTCCATCCGGAGGCCCGCCGAACGGGCCACGGCGGCCTCATAGCGGTCGTAGAGTTGAGTGTAGTCCTCTTCCAAGGCCTCGTGCTTCTTCTTCGAGACACAGGCGGTGGAGAGGGCGGCGAGGGAGAGCAGGACCAGGGGGCGCATGAGGGCTCCGGATCATCGGGGGTCGGGGGGCGCGGGCCGAGCCCGCCAGGATCACTCGACGATGTCGGTGTCGATGGCGTCCTCGGCGTCCTCGACCGCCTGCTCGACGTCGTCGCCGGTGTTCTCGATGGCCTTGTCGGCCTTGTCGCCGACCGCATCGACCACGTCGCCGGCCTCGTCACCGATGGACTCGAGGTCCTCGCCCTCACCGATGGCCTCGGTCACTTCCTCGGCCTCCTCGGAGGGGCTCTGCTGGATGTCGCAGGCGGCAGGACAAAGCAGGACGAGGGGGACACAGGTACGAAGCGTCTTCACGAAGCCTCCTCACATGGGGTTCATCAAGACCGTATGGGTTATGCTTCACACATGCAAGCACATGCAATGCAAGGGCGAGGGATGCAAGACCCCTACTTGGCGGCCAGCGCGTCGGTGAGCTCGCTCGCCTGCGGCTCCTTCAGGTGGAGATCGCGCTGGGGGAACGGGATCGTGATCTCGTGTTCGGCGAAGGTGCGGTGGATCTCGAGGATCACCTTGTTGTGCGTCTCGAAGAGCTCACCGCGGCGGCACCACACGCCCACCTTGAGGTTGATGGACGAGCTCCCGTAGCCGAGCCACCACACCACCGGCTCGCGCTCGGTGGGCGGCCCGATCTCGTCCTGGATCCGGTGCACCATGTCGCGCAGGATCTCATCGGCCCGGGCCAGGTCCGTCTCGTACGCCACCCCCACGTCCACGTCGGCACGACGGATGGCGTGATGCTCGTGGTTGGTGATGGGCTGATCGAAGAGCAGGTTGTTCGGCAGGACGACCCGTTGGTTCGTGAAGGTGTCGAGCTCGGTGAAGAGCAGCCCCACCGAGGAGATCCGACCATCCACATCCGAGCTCTCGAGGGTGATCCAGTCGCCCTCGGTGAAGGGACGGAACGCGACCAGGAGCAGCCCCGAGGCCAGATTGGCCAGGTTGCCTTGCAGGGCGACGCCGATACCGACCCCGGCGCCACCCAGGAGGGCCGCCACGCTGGTGGTCTCGACCCCGAAGGCGCCGAGGCAGAGGATCACCCCCAGCACGAACACGACCCAGCGGACCGTGGTGCTGAGGAAGGATCGGACGGTGCCGTCCACGTGGGTGCGCTTGAGGAGCGCACGCGTGCCCCGGCGCGCCCACAGGCCCGCGAACCAGGCCAGCACCAGGATGATCATGGCGCCCAGGATGCGGACGCCGTAGGTCGTCGTCAGCTCGACCGCGGTGGGGCCCAGGTCTCCGAGGGCGTCGGGGATGTCCTGCAGATCGGGCAGGCTCCATCCTCCGTCGGCGGGAGCGCCGGCAGCCTCGGAGCTGGCGGAGCCGCTCCCGGACGAGGACGAGGACGACGTGCTGTCATCTTGTCCGGGCGCCACGCCGGATCAGGAGAGGGCGGCGGAGTAGCCGAGGGCGAAGCCCGCCCCGAGCAGGAGTGCCGTGATGGCGAGACCACCCACGATCACGGCCGCCATCTTGGCGCGGCGGGTGCGCGAGGGGCGGTCCGGCCCCACGAAGGGCTTGGTCGGATGCTCGATCTGGTCCTTGAGGTCATCAGCGACAGACACGGGTTCTCCAGCGTGGTGGAACAACGGCTCTCTGCAAGCATAACGAATTATTGCATCGATGCAAGCGCGCGGTCGCACGCGACCGACGCGACCGACGCGACCGACCCGAGGCAAACGACCGGCGGCGAGGCAGGCGACCGGCCGCGGCTCACCCGCGGACGAGCTCCAGGCGGCAGGCCCCGCCCAGCTCGGCCAGCGCCCGCTCGACATCGGCGTGCATGAAGAGCGCGTCCTGGTAGCGGTCGTCCGGGTGAGGGTGGGTCGCCCGCTCGACGACCGGCCGGATGGGTCGGGGCAGGTCGGAGAGGGCCTTCTCGCGCAGGTGGGTGGCCACCAGCTCCACCGCCGGCCGGCGGACCAGGCTCACGTAGAGCGTGGCCCCGAGGGCGTAGAGATCGGCGGTGGGCCCCGCGCTGTGGGGGTCGTGGGCCTGCTCCGGGGGCATGAAGGTGGGCGTTCCGAGCACGCTGCCCACCTGGGTCAGGCCGCTGGAGGGTCGCCGCGCGATGCCGAAGTCACAGAGGCGGACGGTCCCGTCGGCGGCGATCAGCAGGTTGGCGGGCTTGATATCGCGGTGCACCACGCCGGAGCGGTGGATGTGATCCAGCGCGTCGAGCACGTCCAGGGCCCAGGTCAGCAGGTGGTTGGGCCCGGGGACGGGGTCCTCGCCGAGCCGGCGCACCAGGCTCCCCTGTTCGGCCAGCTCCAGAACGAGCGTCGCCTGTTCCCACCACAGGTCGTGGGCGAGCAGGTCGATGATGTAGGGGTGGTGGAAGCGCGACAGGAGGTCCGCTTCTTCGCGGAAGCGCGAGAAGGCCACCGGGTCCTGCCGGTGCTCGGGGCAGAGGTCCTTGATGGCCACCGCCTCGCCCGTCTTCCGATCGTGGCCGAGGTGGACGGTGGAGGCGACGCCCTCGCCGATGAGCCCGAGACGCTCGAAGCGGTCGGTGAACGTCAGGGGGACCCCGTTTGTGGGAGGGTTAGACACAGCGCGCATGAAAGGGTCCTAGGAGAGCGGGGGCCATGGTGCCGGTGGGCCCGGCTACAACCCGGCGAGTGTCCCGGATGATCCTGCGCGGCAGCCGATCAGCGGCCCGAGGACCCATCGGTGAAGGCCTGCTCGAGGTCCAGTCCCGAGACCTGGTTCTCGACGAAGCGTTCGGCCTCTTCCCGGTCCATGCCGTACGTGTCCTGGACCGAGCCGACCAGTCGTTCGAAGCGCGCCAGAATCCGGTCGCGGGTGTCGTCGTCGAGAGGCAGCGCGTCGAGGCGCTGCTGAAAGGTGGCGCGGCTCATGGTGCGTTCCGGGAAGTAGGTCATGCCAGGTGTAGGGGGAAGCGGGGAATGGATTGAACCAGGCGAGCCCGAGAAGAGGCAGGCTCTGGGGAGAGCGTAACCGGGCCCCCAACGGTTTGCATCTCAATTTGCATAGGTGCAACAACACGCTATGCAGAGGGAGTCTCGCATCGGAGGAACCATGCCCCGCCTGTCCACCGCCGTTCTCGCCCTCACCGCCCTCGCTGCGTGTACCAAGAACCGTCCGGAGGCGGCTTCCCTCCCCTTCCAGCCGGTGGTAGTGGCCGACCTCGCCAACGCGGATGGCGAGCCCATGGGCCACGTCGCCTTCTCGCGGGCCGACCTCCGCGGCGAAGGAACCTACGTCGCCGCGACCATCCACGATCTGGAACCCTGGTCCGTCCACGCCATCCACGTCCACAACGGCACCACCTGCGAGCCCCCCGACTTCGAGAGCGCGGGCGGACACTTCGCACCCGACAACGACCCGCACGGCCCCATCACCGTGCCGGAGCACAGCCACGCGGGTGATCTGGGCAATGTGGTGGCCAATGGTCAGGGGCTGGCGGTCGACCTGCGATACGCCGCCGACCTCCGCGTGGGCGAGGGCGAGAACGCCCTGCTCGGCAAGGCCGTCATCCTGCACGAACACCGCGACGATCTGCAGACCCAGCCCGCGGGGAACGCTGGCCCTCGGCTGGCGTGCGGCGTCGCCCGCGTCGACCCCACCGCCCAGCCCGAGGATCTGGCGGCCGCCCGCCTGGCCCCGCGCTGAACCCGGGGCGCCCCGCCCCCTCCCACCCTCTCCCATATCCATCCCGACCCGGAGGACGTCATCTCCAAGGACTTCGACACGCTCACCGACCTGACCCAGGGCTTCCAGAGCGCCATGCTCATCACCCACGACCCCCAGCAGCGGCTCCGCGCCCGTCCCATGGCCATCGCCTCGGTCGAGGACCCGGACGTCATGTGGTTCGTGACGCGGATCGAGGCCGGCAAGGTCGACGAGATCCGGAAGGACGAGCGCGTGGCGGTGGCCCTGCAGGGCACGACCCGCTTCGCCTCCATCACCGGCACGGCCGAGGTGATGGTGGACGCCAGTCGCATCGAGGCGCTGTGGAACGACACCTGGCGCCTGTGGTTCCCCGAGGGTCAGGGCGGCCCCATCGCCTTGGTCCGCGTCAAGGCCGACCTGGCCGAGGTGTGGGATGCCAGCGGACTCAACGCGGTCAGCTTCGCCCTCGAGGCCGGCCGTGCCCTGGTGGAGGGCGAGAAGATGGGCTCGGGCGCCGGTGAGCACCGCACCATCGCCTTCTGAGCCTCCTCGCCTTCCCACCGCGCGCCCGGGACGGCTGGCCCCGGCCGGGCGCGCCCCCCTCCCGCCTTCCCGGAGACACCCATGAGCGACCTCATCGCTCTCTCCTTCCACGATCCCGACCGCGCCTCTCACGTCAAGGACCAGCTCCTCGCGCTCCAGCGCACCCACCTGGTCGACCTCGAGGACGCCGCCGTCGTCGTCCGCAAGGACAACGGCAAGGTCAAGCTCAAGCAGACCGTCGATCTCACCGCCCGCGGGACCCTCTCGGGGGGCTTCTGGGGCACCCTCATCGGGCTGCTCTTCCTCGCGCCCGTCTGGGGCCTGGCCGCCGGCATGGCGGTGGGGGCCGTCTCGGGCGCCCTCGCCGACGTGGGCATGGACGACCGCTTCATGAAAGACCTGGGCAAGGAGCTGACCCCCAACAGCTCGGCCCTCTTCATCCTCGTGCGCAAGGTCAGCCTGGACAAGGTGCTGGCCCAGGTCGAGGGCATCGAGGACGCCACCGTCCTGCACACCTCCCTCGACGTGGACGACGAGCGCACCCTGCGCCACAAGCTCGATGCACACGACGTCGATCCCGAGTCCACGCTCGCCGCCTGACGGCCCGACCCCCCGCCGACCCCGGACCGCCCGATGCCCCACGGCGTCGGGCGGTCGTGCTTCCGGGCCCCCTCCCGGGGCCTACTCCGCCTCGCCGAAGATGGCGTCGCACTCGGGGACCGAGTCCAGGTCCAGATCGTCGCAGTCCAGCCCGCCCAGCGCACGCACGCAGCGACCGGCCTGGGCCTCGTCGTACTCGGACGAGTCCTGGAAGTCGACGGCGAGCTGGAGCAGCCCGGCGCTGGTGTCGATGCAGTCCGGCACGTCATTGGCCGCCAGCTCTCCGCACGACTCGGCCCGCTCGCAGTAGGCGGTGGCGGCCTCCTCGGGGAAGTCCTGGAGGGCGACGCCCCCGCACGACGCCAGGATCAGCAGCGCTCCGGTGATTCGGTGCATCGGTCCTCCTGTGGGGGCGCGCCTTTGGATCAGCCGCCGTCGGCGGGGTCTTCGGAACCCGCATCGGCGGCGGGGGCGTCCCGCTCGACGGCCGAGCCGCCGAGCTCGATGTCGTCGGGGGTGTGCTCCTCGATGACCGCCTCGCCGAAGGTGATGTCCTCGGCGCGCATCACGGGGGTGACCAGGTGCAGGTGCTCCGGGTCGGGCACGGGGGGCGGGGCGTCCACCGCCGCGAGCACCGCGTCGGCGGCGGTGGCGGCCAGCCGCACCATGGCCTCGTCCACCACCCGATCCGCCTCGGGGAGGGGCGGGCTCGGTGCAAAGTGGCTGACCGCCTCGCCCTGCACACCCACCCGGGTCTCGCTGGCCTCCACGCCCACCGGGGCCTTCACGACGAAGCCGCGCACATCGGTGACCTTGGCGTCCGAGGCCCGGTACCGCTGCTTCTTCACCTGGATGTCCAGGGGGCGGGTGGCCACCTGCTCGCCCGTGCTTTCCTCGACCACCTTGATGGCGCCCGCGATGTCCACCTCGAGGCGCTCGGTGGTGAGGGTGTAGGCCACCTGCACCTCCTCTTCGCAGGTGGGCTCGCTGCCGCCGGGGCAGACCACCTGGATGACCCCGGGCGCGCTCCGCTCCGCGCGGGTCGCCTCGCCCTCGGCGACCTGGACCCGGGTGAGGTGGCCGCGGATGTGGTAGCGATGTCCGGCCTCGGGGGCGGGGCCTCGGGCGGCGGGGCTCTCGGGGTCCAGCAGCACCACGTAGCGGGAGCCGTGGGTGCGCAGGTGGTGGGAGAGCTGATCCACCAGCAGCACGCCCAGGTTGTCATCGTCGATGCCCCCCTCGACCAGGTCCTCGAACGGGTGGACCACCACCTCGCGGGTGGCGCAGGCGCGGGCCTGCTCGAAGTCCTCGGCCAGACGCACGTCGAAGGGGAGGGCGGAGGCCTGGCGAAAGGCCTCGACGGCCTGGCGGCAGGCGCCCTCCTTCAGGGCGTGGCGCCCGAGCGCGGCGTGGATGGCGGCGGCCCAGACCCGGGGCTCCTCGCCCCCGCCCACCTCGACCGCCTCGTCGTAGAGGGCGATGGCCTCGCGGTAGCGGTGCTCCTCGCGGGCCCCATCGCCCAGGCGGGTGAGGGCCTGGGGGATCCGCTGCTCGGCGTCGGTGGCGTCGGGGTCGAGCGCCTCGGCCTCGCGCCAGCCGTCGAGGGCGGCCTGGTAGCGGCGGGCCTCGAAGGCGACCGCGGCACGGGCCGCCAGCCGGGTGGCCACGGTGCGGGCGATGGCCTCGCGCTCGGGGCGGACCGCGGGAGGCAGCACCGGGCCGCCGGCCTCGCGGACCCGGGCCCCCAGCGAGAGCAGCCCGTCATAGGCGGTGAGCGCATCCTCGGGAAGGCCGTCGGCCTCGAGCATGCGGGCCCGGTCCAGCTCGGCCTCGTAGGCGTCCGCGGCGGTGGCCTCGAGGAGCAGGGCCGCATCATCGTCGCCGGTGGCCCGGGCCTCGAGGAGGAGCTCGGTGGCGGCCACGTACTCGCCGTCGACCGAGAGGCCCTGCACGTTGCGCTGCAGCCGCGAGGTGCAGCCCAGCAGCGAGGCGGTGATGGCCAGGGCGATGAGGGGACGCATGAGACCTCCGGCCGCAGGTTAGCGCGGGCGGCCGTGGTCACGCTGTCCACCGGCTGGCCCGGGCACGGTAGACTCCCCCCGTGACCGCCCGCCTGCCCCCGCCCTTCCCGGTCCGCCTCGCCCCGCAGCTCGTCGGCATGGGCCTTTTGGAAGCTGTTTCGGAAAGCACCCTGGCAGAGCTGGCCGATCCCGACGACGCCGACGGCGATGGCATCTCGGGACGGCTG
>CAZPJM010000096.1:0-15674 GCA_964586865.1 uncultured Enterobacteriaceae bacterium
GCCCTGCAGGGCCGGCGCGGTGGACTTCTTCTTGATGCGCTTCCGCCCCTTGCGGACGAGCTGATTGATGGTCGGCATGGAATCCTCGGTGGCCTCGGGTCGGGGGGACCCGTCAGGCCGGCGACGCTGCGCTTTATAGATTGCTGCGCCCCGTGTCAAGCAACTCGTCCAGAGCGCTCGGCGGGGGCGCGAGGAAAGGGCCCGGGGCGCCCGCGTCGGGCCCCGGGCCAAGGCGATCAGAGGGCGCCCGACTCGGCCTCGGACTCGTCCCGGAAGCTCATGCCCAGCTTGCGGTAGGCCGCAAAGCCGGTGCCCGCCGGGATGAGGCGGCCCATGATCACGTTCTCCTTGCAGCCGCGCAGCTCGTCCACGGCGCCCTTGATGGCTGCCTCGGTGAGCACGCGGGTGGTCTCCTGGAAGGAGGCCGCGGAGAGGAAGGAGTCGGTGGAGAGGCTGGCCTTGGTGATGCCGAGGAGCAGGGGCTCCGCCATGGCCGGCAGACCACCCATCGCGATCACCTGGCGGTTGACCTTCTCGAAGCGGTGCTTGTCCACGACCTCGTCGACGAGGAAGTCGGTGTCGCCGACCTCGCGGACCTTCACCCGGCGGAGCATCTGCCGGACGATGACCTCGATGTGCTTGTCGTTGATCTTGACGCCCTGCAGTCGGTAGACCTCCTGGATCTCGTCGAGGAGGTACCGGGCGAGGGCAGCCTCGCCCTGGATCTTGAGGATGTCGTGCGGGTTGGCCGCCCCGTCCATCAGGGCCTCACCGGCGCGGACGTAGTCGCCCTCGTTCACGGTGATGTTCTTGCCCTTCGGGATCAGGTACTCCTCGGTGGTGTCATCGTCCTTGGTGACCACCACCCGGCGCTTGCCCTTCGTGTCCTTGCCGAAGGAGACGACACCGTCGACCTCGGTGATGATGGCGACCTCCTTCGGCTTGCGGGCCTCGAAGAGCTCGGCCACCCGAGGCAGACCACCGGTGATGTCCTTGGTCTTGGTGGTCTCGCGCGGGATCTTGGCGAGGACATCGCCGACCTGGATGCGCGTACCGGGCTGCACCATGATGTAGGCGCTCACGGGGAGGAAGTAGCGCTGGGTCTTGCCCTCCTCGTCGGTGATGACGATCCGCGGCTTCAGCTCGGTGTCCTTGAAGTCGGTGACGACCATGCGGGAGAGGCCGGTGACGTCGATCTCCTCACGGACCGAGCGGCCGTCCTCCAGGTCCTCGAACACCGCATCGCCCTCGATGGTGGAGAGGATGGGCATGTTGAAGGGGTCCCACTGGGCGATGCGCTCCTTGGCAGCCACCTTCTTGCCGTCGCCGACGAGGATGAGGGCGCCGTAGGGCACCGCGTAGCGCTCGCGCTCCCGCCCCTTGGCGTCCTCCACGGTGATCTCGCCGTTCCGGGACATGGCCACGGTCTGGCCCTCCCGGTTCGTCGCCACCTGGAGTGCCTCGCTGTAGCGGACGGTGCCACTGGTGCGGAGCTCGAGGTAGGACTCGGCCACCGCCGAGGTCGCGGCACCACCGATGTGGAAGGTGCGCATGGTGAGCTGGGTGCCCGGCTCGCCGATGGACTGGGCCGCGATGACCCCCACCGCCTCGCCGATGTTGACGAGGTTGCCGCGCGCCAGGTCGCGCCCGTAGCACTTGGAGCACACGCCCCAGCGCATCTCGCAGGTGAGGACCGAGCGGATGAGCACCCGCTCCACCCCGGCCTGGACGACCCGCTGCACCGCACGCTCGTTGAGGACCTCGCCCCGATGGACGAGGACCTCGTCCGAGTAGGGATCGAGGATGTCCTCGGCCGCCACGCGGCCCAGGATGCGCTCGCCCAGGTGCTCGATGATCTCGCCACCCTCGATGAGGGACTGGATCTCGAGGCCCTCGGTCGTCCCGCAGTCCACCGCCGTGATGATGGTGTCCTGGACGACGTCGACCAGTCGACGCGTCAGGTAGCCGGAGTTGGCCGTCTTGAGCGCCGTGTCCGCCAGGCCCTTCCGGGCGCCGTGGGTGGACGTGAAGTACTGGAGGACGGACAGGCCCTCGCGGAAGTTCGCGGTGATGGGGGTCTCGATGATCTCGCCCGAGGGCTTGGCCATCAGGCCCCGCATGCCCGCCAGCTGACGAACCTGGGTGGGCGAGCCACGGGCCCCGGAGTCGACCATCATGAAGATGGAGTTGAAGCTGTCCTGCTCCTGCTCCTCACCGGCCGGGCCGTAGGCGGTCTCCTTCGAGATGTTGGACAGCAGCTCGTCGGAGATCTGCGCCGTGACCTTGGACCAGATGTCGACGACCTTGTTGTACTTCTCGCGCGGGGTGATGAGGCCCTCGTTGTACTGGGACTCGGTCTCCTGGACCTCGCGCTGGGCATCCTCGAGGATGTCGTACTTGCGCGGGGGGATCTCCATGTCGTTGATGCAGATGGAGACACCGGCCTCCGCGGCCATGCGGAAGCCCAGCTGCATGAGGGCATCGGCGAACAGGACGGTCTTCTTGGCGCCCGCCACGCGGTAGCAGCGGTCGATGATCTCGCCGAGGGGCTTCTTGCCGAGGGCGCGGTCGACCAGGCCGAAGGGCAGCTCGGGCGGGACGATCTGGTAGAAGAGCACCCGGCCGACGGTGGTGTCGACGATCTGGCCCTTGCCCTCGACGACGTGCTCGTCGTTGTCGAGCGTCCAGACCGGGAGCCGGTTCTGGAAGCCGAAGAACCCGGCGGGCGTCACCACCATGGTCAGGTTCTCCTTGTAGCGCGTGCGCAGCCACGACACGGCGTGCTTGAGCTGATCGACCCGGGCCGAGGTGTTCATCCGGGCATCGACGAGGATGTCATCGCCCCGGGTGGGCAGCACGGGCGCCACGGTGGCGATGATCCGGGACGTGCCACGAACCTCGGGGAGCTCGTAGATCCAGACATGGACGCCCGAGTCGCGATCGCACTCGTCCTCGGGGACCACCTTCCAGCCGTCCTCGTCCTCGAAGGCCCGCCACTCCTGGACCTGGACCGTGTCGTAGGGGAAGGCTCCCCGGGACGCGGCCCGCCCGGACGCGGCCGTCAAGAAGTTGCCGGCGGCGATGGCCACCCGGTCGCCGGAGGCCAGCTTGGCGAGCTCGCCGAAGCCACCCTCGGCGCTGTCGTAGGTGTCGGAGCCGTGGAGGTGGGCCAGATCCACGACCACGGAGACGTCGTCGCCGAACTCGGGCACGTCGGTCAGCGGCCCGTCCCCGCGGATGCAGGCCCAGCCGTCGCCGCCCAGCGCCGCGAACTCACCGAGCCGCACGGCCTGGTCGCGCGCGTCAAGGCGGTCCACCTGGCCGCGATGGAGGTGCCAGACCTCGTTCTTCCCGGCGACGTCCACACCCACCACCAGGTGGGCGTCCTGAAGGTCGACGAGCTGCTCCAGCAGCCGCTTCTCGAGGGGCCGACTGGGCATGCGGACGCGCACCCGGGCGTGGAGATCGACCTCGCCGTTGTCGAAGGCGACGTTGACCTCGTTGGGGCTCCCGAACACCCGCCCCTCGCCGCGGGCAAAGCGACGCTCGCGGGTCATGTAGTAGGAGCCCAGGACCACATCCTGGGAGGGCTGGATGATGGGCTTGCCGCTGGCGGGGCTCAGGATGTTGTTCGTCGACATCATGAGCACGCGGGCCTCGATCTGCGCCTCGATGGACAGGGGCAGGTGCACCGCCATCTGGTCGCCGTCGAAGTCCGCGTTGAAGGCCGTGCAGACCAGCGGATGCAGCCGGATGGCCCGGCCCTCGATGAGGACGGGCTCGAAGGCCTGGATGCCGAGGCGGTGCAGGGTGGGCGCCCGGTTGAGCAGCACCGGGTGCTCCTTGATGACCTCCTCGAGGATGTCCCAGACCTCCTCGCGCTCCTTCTCGACCATCTTCTTGGCGGCCTTGATGGTCGTGACCAGGCCGCGCTCCTCCAACTTGTTGTAGATGAAGGGCTTGAAGAGCTCGAGGGCCATCTTCTTCGGGAGACCGCACTGGTGCAGCCGCAGGTCGGGACCCACCACGATGACCGAGCGACCCGAGTAGTCCACGCGCTTGCCGAGCAGGTTCTGGCGGAACCGGCCCTGCTTGCCCTTGAGCATGTCGGACAGGGAGCGCAGCGGGCGCTTGTTGGGGCCCGTGAAGACCTTTCCGCGACGGCCATTGTCGAACAGGGCGTCGACGGACTCCTGTAGCATCCGCATCTCGTTGCGGATGATGATCTCGGGCGCGTTCAGATCCTGCAGGCGCTGCAGCCGGTTGTTCCGGTTGATCACCCGGCGGTAGAGGTCGTTCAGGTCGGAGGTGGCGAAGCGGCCGCCGTCCAGGGGGACGAGGGGTCGAAGGTCGGGCGGCAGGACCGGGATGACCTCGAGCATCATGTGCTCGGGGCTGTTGCCCGAGTCCCGGAAGGCCTCGACGATCTTGAGGCGCTTGGCGAACCGCCGCCGCTGGGCCGCGGACTGGGTCTCCTTCATCTCGGTGCGGAGCTGGTCGGAGAGGGCGACCACGTCGAGCTCGGCCAGCAGGTCACGGATGACCTCGCCGCCCATGCCCACCTCGAAGGAGCCATAGCCGAAGGTCTGGACCATCTCCTGGTGGTCCTCCTCGGACAGGATCTGCCCCTTCTCGAGCGTGGTCTCGCCGGGATCGGTGACGATGTAGCTCTCGCAGTACAGGACCTTCTCGAGGTCCTTGAGCGAGATGTCGAGCAGGTTGCCGATCCGCGAGGGCAGGCTCTTCAGGAACCAGATGTGGGCCACCGGGGTGGCCAGGTCGATGTGGCCCATGCGCTCGCGCCGGACCTTGGCCTGGATGACCTCGACCCCGCACTTCTCACAGGTGATGCCCCGGTACTTCATGCGCTTGTACTTGCCGCACAGGCACTCGTAGTCCTTGATGGGGCCGAAGATCCGAGCGCAGAACAGACCGTCCTTCTCGGGCTTGAAGGTCCGGTAGTTGATGGTCTCGGGCTTCTTGACCTCCCCGTGGGACCAGCTCCGGATCTTCTCTGGGGAGGCCAGGCTGATCCGCACCGCCACGTAGTTCAGCGGGTTCTTCGGCTTGTCGTAAAGGTTGTAGATCTCCCGCACGGCGATCTCCTGACGCTGGAGGAGCCGACCCGGGGGCCGGCAGGGCCTCCGCCCCGGTGGGGGGGGCGGGGGTCCAAAAAGGGGGGAAGGCTTACTGGCGGAGGGGCTGCTTGTCCTCGATGAGCTCGACGTCGAGCGCGAGGGCCTGCATCTCCTTGACGAGGACGTTGAAGGACTCGGGCAGGCCGGCCTCCAGGACGTTCTCGCCCTTGACGATGGACTCGTACATGCGCGTCCGGCCCGCCACGTCGTCCGACTTGACGGTGAGGAACTCCTGCAGCCCGTAGGCGGCGCCGTAGGCCTCCATGGCCCAGACCTCCATCTCGCCGAGGCGCTGGCCGCCGAACTGGGCCTTCCCGCCGAGGGGCTGCTGGGTGACGAGGCTGTAGGGCCCGATGGACCGCGCATGGATCTTGTCATCCACCAGGTGGTGGAGCTTGAGCATGTACATGACGCCCACGGTGACGCGCTCGCGGAAGGCCTCGCCGGTCCGTCCGTCGAAGAGGAGGGTCTGACCGTCGCGGTCGAAGCCGGCGATCTCGAGGGCCTCCTTGATGTCCTCCTCGGCGACCCCGCTGAACACGGGGGTCGCGACGGGCACGCCCTCGCGGTACTTGTCCGCGAAGCGCAGGAGCTCGGAGTCGGAGGCCTCGTCGAGGAACTCGAGGATGCGCTTGGACTTGCGGAAGCACTTGCGCAGGTACTCACGCACCTTGTCGGCCTCGACCCCGGTGTGGGCATCGAGCATCTCCCCGATGCGAACGCCCATCCCACGGCCGGCCCAGCCGAGGTGGGTCTCGAGGACCTGGCCCACGTTCATGCGGGACGGGACGCCGAGGGGGTTGAGGACGATGTCGACCGGCGTGCCATCCTCGAGGTACGGCATGTCCTCGAGCGGCAGCACCTTGGAGATCACACCCTTGTTGCCGTGGCGGCCCGCCATCTTGTCGCCCACGGAGAGCTTGCGCTTGATGGCCACGTAGATCTTGACCATCTTGATGACGCCCGGCGGCAGCTCGTCGCCCTTCTTGAGGCGCTCGATCTTGGCCTGGTAGCGCTGGTGGATCTCGTCGACCTTGGCGCGGATCTGGTCGGCGAGCTTCCAGACCTCGTCCTCGACGTCGGTGTCCTCGACGCCGATGCGCTCGTAGTGCTCGGGCGGGATGGCGCGGAGGTTCTCGGCGGTGAAGGTGTCCCCGGCGGCGATGATCTCCTCGCCGGACTCGGGGTGGTAGACCGGCGTGCTCGCCGTCTGCCCGTCGAGGACCCGGAAGAGGGCACGCAGCGCGGACTCGTGGATGGTCCGGAGCGTCTCCTCGCGGTCGCGGATGATGCGTCGCTCGGCCTCGGCCTCGATCTCGAGAGCACGGGCGTCCTTCTCGACGCCCTCGCGGCTGAAGACCTGGGCGCCGATGACGGTGCCCTCGACGCCGGGTGGCACCTTGAGAGAGGTGTCGCGGACGTCGCCGGCCTTCTCGCCGAAGATGGCCCGGAGGAGCTTCTCCTCGGGAGAGAGCTGGGTCTCGCCCTTCGGCGTGATCTTGCCGACCAGGATGTCGCCCGGCGCGACCTCGGCGCCGATTCGGACGATGCCAGCCTCGTCGAGGTCCTTCAGGGCCTCGTCGCCCACGTTGGGGATGTCGCGGGTGATCTCCTCCTTGCCGAGCTTGGTGTCGCGAGCCGCGACCTCGAACTCCTCGATGTGGACCGTCGTGTAGAGGTCCTCGCGGGTGAGGCGCTCGGAGATGAGGATGGAGTCCTCGAAGTTGTACCCGCCCCAGGGCATGAAGGCGACGACCATGTTCTGGCCGAGGGCGAGCTCGCCGCGCTCGGTGGCGGGGCCGTCTGCGATGACCTCGCCCACCCGCACCCGGTCGCCGGGCCGGACCACGGGGCGCTGGTTGATGCAGGTGTTCTGGTTGGACCGCTGGAACTTGGTCAGGTTGTAGATGTCGACGTCGGCGCCGATCTCACCGTCGGCGCCCTCGTCGGTCTTGACCACGATGCGCGCGGCGTCGACCGACTCGACGATCCCGTCGCGCCGGCAGGTGACCGTGACGCCCGCATCGCGCGCCACCACCCGCTCCATCCCCGTGCCCACGATGGGCGCCTCGGTCCGGATGACCGGCACCGCCTGGCGCTGCATGTTCGAGCCCATGAGCGCGCGGTTGGCGTCGTCGTTCTCGAGGAAGGGGATGAGGGAGGCGGCGACCGAGACGAGCTGGTTCGGGGCCACGTCCATCAGGGTGACCTCGTCGGGCTTGACGAGGGCGAACTCGCCCTCCTTCCGCGCCGGGACCAGCTCACTGGCGAAGCGACGGTCCTCGTCGAGGGCGGCAGCCGCCTGGGCGATGACCTGGATCCGGCCCTGGGGGTTGTTCTCCTCGTCCATGGCGTCGAGGTAGATGGGGTCCACGTCCAGGACCTCACCGTCCTTGACCGGCCGGTACGGGGTCTCGATGAAGCCGAACTCGTTGACGCGGGCGAACGTCGAGAGGGACGCGATGAGGCCGATGTTCGGCCCCTCGGGGGTCTCGATGGGGCAGATCCGACCGTAGTGGGTCGGGTGGACGTCGCGGACATCGAAGCCGGCGCGCTCGCGGGTCAGGCCGCCGGGGCCGAGGGCCGAGAGCCGGCGCTTGTGGGTGATCTCCGAGAGCGGGTTCGTCTGATCCATGAACTGGGAGAGCTGGCTGGAGCCGAAGAACTCCTTGACCACCGCGCTGACGGGCTTGTTGTTGATCATGTCGTTCGGCATGAGCGCCTCGATCTCCGAGAGGCTCATGCGCTCCTTGATGGCCTTGCCCATACGGTCGAGGCCGACCCGGTACTGGTTCTCCAGGAGCTCGCCCACCGCGCGCACACGCCGGTTGCCCAGGTGGTCGATGTCGTCGACGACGCCCTTGTTGTTCTTCAGGTCGATCAGGTACTTCACGACCTGGAGGATGTCCTCGCGGGTCAGGGTCGTCTGGTCGAGGGGGACGTCGAGGCCGAGCTTGTGGTTGAGCTTGTGGCGCCCGACCCGGGACAGGTCGTACCGCTCGGCGTTGAAGAACAGGTTCTCGAAGTGCTGGAGCGCCGTGTCATAGGTGGGCGGATCCCCGGAGCGCAGGCGCCGGTAGATCTCGACGACCGCCTCCTCGGTGGAGGCGATCTTGTCCACGAGGAGCGTGTCGCGGAGGAAGGAGCCCACGAGCAGGTTGTCGATGAAGAGGATCTCCATCTCGTCGATGCCGTGCCCGAGGACCGCGGACAGGTTCTCCTGCGTGATCTCCTCGTTGCACTCGATGAGGATGCGCCCGGTGTTCATGTCGACGATGTCGTAGGCGCTGACCTTGCCGATGAGGTCCTCTTCGCGGATGGGCACGACGCCCATCTCGACCTCGCGCTCGCGGCCGTCCACGAGGCGGGTCTTCGTCTCGAGCATCCCCGCCTTCCGCATCTTGCGGAGGATGTTCTTCAGGAACTTCTTGTCCTTCTTGGCGATGAGCTTGCCATCGCCGTCGAAGATGTCGACCGAGGCCTTCTGCTGGAAGAGCAGGTCGGCGGTCGTCTCCTTGAACCAGCCGTCGTCGGTGCGGAAGACCCGCTCACTGTCGTAGAAGTAGTTGAGGAGCGCCTCGGTGTCGTAGCCGAGGGCCCGCAGCAGGACGGTGGCGGGCAGCTTGCGGCGCCGGTCGATGCGAACGTAGAGGATGTCCTTGCTGTCGAACTCGAAGTCGATCCAGGAACCGCGGTTGGGGATGATGCGGGCGCTGAAGATCTCCTTGCTGCCGCCGGTCTTGCTCCGCTGGGAGTCGAAGAAGATGCCCGGGGAGCGGTGGAGCTGGGAGACGATGACCCGCTCGGTGCCGTTCACGATGAACGTCCCGTTCTCGGTCATCAGCGGGATCTCGCCGAAGTAGACGGGGTGCTCCTTGATGTTGGAGACCCGCCGGGTGTTGTTCTCGGAGTCCACGTCCCAGACCACGAGGCGGACGGTCACCTTGATGGGCGCGGAGAAGGTCATCCCCCGCTCGCGGCACTCGTCGACGTCGTACTTGGGCTGCTCGAGTTCGTAGGACACGAACTGCAGCGAGGCGCGCCCCGAGAAGTCCTCGATGGGGAAGACGCCCTTGAACACGGCCTGCAGGCCTTGGTCGTCCCGCTCGTCGGGCGGGGTGTCGGGCTGGAGGAAGGCATCGTAGGAGGTCTTCTGGATCTCGATGAGGTTCGAGACATCGAGGACACTACCCGTCCTCTCGAAGGAGGTGCGGAAGCGGTAGTTGTTCGCCAGCAGCTGGGACTGGGACATGCGATTCTCTCCTCGGGGAGGGCGAGAGGGCGGTCGGTCAGGAGACCGGCGGTCGGACGCACTGCCCGGGAGGGGCGGGTCCGACGGGTGCCTCTGGCGGTGGGGGGCGACGATCCGACAGGGAGCGCCAGCGTCCGCGGGGCCCGGCGGTGCCGGGGGCGTCGAGCGAGGGCGCGTCGAGCAGGGGCGACGGAGCCAGCACGTACGGCCGGACCGCCGAGAGGCGGACCGGCGCTGAACCCGCGAGGTGGGGGGCCTCACGGTGGTCCTGGGCGATCCAGAGTAGGTGCATGAAGGGAGGGCCAGGCTCCGCCCGAAGGTCCGACTGTGCCGCGTGCCCCTTGACCGAGGCACGCGGGCCGCCTTGGTGGCGAAGTGTAGGCCCTGCCGCCAGTCGGGTCAACGGCAGGACCGGAAGGAGTGAGTTCGGGCGCAGGAAGATCACTTGATCTCGACTGCGGCGCCGGCCTCCTCGAGCTTGGACTTGACGTCCTCGGCCTCCTCCTTGGAGACGGCCTCCTTGATCTTGGCGGGGACGCCCTCGACCATCGCCTTGGCATCCTTGAGGCCCAGGCCGGTGATGCCGCGGACGGCCTTGATGACGGCGATCTTCTTGGCGCCGAACGAGGTCATGACCACGTCGAACTCGGTCTGCTCCTCGGCGGCCTCGGCGGCCTCGCCAGCGGCACCGCCAGCGGCGATGGCCACGGGCGCGGACGCCTCGACGCCGAGCTCGTCCTCGAGGACCTCGATGAGGGCCTTGACCTCGGAGAGCTTCATGTTCTTGATGTAGTCGACGACCTGATCCTGAGTGACGGACATCGGTTCCTCCGAAAGGAAAGGTCCCGCCCCGGCGCACCGGGGTCCGCCGGGAGGGCGGGACGGAGATCTTGGAAAGGGGTTGGGGACGGCGGACGGGGCCTAGCCCTCGTCCTCCAGCTTCTTGGCGTAGTTGTTGAGCAGGTACAGGAGGTCGCGGGCAGGACCACGGATGACACCGAGGATCCGGCGCGGGCCTTCCTGGATGGTACGGAGCAGGGTGACGAGGAGCTCCTCGCGGGACGGGAGGTCCGCCACCGCATCCACGCCCTTGTCATCGAGGAGGTCGCCCTCGAAGTAGCCGGCGCGGCAGATGAGCTTGTCGTTCTCCTTCTTCTGGGCCCGGTAGACCTTGGCCGCCGCGATGGGGTCGTCACCGGCGAAGAGGATGCCGATGTTGCCCTTGAAGTGCGGGGCGAGCGCCTCGTGGGAGGTGCCCTCCACGGCGCGCCGGCACAGGGTGTTCTTCACCACCTGGAACTGGGCGCCAGCGGGCTCGCAGGCACGCCGGAGCGCGTCCATCTCGGCCACGGTGGAGCCCTTCCAGTCGGTGAGGATCACCAGGGGGGCGTTGGCGAAGCGGTCTCGGACCTCTTCGACGAAGGCTGCCTTCTGTTCACGGTTCACGTGTCACCTCACCGGCGGTCGGAGCTGATGCGCACCACGTCGTTGGTGTCCAGGCGGATGCCCGGACCCATCGTCGTGGAGAGCGCGACGCTCTTGACGTAGGTTCCCTTGGCGGTCGACGGCTTGAGACGCAGCAGGGTCGAGACGAGCGCCAGGACGTTGTCCCGGAGGTGCTCCTCGCTCATGCTGGCCTTGCCGACGGACACGTGCACGATGCCGGCCTTCTCGACCCGGAAGTCGATCTTGCCGCCCTTGACGTCACGCACCGCCTCGGCGACCCCATCGGGGGCCACGACCGTGCCGGTCTTGGGGTTCGGCATCAGGCCACGCGGGCCCAGGATCCGACCGATGCGGCCGACCTTGGCCATCATCGCGCGGACCGCGATCGCCTTGTCGAAGTCCGTCCAGCCTTCCTTCTGGATCTTCGTCACGAGGTCCATCCCACCGACGAAGTCGGCACCAGCCTCCTCCGCGGCGCGAGCAGCCTCGCCCTCCGCGAAGACGACCACGCGGACGGTCTTGCCGGTCCCGTGTGGCAGGCTGACGGCACCACGGACCATCTGGTCCGCCTGCCGGGGGTTGACCCCGAGGCGCACTGCGATGTCGACGGATTCGTCGAACTTCGCCGTCGCCGTCTCCTTCACGAGTTGTAGCGCTTCATCGAGCTGGTAGCGCCGCTCGGGATCGACCCTCTGGCGCAGAGCACGGAAGCGCTTGCCGTATGTCGGCACGCTCTCCTCTCTTTGGACCGATCGCACTGGTCAGCGCGTCGATCCCGTCCGGGCCCGGGGTAAGCGGGTGTCGGCGACCCTCCCCCGAGTGGTCCGGACGCGGGTTCAGCCCTCGACGGTGATGCCCGCCGAGCGCGCGGTACCCACCACCTGGGCCACGGCCGACTCCAGGTTGGGGCAGTTGAGGTCAGGAAGCTTCGTCTTGGCGATCTCTTCGACCTGCGCCATGGTCACCGTGCCCACCTTGTTGCGGTTGGGCTCGCCCGAGCCCCCCTTGAGGTTGGCGGCCTTGAAGAGCAAGGTCGCCGTGGGGGGGGTCTTGGTGACGAAGGTGAAGGAGCGGTCGTTGAAGACCGTGATGACCACGGGGATGATCAGGCCGTCCTTGGCCTGCTCCTTGGTCCGGTTGTTGAACTCGTCGCAGAACTGCTTGATGTTCACGCCGGCCTGGCCGAGGGCGGGACCCACCGGGGGGGCGGGCCGGGCCTGACCGGCGGGAATCTGCAGCTTGATCTCGTTGGCGACCTTCTTGGCCATGTCGAACCTCGAACAGGGGGACCCGGGCTAGGACAGCTTCTCGACCTGGTGGAAGCCGAGCTCGGTGGAGACCGGGCGCCCGAAGATGTTGATGGTGACGCGGAGCTTGCCGCGGGCCTCGTTGATCTCCTCGACGGTGCCGCGCATCGAGGCGTACGGTCCTTCGGTGAGGCGGACCTCCTCGCCCAGCTCGAAGTCGAGCACCGGGCGGGGCTCCTCCTCCTCGTCCTTGTCGAGCAGCTTGGTGATGCGGCGGACCTGCTCGTCCGGCACGGGCTGGGGGTTCCGGTCATTGCCCACGAAGCCGGTGATCTTGGGCGTGTTCTTGACCAGGTACCAGGTCTCGTTGTCCAGGTGCATCTGGACGAGCATGTACCCGGGGTAGAAGCGGCGGGTGATCTTGCGCTGGGTCTTGGGGTCGACCACCGTCTCCGAGGGAACCAGGATCTCGACGATGCGCTCTTCGAAGCCGTACAGCTTCACGCGCTGCTCCAGAGCCTTGCGAGCCCGCTCCTCGGAGCCGGAAAGGGTGTTGACGGCGTACCAGCGCATGGCCATGGAGAGGACCTCGGAGGTGGGAGGACCGGAGTGAGGCGGCACCACCCCGGCCGGGGGGCGGCGGACCGGCCTAGCTGCCGGAGAAGAGGAAGTAGTCCGCGACGTTCTTCCAGAGGAAGTCGTAGGCGGCCAGGAGACTGGCGGTGAACACCGTGGTGACCACCACCGTGATGGAGGCGCGGAGCGTCTCTTCGCGGGAGGGCCAGGTCACCTTGAAGAGCTCTCCGATGACCTCGTCGGTGAAGGTCATGGCCCGGCGGTTGCGCACCAGCACCAGGAAGGTGGCCACACCGCTCAGGAAGGCGAGGAGCCCCGAGAGGGCGATGGGTGTGCCCAGGACCCGGAAGTCCGCCACCCCGAAGCGCGCGAACCCCGAGTGGAGCGCCGCGCTCATCACCAACATGGTGAGGATCGCGATCACCACATCCGTGAGGATGACCCAGGGCAGGTTGCGCATGGGTGGGATCTCCAGGGGGACCGGGGGGCGGCAGCCGAAGCGCCAAGGCCCCTAGCACAAGGGATGAAAACGCGCAAGGGTGGGCGAGCCAGGCCCGCCCACCCTCGAGGATGGCGTCGGTGGGACGCCGGTTCGGTCAGTCGAGGATCTGGGCGACGACGCCAGCGCCGACAGTGCGCCCACCCTCGCGGATGGCGAAGCGGAGCTGCTCCTCCATGGCGATGGGCGTGATGAGCGTGACGGTCATCTGGATGTTGTCGCCGGGCATGACCATCTCGACGCCCTCGGGCAGCTCGATGGTGCCGGTCACGTCGGTGGTCCGGAAGTAGAACTGGGGACGGTAGCCCGCGAAGAAGGGCTTGTGACGGCCGCCCTCCTCCTTCTTCAGGACGTACACCTCGGAGGTGAACTTGGTGTGCGGGGTGACCGAGCCGGGCTTGGCCAGGACCTGACCGCGCACGATGTCCTCGCGCTTCACACCGCGGAGCAGGGCGCCGATGTTGTCGCCGGCGATGCCCTCGTCGAGGATCTTGCGGAACATCTCGACGCCGGTGCAGGTGGACTTGCGGGTGTCGCGGATGCCGATGATCTCGATCTCGTCACCGGTGCGGACCTTGCCACGCTCGACGCGGCCGGTGGCCACGGTGCCGCGACCCTGGATGGTGAAGACGTCCTCGACCGGCATCAGGAAGGGCAGGTCCTCCTGACGCTCGGGGGTGGGGATGAACTCGTCGACCGCGTTCATCAGCTCGAGGATGGCCTCCTTGCCGATCTTGCCCTCGTCGCCCTCGAGGGCCTTGAGGGCCGAGCCCATGATGACGGGCACGTCGTCGCCGGGGAACTTGTACTCGGAGAGCAGCTCCCGGACCTCCCACTCGACGAGCTCGAGGAGCTCCTCGTCGTCGAGCTGGTCGACCTTGTTCAGGAAGACGACGATGTAGGGCACCTGGACCTGACGGGCGAGCAGCACGTGCTCACGGGTCTGGGGCATGGGGCCGTCGGCAGCCGAGACCACGAGGATGGCGCCGTCCATCTGGGCCGCACCGGTGATCATGTTCTTGATGTAGTCGGCGTGGCCGGGGCAGTCGACGTGGGCGTAGTGACGGTTCTCGGTCTCGTATTCGACGTGCGACGTGTTGATGGTGATGCCGCGCGCCTTCTCCTCGGGAGCCTTGTCGATGTCGTTGTAGTCCATGAAGGACCCGCCACCGGCCTCAGCGAGGACCTTGGTGATGGCAGCCGTGAGCGTCGTCTTGCCGTGGTCAACATGGCCGATGGTACCGATGTTGAGGTGCGGCTTGGTCCGCTCGAACTTCTCCTTGGCCATGGATGTCTCCTTGGTCGGCGCCGGGTTCGGCGCGCCGTGGTCGGATGAGACCGGAACGTGGGGTGGGTGGAGCCCATGACCGGAATTGAACCGGTGACCTCCTCCTTACCAAGGAGGTGCTCTACCGCTGAGCTACATGGGCGAGGTGGAGCGGGAAACGGGGCTCGAACCCGCGACCTTCGGCTTGGAAGGCCGATGCTCTTCCAACTGAGCTACTCCCGCGACCGGGTCGGCCGGGAGGACCCCGACCTTGGAACAGAGAGTGGGGGGAGTTGGATTCGAACCAACGTAGGCGAAAGCCGGCGGGTTTACAGCCCGCTCCCTTTGGCCGCTCGGGCATCCCCCCAGGGGGTGTTGATGATGGTCACAGAGCGAGTGGCGGAGCTGGCGACGGGACTTGAACCCACAACCTGCTGATTACAAATCAGCTGCTCTACCAGTTGAGCTACGCCAGCAGGACCGACCGGCGGTCCGAGGACCGGCCGGGGCCCCCCGTCCGCAGCGCCCGCGTCCTTATGGAGCGGGTTCGGGCGTGTCAAGTGCTCCCGGGCGATTCCGGCCCTCACGAGCCCGGCCCCTCGGTGGGCCAGGCCGAGGATGGGGGGTCCAGGTCCAGGATCTCCACCTCGACCCGCTCCACCAGCTCGCCCCCGGCCCGCACCTCGATCCAGGTGGGGACCGGCAGGTCCGGGTCCACGACCTGGGCAGAGAAGGTACGGCGGACCGCGTCTTCGCCCCCGCCGAGCTCGAGGGCCACCACCCGGCCGGTGGCGGGGTCCAGCGCCAGCAGCGCCCGGGCGGTGCCTTCGTCCGGGGGGCTGATCAGGATGTGGGGCCGGTCGGGCCCGGCGGGCACGGCCCCGCGGAGCTCGCGACGCTCGCGCAGGGCACGTGGGAGAGCCAGGGACGCGTGGAGGACGCGCTCGGGCGCGAAGCGGGCGACCACCTCGGCGGCCCGGAGCGGGTCGGCCTCGCGCCGCCGGCCCTCCGCCCGGACCCAGGCCTGGCCGTCGCCCACGTGGAAGACGGCGGGGCGGCCGGGGCCATCGAGGGGCTCGATGCGAACGTGGATGCGCTGGCCCTGCCGGTGGACGTGGTGGCGGACCCGGCGGCCGTCGGGGGTGGTCCGGACGAAGCGGAAGTGGATGGCCGCGGCGTCCCGGATCCGGTCGGCCAGATCGACGGGCCCCTGGGCCCGGCGGGCCCGCTCCAGCGGGGAGACGGGATC
>CAZPJM010000097.1:0-15661 GCA_964586865.1 uncultured Enterobacteriaceae bacterium
CCACCGTGGCCTGGTGAGAGGTATCAATCATCGGGGGGGGGGCGGACCCTGGCTCTCCTGGAGGCCGCCATGCAGACGGCGCGCGCGACCCCTCGCAGCGACGCCCTCGACGCCTATGCCCGAGACGGCTTCATCCACCGGCCCGGGCTGCTCCCTCCGGGGCCCCTGCAGGCGGTGCGCCGCGATCTGGCCGACCTCATCCGGGAGCACCTGGGTGAAGCCCTCGACCCCCACGACCCCCAGGTGGCCGCGGCCCTCGCCGCCGATCGATCCACCCAGGCCACCATCTACCGCGCCGTCCGCCACCGCCCCTCGGTGCGGGCCCTGGCGCGCCACCCGGCCCTGGTGCTGGCGGTCCGGGCGCTGCGCCCCGGGCCCCTCGCCGTGTTCGAGACCTGCCCCGTCCGCATCGACACCCCCCTCGAGACCTCCGAGCTGGCGGTGTGGCACCAGGACCACTTCTACGTGGGCGGGGATCCGGACAACATCACCGCGTGGATCCCGCTGCAGGACACCGGCGTGGTGGAGGGCTGCCTCCAGGTCATGCCCGGGACCCACCACCTGGGCCCGGTGCCCCATCCCCGCGCCGTGCTCGGCAAGCGCCACCTCCCCGACGACGTCGCCCGGCATCCCATCCGCCTGGTCCCCGCCGCCCGGGGCGACGCGATCCTCTTCCACGGCTGCCTGCTCCACAGCGGCAGCCTCAACCTGTCCGACCGGACCCGGTACTCGGTCCAGGTCCGCTTCACGCGCCCGGACCGGCCCGCCGATCCGCGAATGGGCGCCGTCATCCCCCTCTGAGAGGCTCCCCGTGCCCGTTCTCTCCCGCCACGCCGCCAGCCAGTCCCGCCAGGACCTGGACCAGTTCTCCGCCATGGAGCAGCTCTTCCTGGACGACCCCGCCCCCCTCGCCGAGAAGCTCGACGGCTTCGCCCGCTACGCCAGTCGCCAGGCCCTGGCCAAGTGGCTGACCAAGGTGAAGCTCTTCGAGCAGATCCTGGAGGTGAACGGCAGCATCATCGAGTGTGGCGTGCTGCACGGGGCGGGCACCCTCACCTGGGCCAAGCTGTCCAGCATCCTGGAGCCGGCGGCCCACCCGCGCCGGGTGGTGGGCTTCGACACGTTCGAGGGCTTCGCCGGGACCTCGCCCGAGGACACGGACACCGGGACCTTCGAGGCCCTGGAGCGGGGCGGGCTCCGCGGCAGCCGCCTGGCCCAGGTCCAGCGCGCCGTCGATGTCTACGACCTGAACCGGCCCATCGCCCACATCCCCAAGGTGGAGCTCGTAGAGGGGGATCTGTGCGAGACCGCCCCCCGGTGGCTCGAGGCCAACCCCCACGCGGTCGTGGCGATGCTCTACCTGGACGTGGATCTCTACGCGCCCACCCGGGCGGCCCTCGAGACCTTCCTGCCCCGGATGCCGCGCGGGGCGGTGCTGGTCTTCGACGAGCTCAACGCCGAGATCTTCCCGGGGGAGACCCGGGCGGTGGACGAGGTGATCGGGCTGTCCAACCTGACCATCCGGCGCTTCCCCTTCGACAGCTACGCCTCGTACGCGGTGCTCGACGGCACCGAGGCCCGCCGCCTCACCGGGGGCCGCTGACCGTCAGCAACGGGGTGCGATCCCCGGTCTGGTCGAGAGGCGCGGGATCGGCCACCCGGTCCAGCATCCAGGCCGCCACGTCGCCCCGGGGGATGGTGGAGGTGAGCCCGAAGCGGCGGGTCACCCGCGCCTTGCCGGTGGCCCGGAGCTCGGTGAGCAGGGTGGGCCGGATGCACATCCAGTCCAGGTCGCTGGCCCGGAAGACCGCCTCCATGGCGGCCAGGTCGCGGTAGGCCACCGCCAGGGGCGAGCGCGGGAGCGCCAGGCGCAGGGCGGGGTGGAGGGCCTTCCGGCTGTCGCCGACGCCGCCGGCGCTGATGGCCAGGACCCGGCGGACGCCGGCCTGGGGCATGGCGTCGACCAGGATGCGGGCCACCCGCTCGCAGAGGTCGTGGGGCGGCGCCATGGGCGAGAGGGGGTTGTCGACGCGGATGTGACGCTGCCCGATGCAGCACAGCACGGCGTCGTGGCCGGGCAGCGCCTGGAGGGGCCCGCCCTCGAGGATGTCCTCGCGGACCACCGCGGCGCGGCCGGGGGCCGCCCACGAGGAGGTCGCGCGGATGTGGGCCGTCACCTCGTGGCCGCGGGCCAGCGCGAAGCGCACCACCCGCTGCCCCACCCCACCGCTCGCGCCCAGGACATAGAGCTTCATGGCCCGCCCCTACCGCACATGACCGACCGCCGCCTCCCGGCTGTGCCATCCTCCCGCCCATGCGCTTCGCCTCCCTCACCGCCGAGGCCGTCTGCCTGGCCCGCGCCCTCGAGCATCGCCGTCCCCCCGGCGAGAGGCTGGTGGACGACCCCCTGGCCCGCCGCTTCCTCCGCCTCCCGGCCCGGGGGGTCGTGCGGGGCGCCTCCCTCGGGGGCGGGGTCGCCACCGCCGTGGAAGACCACCTCCAGCCGGGGCTGGTGGCCGCCATCGCGGCACGGCACGGCTGGATCGACGCCCGGCTCCTCCGGGATCTGCCCCGCGTGGCCCAGGTCCTGGTGCTGGGCGCCGGCTACGACAGCCGGGCCTG
This sequence comes from uncultured Enterobacteriaceae bacterium, assembly GCA_964586865.1. Lineage (GTDB taxonomy): Bacteria > Myxococcota_A > UBA796 > UBA796 > REDI01. Next base: position 2,623 of record CAZPJM010000097.1, read on the forward strand.
GCGACTCGCCCACGAGGGCCAGCCCTGGGTCGAGGTGGACCACCCCGCCACCCAGCGGCGCAAGGCCCGGCGGGCCCACCGCCTGGGGCTGCCCCCCGTGGAGCGCGTCCCGGCCGACTTCACCCTCGAGACCCTGGACGACATCCTGGCCCGGGCCCCCCTGGAGGCCGGGGCCCCCACCGCCATCGTGTGGGAGGGGGTGACCATGTACCTGGAGCGGGCGGTCATCCGGCAGGTGCTCGAGGGGCTCCGACGGTGGGCCGGACCCGGGAGCCACCTCCTGCTGGACCTGTGGGCCCCGGCCCGGGGTGCGCTGCGGGCGGTGGAGGGGGCCGGGAGGCTGGGCCTGGCCGTGGTGGGCGAGCCGGTCCGCACCGCCGTCGAGCCGGTGCGGATCTCCGCGCTCCTGGCCGAGGGCGGGTGGGCGGTGGAGGCCCGGGAGGACGTGGATCGGGTGGCCCGGCTCCACGGCGGCCGTCGGGCTTTCCCGCCTCTTCAGGTGGTGGACGCCATCCCCGCCCGCTGATCGTCGGCCCTCCGGGACCGCGACCATGACATCGGAGGTTCATCCTGGACTGCCCGCGACCATCCGGGACGACCGAGAAGGGGCCCCCGCGCGTACAGAAGGGTGGAGGTATCCATGGACCGGGCCCATGCCCTCGCCATCCTCGGACTCGCCCAGAACGCTGATCTCGCTGCTGTCCGCGCGGCGTGGCGACGGCTGGCGTGGGACCTGCACCCCGACCGGACCGGGTGCCCGAGCACCACCCTCCGCATGGCGAGGGTCAACGTGGCGCGGGACCGCCTCCTGTCGGGCGGCCCCGTCCCCGGCGCCGAGGCGCCCGCCCCCCCCGAGGCCCGTCAGGGCTCCCTCGAGTCGGCCGTGGGCATCCCCCTCGGGCGCGCGGCCCGGATCCGCGGCCTGCGGCAGGGTCTCCGCCACCGTCCCGTCCACCCGCGCCCCCGCCGCCGGGTGGTGGTGCGCCTGGTCCGGGGCTGAGGCCCCGTCGGCGAGCTCACCGCGTGCCCATCGGCCATCGGGTTACGCGGCTCGGCCGCCGTGAGGCCCCGTGCGCGTCCTGCTGGTCGACAACCACGACTCCTACACCTGGAACCTGGCCCACCAGGTGGCCCGGATCACCGGGCGCCTGCCTCGGGTGGCCCGCAACGACGTCCTGACCCTCGATCAGGCCGATGCCTTCGCCCCCGACGCGCTCCTGCTGTCGCCCGGGCCCGGCCGGCCCGGCATCCCCCGCGACCTGGGCATCACCGAGGCCCTCCTCCGACACCGGGCGGACTGGCCCACCCTCGGGGTCTGTCTCGGTCACCAGGCCCTGGCCTGGGTGCACGGCGCGCCGGTGGTGCGGGCCCCCAGCCCTGTCCACGGGCGCCTCCACCCCCTCCGCCACGACGGCCGCGGCCTCTTCCACGGCCTCCCCCAGGGCCTGCAGGTCGTCCGCTACCACAGCCTGTGCGTGGGCCCGCTGCCCGACACCCTCCAGGCCTGCGCCTGGTCCCCCGACGGCGTGGTCCAGGCGGTGCGCGAAGTGGCCGGCCCCCGCTGCGGGGTCCAGTTCCACCCCGAGTCCATCGGCACCCGTCACGGCACCGCCCTCGTGGCCCGCTTCCTGGAGCAGGCCGGCCTCCCCCACGCAGCACCGCCGCCGCCGGTCCCGCGGCGCCTCCGGGAGCGGTCCCGGGTGCACGTCCGGCGGCTCGACGGGGCCGCCGACGCGGAGGCCGTCTTCACCCACCTGCTGCACGGTCGATTCGGCGCCGTCTGGCTGGACAGCGCCGGCCGCCAGGGCGCCTCGCCCAGCCGCTTCTCCATCCTGGGCGCGGCCGACGGGCCCCTGGGACGGATCCTCACCTGGCGGCCGGGCGAGGGGGCGCGGGTCCACTTCCAGAACCGCTCCCCCTCGGAGGCCGGAGACGACCTGGTGAAGGCCCTCCGCGCGCCCCTCCAGGAGCACGCCGCCGCCCGCGACGACGTGCCGCTCCCCTTCCTGGGCGGCTGGGTGGGATGGCTCGGCGATGGCTGCCGCGGGCCCTGGCTGGGGATCCCGGGCCGGGCCGATCCGGACGCCCCGGACGCGGCGCTGGCCTTCCTGGACCGCCTGGTGGTGCTGGATCACGACGAGGACGCCACCTGGCTCGTCGCCCTCTCGCGCCCGGGCGAGGGCGCCCTGGCCCGGTCCTGGTTCGCCACCATGACCTCGGCATTGGCCAGCCTGCCTCCGGCGCCGCCCCCGCGGCCGGTACCCGCTGGCCCCCTCCTCCCCACCGTCCCCCGGGACCGCTACCTGGCCGCCATCCGCGCCGCCCAGGACGCCATCGTCGAGGGCGAGACCTACGAGGTCTGCCTCACCCAGCCCCTGGTCACCGGCCCCCTGGCGCGCCCCCTCGACACCTACCGACACCTGCGTCGGCTCAACCCCGCGCCCTACGCCGCCTTCCTCGATATCATGGGTACCCGCGTCCTCTCCTGCTCTCCGGAGCAGTTCCTGGCCGTGCGCCGCGATGGCCGGATCAGCGCGCGCCCCATCAAGGGGACCGCCCCGCGCCATCCCTACCCCGAGCGCGACGCCCGCGCCGCCGCCGCCCTGGCGGACTCGGTGAAGGACCGCGCCGAGAACCTGATGATCACCGATCTCCTGCGCCACGACCTGGGCCGTGTCAGCCAGCCCGGGACCGTCCGGGTGCCCGACCTGATGGCCGTCGAGGCCTTCGCGACGGTCCACCACCTGGTCAGCACCATCACCGCCCGCCTCCGTCCCGAGGCCGACGCCCTCGATGCGGTGGCCGCGGCCTTCCCCCCCGGGAGCATGACCGGCGCCCCCAAGGAGCGGACCGTCGAGATCCTCGACGCCCTCGAGCCGGCGGCGCGGGGGATCTACGGCGGGGCCATCGGCTGGCTCGGCGTGGACGGGGCGGCGGAGCTCTCGGTGGTCATCCGCACCGCCGTCTGCACGGACCGGCGCACCACCGTCGGGGTGGGCGGCGCGATCACCCACCTCTCCGACCCCGCCGCCGAGTGGGAGGAGGCGCGGCTCAAGGGGCGGGCCCTGGGGGCGGGCCTGGCTGCCGAGCCGGCGCCGCGCGATGAACCTGGCGCCCACGCGCCGGGACGGGCGAAGCGCTCGCCCTGATCCCCGGGACCACCATGGCGATCCGTGGTGCGGAAGGTGGGGGGCGGCCGACGATCGGCTCCTGGGCGGGGTGGGGATCAGGAGGATCCTGGCCGGCTTCGGGGCGCGGCGCCGGGCCAGGGCCCGACCGGCTCTCGGATGCAATCCTGTTTCAGGCTCCGGCCGCATCGAAACAGGCCACCTGAAACACAATCGGGCCATCCACCACAGCGCCGTGGGCCAGGCCCCGCGGATCGGGGCCTCGAGGCCCTGTCCATCGGCCCGGCCGGGGCTGCATCAGGCCTGGCACGGACCCTGCAAGCAACCCTGTCGAACGGGCGCGCGAGCGCCCCGCGACTGGAGCCCATCATGCAGATCGAGACCTTCTTCGACGAAGCCACCTGGACCCTCACCTACGTCGTCTTCGACGAGGCCACGAAGGATGCGGTGATCATCGACCCGGTGCTCGACTTCGACCCCCTGGCCGTCGCCGTGTCCACCCGGACCAATGACGAGGTCGTCTCCTTCGTCCGGGACCGGGACCTGAAGGTCCACTACATCCTCGAGACCCACGCCCACGCCGACCACCTCTCGGGCTCGCAGGACCTGAAGGAGCGGCTCGGCGCCAAGGTGGGGATCGGCGCGAAGATCACCGTCGTCCAGCAGATGTTCAAGGGCGTCTTCAACCTCCCCGACAGCATCGCCACCGATGGCAGCCAGTTCGATGTGCTCCTCGACGACGGCGAGGTCCTCGAGGCAGGCAGCCTGCGCATCGAGACCCTGCACACCCCCGGCCATACCCCGGCCTGCGCGACGTACCGGATCGAGGACGCGGTCTTCACCGGCGACGCGCTCTTCATGCCCGACTTCGGCACCGGCCGCTGCGACTTCCCCGCCGGCTCGGCCGAGGACCTGTACGATTCCATCACCACCAAGCTCTACACCCTGCCCGACGAGACGCGGGTCTTCGTGGGCCACGACTACATGCCGGGCGGCCGGGAGCTCCGGTACGAGTCCACCATCGGCGAGGAGAAGGAGCACAACTTGCAGCTCCCGGCCTCCCGATCCCGCGAGGACTTCGTCAAGTTCCGGACCGAGCGGGACGCCACCCTCAACCCCCCCAAGCTCATCTTCCAGAGCGTGCAGGTCAACGTGGACGCGGGCAAGCTCCCCGACCCCGAGGACAACGGCCGCGCCTACCTGAAGCTGCCCATCAACCTGTTCGGTTGAGGCCCTCCGCGGGGGTGCTACCCTCCGCCCGGAGGTCCTCGTGGCGTTCAGCGGGCTGCTCGCCCTCATCGATGACGTGGCCACCATCGCCGACGATGTCGCCACCCTGACCCTCTCGGCATCCAAGAAGACCACCGGCCTGGTCACCGACGACATGGCGGTGACCGCCGAGCAGACCCTCGGGCTCCGGCGGGAGCGCGAGCTGCCGGTCATCGGCAAGGTCGGCCTGGGCTCGATGGTGAACAAGGCGGTCATCCTCGTCCCGGGCGCGCTCCTCCTGAACACCTTCGCCCCGTGGCTGCTCACGCCCCTGCTCATGTGTGGCGGGGCCTTCCTGTGCTTCGAGGGCGTCGAGAAGATCCTCCACAAGTTCCTGCCTCACGGCGACGATCACGGCGATGGGCACGGCGACCATCACGGCGATGGGCCCCAGGGGCCGGCGAGCGACGACGGCCCGGCGGTCGAGGCCGATCCCGATCAGCTCGTCGCCACCCACGACACCGACGCCCCCGGCACCCCCGTGGCGGTCGACGAGGCGGCGCTCCAGAAGGTCGAGAACCAGCGCGTGTGGGGCGCCATCCGCACCGACTTCATCCTCTCGGCCGAGATCGTCGCCATCAGCCTGGCCGAGATCGCCAAGGCCGAGGTCGGCTTCTGGATGGAGGTGGCCACCCTCTACGTCATCGCCGTCATCATGACCGTGGGCGTCTATGGCCTCGTGGCCATCCTGGTGAAGCTCGACGATGCCGGCGAGGCCCTGGTGAAGCGGGGAGGCGGGGCCGCCGGCCTGGGCCAGGCGCTGCTGATCGGCACCCCCTACCTCATGAAGGGGATCTCCTGGATCGGCACCATCGCCATGCTGCTGGTGGGCGGCCACCTGATCCTCCACGGCATCCCCCCCCTGGAGCACCAGGTCCACGACCTCATCCACCTGCTCCCCGGCTGGATGGACTGGCCCGCCACCACCCTGGCCGACTTCATCGTGGGCGGCATCACGGGCGGGATCGTGGTCGGCATCGTCCAGGGGATCGGCGCCATCCGCACCCGTGCGTGAGCTGCCGTCCCCGCCGCTGACGCTGGACCCCCGCGCCGATGGCGGGGTGCTGGAGGTCACGCTGGTGCAGCCGCCGCACATCCTCGGCGTCCGGCTCGACACCGTCTACCGGGTCGCATGGGCCCTCGGGATCGCGGGCTTCGCCCTCTTCCTGGTGGTCATGGTCCTCGACCTGGCCGATGGCGACGCCACCTTCGTGGCCGGCACCGTTCTGGCCGTGGTGGCGGTGGGGGTCCTCGTCCTGGCCCGGCAGCTCTCGCGCCGTCCCCGCACCCGGATCCGGTTCGCGGCGCTGCGGCTCCAGGTCGGAGCGGCCTCCATCCCGTGGTCCGAGATCGCCGACGTGCAGCAGGCGCCCGACGGCAGCCTGGTGATCCGGGGCCGGGAGGCGAGCGGCCTGCGCATTCCCGCCGCGGCCCTCGAGGACGATCGAGCCTGGCTGCTCGCGGCCATCCGCGCGGGTGCGGCCCACCCCCACGACGGCATCGAGGATGGGCAGGCCCGCGCCGCCCTGGAAGCCCTCCGGGACGCCGGCCGGAAGGAGCGCTAGAACGTCAGGCCACCGACCGGACGATCCCGGTTCCGCATCCCGGATAGACGCGATGGTTGGCGCCGGGCAGGGCGTAGCCCTGGAGGAAGAGGCGCCGGGGCCGGTCGGATCGGTTGGGCCCGCTGCCGTGGAGGAGGAAGGGGCCGAAGGCGACCGCATCGCCGGGGTCGAGGGCGAGGCCCAGGCGTGGGTGCTCCCGGGAGGCGGCCGGCAGGGCGCCCGTGTCCGGGTCGGCGACGAAGCCCTCGCGGTGGGAGGCGGGCACCACCTCCAGGCCGCCCGCCTCCGGGGTCATGGGGTCGACGGCGATGGCGAGCTGGACGAAGCTCCCGCGGCCGTCCACGTCGGTCCACAGGGGCGAGCCGTAGCGGCGGTTGGAGGCGTCCTGGTGCAGCGCGAACGCCACCCCGTCGCCCGGGTCCTTGAAGTGGGCCTGCTGGATGATCTGGACCACCGTGTCGCTGCCCAGGAGGGCGCCCACCAGGGCGAGGACGCGGGGGTCGTCCCCATAGGCGCCGAGGGCGGGGGAGGCGCCGCCGCACCACACCACCCGCCGCACGCGGAAGGGCTCGCGGTCGATGACGAAGTCCGCGCCGCCGAGCCCGGTGCGGCCGGCGGGCAGGGTGGCGGCCAGGGCGTGCAGGGCATCGAAGCCACCCCGGATCCTCTCCAGGTCGCGTTCACCGAGGAGGCCCCGCACGATGACGTAGCCGTCCCGCTCCAGGTCCTGACGCCGTCGGTCCATGGGCCCGACTAGCCCGCTCGGGCCCTCCCCTCGGGGGCGAGGCGGTCACGATCCGGGATCGGGGCCGCGGTGCGGGGGCGGGCTCCTGGCGGATAGGCCCCCGTAGGAGGTCCCATGCCCGAGCTCATCCCCACCCCCACCCGGGTCCCCGCCGTCGGCACGCGCCCCAAGCGCATCGACGAGGTCGCCGGGCGGGTCAACACCGGCGACGACGCCGTCAGCGTCGCCCACATGCGCAGCCCCGAGGGCTGGGTGGAGCCCGGACAGCGCCCCTCCTTCACCGAGATCACCTACGTGCTGCACGGCACCCTGCGGGTGCAGCACGAGGGCGGGACCCTCGACGTGACGGCCGGCCAGGCCGTGATCCAGCGCCCTGGCGAGTGGGTCCGCTACAGCACGCCGGCGCCCGGCGGGGCCGAGTACGTGGCGGTGTGCGTCCCGGCCTTCTCTCCCGACACGGTGAACCGGGACGCCGAGGGTCCGGCGTGAGGGCGTCCCCCGGCCGCAGCCCACCGCGTGCGGTCCCCACCCGGGAGGGCGCGCGGTGAGCCGCCCGCCCATGCCTCGGGCGATGCGGGAGGACCCGCCGGCCGGCCTCACGGCCGAGGTGCACCTGGACCGGGTGGTGCTGGTGGGGCGGGTTCCTCGCTCGGCCACAGCGGGGACGGTCGGCCCGCTCATCGCGCTCTCGGCGGGAGCCGCCACCCTGGGCCTGGGCGTGATGCTCGCCCTGGGCCCCCTGGCGCCGCCCCTCATCTGGCAGGCCTGGCCCAACCTCACCGTCAACGCCGTGCTGCTGCTGGTGGGGGCCGGGCTCCTGGCCTGGGCGGCGCTGCGCCAGCGCCGTCGGCGGATCCGGCTCGAGGTGGGCGTCCACCGCATCGCCGTGGACGAGGCCAGCATGGCGTGGTCCGAGGTGCGGACGGTCCGCCCCCATGAGCGGGGGATCACCCTGCTGGCGGAGGACGGTCGCGCCCTCCGGATCCCACCCCTCCCCGAGCGCGCCGAGATCTGGCTGGTCGACACCATCGCCGACCGGGTCTCGACGGCCGCCGCCGCCATCGCCGACCCGGATGCCCGCGCCGCGCTCGAGGCCCTCCGCGGCCAGCTCGACCGCTGAGCCCGCCGTGGGGAGGCCGGGAGCCGCCGGAGGCCCTCGAGAGACCGGCCTTCGGAGGATCAGCGCGAGGCCGGCTCGCCCGACCACCCACTGCCCGCGCGATCCAGCACCGCCAGGAGCTCTTCGGCGGCGGCGGCGGCGGGCAGGCGCCCCTCGCGGACGGCCGCCTCGAGGTCGGGGGCGGCGGCGCGCACACCCAGGTTCTCGTGCAGGCGCCGGACCACCTCGTCCTCCACGAGCTGCCACATCCAGCGGAGCTGCTGGGCCTGCCGGCGACGCAGGAGCTGCCCGGCCTCCTCGAGGGTGCGGCGGTGCTCCTGGAGCGCCTCCCACACGGCGTCCAGCCCCTCTCCGGTGCGCGAGGAGCAGGTGAGGACGGGCGGCGTCCACAGCGTCGTGTCCGTGCGCAGGAGGTGGAGCGCCGCCTCGAGCTCGTGACGGGCCTGTCGGGCCCGAGGGAGGTTGTCCCCGTCGGCCTTGTGGACCGCGAGGATGTCGGCGAGCTCCAGGATCCCGCGCTTGATGCCCTGCAGGTCATCGCCCGCGCCCGCGAGCATCAGGACCAGGTAGGTGTCGACGAGCTCGGCCACCACGGTCTCGGACTGGCCCACGCCCACGGTCTCGACGAAGACCACGTCGAAGCCGGCGGCCTCGCACACGAGCAATGTCTCGCGGGTGGTCCGGGCCACCCCGCCGAGCTGTCCCCCGGTGGGACTGGGCCGGATGAAGGCACGCCGATCGGCCGCCAAGCCCGCCATGCGGGTCTTGTCGCCCAGGATGGAGCCCCCGGAGACGCCACTGGTGGGATCCACGGCCAGCACAGCCACTTGATGGCCGGCCTCCAGCAGGCGCAGGCCCAGCGTCTCGAGGAAGGTGGACTTGCCGGCACCCGGCACGCCCGAGACGCCGATCCGGTGAGCCTGGCCCGCGTGGGGCAGCAGCCGGGCGAGCACCTGACGGGCACGGGCCCGGTGGTCGGGGTGGCGGGATTCCACCAGGGTGATGGTGCGGGCCAGCGTGGCCCTGTCCCCCTGGAGGACCCCGTCCACATGGTCATCGATGGAGAGGCGCCTTCGCATGGGGAAGGTGTACTTCGCCGGCCACGGTTTTTCTCCCCCCGAAGATCATGGGGGACGTCTCACCCCGGGCATACGCGCCCGGGGCGGGCGATCAGGCCGCGGCGCGGGCCTCCTCCTCGGGGGTGCGCGCATCGGCGAAGGAGGTGTTTCCGGTCCACTCCTCCTCGACCGCGTCGGGCATCCGGCGCGGCGGGGCCACCAGGCCGTACACCAGCGAGATGAAGGGAGGCAGGGTGATGGCCGCGGTGACCAGCGCCATGAGGACGACGGGCAGGACACCGAACCAGCCAGCAGCGTAGGTCAGGGTCTCCATGGTTCCTCCTTGTCGGGTCTGCACACTCTGTATGCAATCCGAACCATGGATGCAAGCCATACAGTCTGCAATATCGAGCCGCCCGGACCCTCGGTGAGCGGCTCGGGCGGCTCCCTGGCGCCTCAGTCGACGTCGCAGCCGCGCGCCGCTCGACGCCGCTCACGCACCACCTCGACCGACCCCTCGACGCCCTCGACCGTGAGCCACGATCGGATCCGCTCCAGGTAGAAGCACTCGCGGTAGCCCGGCCAGGTCCTCCGCTCGACCCAGCGGTCCACCCGGGTGCGCAGACGGCCCGTCTGCCCCTCCAGATCGGCGGGGGTGGCGGCCAGCTCCCCCTCCAGCACCGCGTGGCCCGGCGCCAGGCTGCCCACGCCATCGCGCTCGGCATGCCAGCGCAGCCGCGTCCCATCGCCGTCCTGCAGCAGCTCGAAGGCGTCGGCGCCGAGCGGCACCTCGGTGGTGAAGACGGGCCCGGTCTCGGGGTCGGAGCGTCGGATCCCCGGCGTCCGCAGCGGCGGACACCGGCCCGTGGCGGGGCCCGTCGTGGACAGCCACCCGAAGCTCGCCCCCTCGCCCCGGATGGAGATCTGCGCGCCCGACGGGATGCGCCCCGTGAAGCGCCACACCGGCGCCCCGTCGCACCGCCGACCCGCGGTCTCGAACCGCCCCGGCACGTACCCCTCGCAACCGCGAAGGTGGACCCGCATGAAGCGGGCGCTGCGCGGCGTCGACGAGATCTGGCTGCACAGCCCCCCCGGGGCGCAGGATTGCTCACGGACCGTGTAGGTGAGCTCCAGGTCCCCGTCGATGGGCTGCTCGGAGCCGCAGTGGGGGCCTACCGTCGTGAGGGTCGGCATGGGGCCCGACGGGGTGGCGGCGGCGAACAGCGCGAAGACGATGGGCAGCACGGGACCTCCAGGGGAGCCTCCAACGGTGCGCCGAGCGTGGCCTTACGGTCGCAGTCGAGAGGTCCGGGTCAGGGAGCCCCGCGGCTCATCCTGCCTCGGCGTCGGTCTCGTCCCGGAGATCGGCCGTCAGGGTCTGGAGGAGCTCCACGGCGGCATCGGCGATGACGGTCCCCGGGCCGTAGACGGCGGTGGCGCCGAGCTCGAGGAGCCGGGGCACGTCGTCCGGCGGGACCACCCCGCCCACCACCACGCGGATGTCGGGGCGGCCCTCCTGGGCGAGGGCGTCGCGCAGGGCGGGGACCAGGGTGAGGTGGCCGGCGGCCAGGCTCGACACGCCCACCACGTGGACGTCGTTCTCGACCGCCTGCCGGGCCGTCTCCTCGGGGGTCTGGAAGAGGGGGCCCACGTCCACGTCGAAGCCCAGATCGGCGAAGGCGGTGGCGATGACCTTCTGGCCGCGGTCGTGACCATCCTGGCCCATCTTGGCCACCAGGATCCGCGGCCGCCGGCCCTCCAGGGCCTCGAAGTCGGCCACGGCGCGCTCGATGTCGGACAGGCGCTCCTCGCTCACCCCACCCTCCCCACGGTAGACGCCGCTGACGGTCTCGACGGTGGCCCGATGGCGACCGTACACCGCCTCGAGGGCGGCGCTGATCTCGCCCACGGTGGCCCTGGCGCGGGCGGCCTCGACGGAGAGGGCGAGCAGGTTGCCCTCGCCCGTCTCGGCGGCCCGGGTGAGGGCGTGGCACGCGGCCTCGACAGCGGCCGGGTCGCGCTCGGCGCGCAGGGCCTCGAGGCGGGCGATCTGGGCCCGGCGGACCTCGGCGTTGTCGACCTTGAGCACCGGGATGTCGTCGGGCGTGGAGGGTCGCCACTTGTTCACGCCCAGGATGGTGCGCTGCCCGCTGTCGATGCGGGCCTGGGCCCGGGCCGCGGACTCCTCGATGCGGAGCTTGGGCACCCCCGAGGCGACGGCCCGGGCCATGCCCCCCAGCTCCTCGACCTCCTCCAGGTGGGTCCAGGCCCGGCCGGCCAGCTCGGCGGTGAGCCGCTCGACGTGGAAGGAGCCGCCCCAGACGTCGATGACGTCGGTGATGCCGGACTCGAGCTGGAGGTGGAGCTGGGTGTTCCGGGCGATCCGCGCCGAGAAGTCGGTGGGCAGCGCCAGGGCCTCGTCGAGGGAGTTGGTGTGCAGGGACTGGGTCTGGCCGAAGGCGGCGGCCAGGGCCTCGAGCTGGGTGCGGCCCACGTTGTTGAACACGTCCTGGGCGGTGAGGGACCAGCCCGAGGTCTGGCAGTGGGTGCGCAGGGACATGGACTTGGGGTTCTCGGGGCCGAGCGGGGCCACGAGGCGGGCCCACAGGAGCCGGGCGGCCCGCAGCTTGGCGATCTCCATGAAGACGTCCATCCCCATGGCGAAGAAGAAGCTGATCCGCGGGGCGAACCGGTCGAGGGAGAGGCCGGCGTCCATGCCGGTCCGGACGTACTGCAGGCCGTCGGCGAGGGTGTAGGCCAGCTCCAGGTCGGCCGTCGCCCCGGCCTCCTGCATGTGGTAGCCGCTGACGCTGATGGCGTTGAACCGGGGCATGTGCTCGGCGGTGTACGCGAAGATGTCGGCGATGATCCGCATGGAGGGGTCCGGCGGGTAGATGTAGGTGTTCCGGACCAGGTACTCCTTCAGGATGTCGTTCTGGATGGTGCCGGCGAGCTGGGCGGGCTTCACCCCCTGCTCCTCGGCCGCCACGATGTAGAGGGCCATGACGGGCAGCACCGCGCCGTTCATGGTCATGGACACGCTCATCTGGTCGAGGGGGATGCCATCGAAGAGGATGCGCATGTCCGCGATGCTGTCGATGGCCACCCCGGCCATGCCCACATCGCCAGCCACCCGGGGGTGATCGGAGTCGTAGCCGCGGTGGGTGGCCAGATCGAAGGCGATGGACAGGCCCTTCTGCCCCGCCGCCAGGTTGCGCCGGTAGAAGGCGTTGCTCTCCTCGGCCGTCGAGAAGCCGGCGTACTGCCGGATGGTCCACGGGCGGGTCCGGTACATGGTGGCGTAGGGCCCGCGAACGAAGGGCGCCTTGCCCGGTACGCCCCCCAGGTGCTCCAGCCCCTCGAGGGCGCTGGCGTCGTACCGGGGAGCCACCGGGATCCCCTCGGGGGTCTCGGCGGGACGGCGGTCTGGCCGGGGATCCAGCTCGGGTTCGGGGAGGTCGTCCCAGGCCACCGCGGACAGATCGGGAATGCGGCTCATGCGGACTCCAGGCTGCGATCGGCCAGGTCGCCGAGGGTGGCGAGGACATCGGCGCCGAGGTGGACGACGGCGGTGACCCCGGCCTCGCGCCACGGGGCGGGATCGGCGGGGAACCGGCCGGCCACCACCACGAAGGCGGCCCCGGCGGCGGTCAGCTGACGGGCCAGGCGGGGTACGGCGCGCTCGTAGGCATCGTCGGTGCCGCAGATGCAGGCGCCGGTGCACGCGCTGGTGCCGAAGGCGATGGCGGCCTCGTCGGGGTCGACGAAGCCCTCGTGGGTGGTCACGGCGAAGCCCCCGGCCTCGAAGAGCTCCCGGGCGAAGGCCTCGCGCGCCTTGTGGGAGGCCTTGGGACCCAGGTTGGCGAGGAACACGCGCGGTCGGGGGGTCGCGGCACGGACCCGGGCCCGGAGGGCCTCCCAGGGGGCCGAGGGACGCTCCGGGACGAGGCGGTGGGCGGTGAAGGGCATGCCGGGGACCGCGCCGGCCAGGCTCGCCAGGTGCATCCCGCGGGCGGCGGCCTCGACGGCGTGGGCGGCGCGATCGGCGCTCCCGCGACGCAGGCCCTCCATCGCGGCGGCCAGGACCGGATCGTCCTGGCGGCGATCCAGGGCGAGCTGGGCGGCCTCCCACCGGGCCCGGAGCAGGCGGTCCC
>CAZPJM010000098.1:0-15642 GCA_964586865.1 uncultured Enterobacteriaceae bacterium
ACCGCGCCGCCGCCCCGGCACGGCCCCATCACCCCGCCGCCCATCGCGGGCAGGTGCGTCACGTGCGCGGCGCCCCGGTCCGGACCCACCGCCAGCTCGTCCACCACCGGGCCCCCGCCCGGCCCTGGACCCACACCTGGCGCCCCCACCACCGCGCCGGCCATGTGTGGGTGGACGGTCGCTGGCACGGCCGCACCTGGATCCCCGGCGTGTGGCGCCCGGTGAACCCCCATCGCCCCGGCATGGTGTGGGTGGACGGTCACTGGAACGGCCGGCTCTGGATCGACGGCCACTGGCGTCCCCGCCACCGTCGCGGGATGGTCTGGGTCGACGGCTACTACAACCCCCGCGGGGGCTGGGTCGACGGCTACTGGCGCCCCACCCGCCGGGACGGCTTCATCTGGGTGGACGGCCGCTGGAACGGCGGCGTCTGGGTCGCCGGCTCGTGGCGGGCCACCCGCCACCACCGCCGCTGGCGCGGCTGGTAGTCCGGCCTTCCCCCCAGGACGGGACCCCCGTGCGCGCCCGGAGCCCTCGCTCCGGGCGCTTCGTCATCCGGGTCACGACGCGTGGGCGAGGGTGCCGCCACATGTTGCGGAATTGCAGTCCCTTGCATAGTTGCAAACATGCAAGATGAACCGGCTTCCCGGAGCCCACCGTGGTCCGCGTGACCTCCCTGGTCGCCCTCCTGTCCACCCTCGCCGTCGTCCCGGCCGCCGCGGCCAGCCAGAGCGACCTCTCCGATGCCTCCATCGAGAGCGCGGTCGAGCGCGAGCTCGGCCTGCAGGAGGGCGTGAGCAGCCTGGAGATCGATGCCGAGGTGAAGAACGGCGTCGTCACCCTGACCGGCTCGGCCAGCCACCTGCTGGCCCGCCAGCGCGCCGTGGACATCGCCCGGCGCGTCAAGGGGGTCATGAGCGTGGTCGACGAGACCACCCTCGACATGCCCCCCCGCTCCGACGCCGCCATCATGGACGACGTGGATCGCACCCTGGTCCTGGATCCGGCCGTCAACTCGATGGACGTGCTGATCCTGGTCGAGGACGGCACCGTCTCCCTGTCGGGCGAGGTCGACTCCTGGCAGGAGCGCTGGCTCGCCGCGAAGCAGGCCCGCACCGTGCGCGCCGTGGTCGATGTGGAGAACGACATCGAGGTCTCGGACGAGGCCGACCGCAGCGACAACGACATCGAGCGCGACATCGAACAGGCCCTGAAGTGGAATGTGGCCATCGACGACGCGCTCATCGACGCTGACGTCCGCAAGGGCAAGGTCAAGCTCACCGGCACGGTGGGCAGCGCGGCCGAGAAGGACCACGCCGAGCGGCTGGCCTGGGTCCGAGGCGTCCAGCAGGTCAAGAACAAGCTCGACGTCGAGTGGTGGGCCGAGGACGAGAAGCTCCGCAAGGGCGCCCTGCCCGACCGCTCGAACGACGCGGTGGAGGCCGCCATCGGGCGCGCCCTCTGGCAGGATCCCCGGGTGATGGCGTCCAAGGTCGATGTGCGGGTGAAGGACGGCTACGCCACGCTCTCCGGCACCGCCCGCACCCTCCAGGCCCGTCAGGCCGCCGAGCGGGATGCCCGCAACACGGTCGGCGTCTGGGGGGTCGAGAACCTGATCCGCGTCCGTCCCGTCGAGGAGATGGATGACGAGAGCGTGGAGTCCCGGGTGGAGGACGTGCTCCAGCACGACCCCTGGCTCGCTCCCCACGACCTGACCGTGAAGGTCGAGGACAACCGCGCCATGCTGTACGGCGAGGTGCCCACCCACTGGGACGAGGCCCGCGCCAGCCAGCTCGCGGCCTCGGTCACCGGCGTGACCGCCATCGACGAAGAGATCGAGGTGGACGACGTGGAGCAGGGGGTCTGGATGGACCCCGTGCAGTCGGGCTGGGTGCTCACCCCCCGCTCCGACGCCGAGATCCGGAAGCGCGTGGAGGACCACCTGTTCTGGAATCCCTTCCTGGAGACCGATGAGGTCGAGGTGAGCGTCGAGGACGGCACCGTCACCCTCGAGGGCACCGTCGACACCTGGTTCGAGCGCTTCGAGGCCACCGAGGAGGCCCTGGATGGCGGGGCCAACGTGGTCGACAACGACCTCGAGGTGGTGGTCGACAGCGACATGGCCTCGATGGGGAACTGACCCCTCGATTCTCGCCGGGTCGAGCCCGGCGCGACGGCGTCCGTCAGCCAGCCTGGCGGGCGTCCTCGTGCGTCCGGGGCTGAAGCCACGCCAAGCTGTCCGGCGTGAGGGGCTTGGACAGCGCCAGATCGGCGCCCGCCGCGATGGCGGCGTCCAGGAGCCGGGGCTGGGTGTGCCCCGTCACCGCCACCACCGGGACCGGGTCTCGCGCATCGTCGGCGGCCCGCAGGTGCCGGATGGCCTCGAAGCCGTCCATGCCGGGCATCTCCAGGTCCATGAGGACCAGGGCGAACCTGCGGGGCGCGAAGGCCGCGACCGCCTCGAACCCATCGCCGGCCTCCACGACCTCCGGAAAGCCGAGACGCGCGAGCTGCATGGTGGCGATGCGCCGATTCAGCGGGTTGTCGTCCACCACCAGCACCGGACCGTGGCGGACCGGCGGGCGATCGCCCAGGCTGCGTCCCACGTCCTCGCCCAGGATCTCGGCCAGGGTGTCCAGCAGCGCCTGCGCCTCCTCGTGGAGGCGGCGGCGCGCGGCCTCCGCGCCCGGCTCGGCGGGGAGCCCCACGAGCGCGTGGAGCGGGGTGCGGATCTCGTGCTGGAGACGGGCCAGGAGGAGATCGTTGGCCTCCTCGGCCCGGCGCGCCTCCACGAGGGCGTCCTCGAGCGCCACGAGCTGCTCCCCGAGGGCGTCCGTGTCGCGCTCCAGGGCCACGAGCTGGCCCCGCTCGCCCCGGGTCTCGGCCGAGAGGTGGTCGCGCTGCAGCCGGAGCAGGGCCTGGACCGCCTCGGTGCACGCCAGGGTGACGGCCAGGGCCGCCAGCACGTTCCAGACCGTGCCGGCCGTGCTCACCGGCAGGATCGCCGCGTCTTGCAGGGCCAGGGGGCCGCCCGGCATGAGGCCGAGGGCCAGGAGCCCGTGGAGCAGGTGCAGGAACGCCCTGGGCAGCGGTCGACGGTGGGGGGCGGCGAGGAAGGGGAGGGCCACCGCCGGAATACACCAGATCGCGAAGTAGAGGGCCGGGGGCGCCACGACGATGGCCAGGGGGAGGGGCGCGACGGCCAGGACGAGCTGGGGGCCGCGCAGGGTCGCGGGAAGGGAGCCCCACACGGCGAGGGCGACGCACAGGGCCTGGGCCAGGGCCAGCCCCGCCAGCACCAGGACGCCGGCAAGGGTGATCCCGGTCAGGGTGAGGGGCCCGAGAGCCAGGCCCAGCGCCAGGCCAGCGGTGGCGGCGGCCACCAGGCGGCGCTGGTAGCGCTCCACGGAGCTCGTCCCGGCCAGCTTCCCGGGCAGCCATGGACGCACCCGGCTCCACAGCCGCTCATGGAGCATCGACGTCCCCCGGGATCTCCAGGATGGCGGCCAGTCCTCCGGAGGGGCTCTCCTCGAGGAGCAGGTCCCCGCGGTGCAGATCGGCGATCCTCCTTGCCACCGCCAGCCCCAGCCCCGCCCCGCCGTGGCGTCGGGTGGTGGAGCCGTCGGCCTGCTCGAAGGCCCGGGTGACCCGACCCCTGGCGGCCTCGGGGATGCCCGGCCCGCCGTCGTGCACCTCGAGGCGGAGCGCGCCCCGGGGCCCGTTCCGGGCGCGGAGGGTCACCGGGCTGCCCTCCCCGAAGCGCACCGCATTGTCCGCGAGGGCCCCCCAGGCCCGGCGGAGCAGCTCCGCATCCCCCGACCATCGCCCCCGGGCCGTGCAGCGGGTCTCCACGGAGACGCCCTGGATCATCGCGCTGTCAGCCAGGTCGGCGCCCACCTCGGCCAGCAGCACCGCCGGGTCGAGCGGCTCGGGGGTGAGGGTCGGAGGCTCGGCCAGATCCCCCACGTCGGCGGCCAGCCTCTGGAGGCGCTGCAGGGCGGCCCGACGGGCGGCGGTGGCGGCGGGCGGGGCCCCGGGGGCCGCCCGCTCCAGATCCGACAGGGCGGCCCCCAGGGCCTGGACGCGATCGTCGAGGCGGCGACCCACCAGGGCGACCAGCTCCTCCCGGGCCTGGGCGGCGCGACGGGCCTGCGCGGCCTCCTCGCGGGTGAAGTGCACCGCCGCGTCCAGCGTCTCGCGCAAGGAGCGCTGGGTCCGGGCGGCGGTGACGAGCGAGGCCCGGGTCGTGGCCAGCGCCGTCGCCAGCTCGGCCTGCTGCCGGCTGCGGACCGCCAGGCAGAGCATCACGACGAGCATGGCGCCGGCGGTGTGCAGGATCAGCAGCCCGCCCGGCGGCGCCTGTGCGGGGAGGCCGATGACGAGGCCGACGCCGAACACCAGGGCCACACCCACCGCCCACCGTCGCCCCAGGCCGCGGGGGCCCATCGCGTAGGCCGCCACGACAAGGGCCCCGCCCCACGCGATCGCCGGCCCGAGCGGGGTGCCGTGCCGCGCCAGGAGCAGCAGCCAGAGCAGGCCTCCCAGCCCCACCTGCACGCGCCCGGCCAGGGGCGGGCCCACGGCACCGCGGCGGCGGAGCAGCTCCACGCCGGTGGCGCCGGCCGCGATCCCCAAGGCCGAGGAGACCTCGAGGGAGGAGTGCGAGGCCGGGTCCAGCACGCCGACCAGAATCAGGGCGGCCGCGGCGGCGACGACCGCCATGGCCAGCGCCGTGGCCAGCGTCGGATCCCCTGCATCGATGGGCGAAGAAGTCATCGCCTACCCCACATGAGGGGGGGTCGGACCAGGGCCCGCCTTCCTTGATGCTGGAGGTCGTACCGGCGCCGGGACCTACCGCGGATCCGATGCCAGCGGGTCGCTCGGCGCCGGCTGGGCCGTGCCCACGAGCCAGGGACCCACCGGGCGGACCCGGATCCCTTCCAGGCCAGGCTCCCGGGCCAGGAAGGCGCGAAAGCCCGCGATCCCCCAGTGCTGCACGTGCTCGGGGTGGTTGCCCCGGGTCTCCGGGTACTTGCCGCGCACCAGGTTGCCGAGCTGGAACCAGGGCTCGAACGGCACGGTGAGCACGAGGGCCCGCCGCGCCACCCGGGTGAGCTCGCCCAGCGCCCGGGCGGGGGTGTCCAGGTGCTCCAGGACCTCCATGCAGAGGACCACGTCGAAGGCGTCGTCGGGGTAGGGCAGCTCGTGGATGTCCTGGACCTCGACCCGTGCCTCGGGGTGGCGCCCGGCGCAGAAGGCCACCGCGTCCGGGTTGCGGTCGAAGGCGGTCACCCGGGCGGGGAGCACCTTGGACAGCCGGTCCAGGGCGTGCCCCTCACCCGCCCCCGCATCCAGCAGGCTCTCGGGCCCGAGCGCCCGCAGGTCCCGCGCCACCGCCGCGAAGAGCCGGTCCAGGAGGGCGCCCACCACCGGGTTCTCGGCCCCCTCGGTGTACTTGCGGTGATTCGACGTGTCCGGCCCCTTCACCGGCCCTCCCGCCGGTGGATCACGTAGCGGCGGGCCCGCTGGTTGGCCGAGAGCATCTCGCCGATGAGGCCGGTGATCAGGGACTGGAAGCCCATGATGATGAGCATGACGCCGATGATGATGGCCGCCACATGCGACTGGAAGGTGCTGCCGAGGAGCTTGGCCCCGAGGACGTAGACCTCGAGGAGGCCCCCCACCAGGAAGAAGGGCAGGCCGAAGGTGCCGAAGAAGTGGAGGGGACGGTCGGCGAAGGCCGTGATGAAGCGGACGGTGAGCAGGTCCAGCAGCCCGGTCCAGAAGCGCTTGGGGCCGTACTTGCTGCGGCCGAAGCGGCGCTTGCGGTGGTGGACCCCCTGCTCGGTCACCCGGAAGCCCTTGACGTGGGCCAGCTCGGGGATGAACCGGTACTGATCGCCGTAGAGATCCAGGGATCGGGCGACCTCCTGGCGCATGATCCGGAAGCCGCAGTTGCTGTCGTGCAGGCGCAGCCCGAAGAGGAGCGCGATGAGCCCGTTGAAGACCTTGCTCGGCAGGGCCTTGTGGGGCTCGTTGCCGGCCCGCCCCTGCTTCCAGCCGATGATCATGTCCCAGCCCTCGTCCTCGAGGCGCTGGATCAGGCCGGGCAGCTCGTTGGGGTCGTCCTGCAGATCGGCGTCCAGGGTGGCCACCAGCCGGCCGCGTACCTCGGCGAAGCCCGCCATGTAGGCGGCCGACTTGCCGAAGTTGCGCACGAACTCGACCATCCGCACCCGGGGGTCGGCCTGGGCGAGGGAGGCCATGCGGTCGGTGGTGCCGTCGGTGGAGCCGTCGTCCACGAAGACCAGCTCGAAGGAGAGGCCGGCGCCCTCGAGGACGTCCCGGATCTCGGCGAACAGGGGCTCGATGGAGTCGACCTCGTTCAGGGCGGGCACCACCACGGACAGGTCCGGGCGGGGCGCGACGCCGGGGGCCTCGGGGGCCTCGGGGGCGGTGGGGTCGGCGGCGGTGGCGGTCATGGGCCCTCCTCCCTGCCGCCGGCCGTATAGCCTCTCGGCGCGCGGCCCGCGCGGGGGAGGGCTCGCGAGGGGCCCGCCGGGGCGGATAGGGCCCTCTCATGTCCCGCTGGCGCGACATCGAGGACGAGCCCTGGGACCCGTCGGCCTTCGACGGGTTGTTCGACATCGACGTGGGTGGCGGTGAGCTGGACCTGCACAGCTTCCGGCCCCGGGACCTGCGGACCCTGGTGCCCGACTGGCTCGACGCGTGCCGGGCGGCCGGGGTGCTGCAGGTCCGGATCGTCCACGGCAAGGGGCGGGGTCACCTCCAGCGCTCGGTCCACGCCCTGCTGGAGCGGCACCCGGCGGTGCTCCGCTACACGCTGGCCGACGGGGCCCGGGGGAGCTGGGGGGCGACGCTGGCCTGGCTGGCCCCGCCGGACCGGGACGGGTGAAGGAGGGCATCGTCATCGTGGGCAATGCCGGCTCGGGCAAGACCACCCTGGGGCGCGCCCTGGCCGGGGCCCTGGACCGCCCCCTCCTCTCGCTCGACGACGTGGTGTGGCACCCGGACCGGCCGCGGCTCATGCGGGCCCCCTCTCGCCAGCGCGACGCCACCCGGGCCTGGCTCGATGGGCGCGCGAACTTCGTGGTGGAGGGGGCCTACGCCGATCTGGCCGCCCTGGCCCTGCCCCGGACGCGGGTGCTGATCTGGCTGACGACGGACCCGGCGGTCTGTGCGGCCCGGGTGCGGGCCCGCAGCGCGCCCCTGCACGGCTTTCCCGATACCGCCGCCCGCGATGCGCGGGTGGACTGGATCGCCCGGTGGGCCGAGGGCTACGGCGAGCGCCAGGACCGGACCAGCGCCGCCGCCCACCGCGCGCTGGCGGCCCGCTTCGACGGGGTGGTGCTGGCGGGGGAGTCCGTCTCGGTCGCCGCCGTGCGCAGCGCCCTCCGTCGGGGCCCCTCCCCCGAGGCAGGCTAAGGCCCTCCCCCTTCCCCGGAGGTCTCATGTCCCGACTCCCGGCCCTGGTCCTGGTCCTCGGTCTCGCCCTGGGCGGGTGCGGCTGGTTCGCCACCTCGCCCATGCCCGAGGCCGCGCCCGTCCCCGTCGAACACCTGGGGCTGGTCCTGCAGGCGCCCCCCGGCTGGACCCCCGCCCACGAGCCCGAGCTCGGTCGCACGCGGCTGTGGGCCCCCGGCGGCAAGGACCGCGATCACGCCGTCATCGTCCAGCGCCTCCCCTCCAGCCGCGGCTGGCGGGACCACGCCGATCGCTTCCGCGCCATGCAGGAGCAGGTGCTCGACAAGATCCAGTCCGAGCAGGACCACGACATCGCCGGGGGGGGCGTGCGCTTCGAGACGCTGCGGCAGCGGGAGGGCGAGGCGCCGGTCCGGAAGTACGTCTACTACGTGGAGCTGGGCGAAGAGACCCTGCTCCTCGACATGGCGGCCCCGGCCAAGGCCTTCGACGGGCCGCTCTACCAGGCCATGGCCCGGAGCCTGGCGGCGCTCGAGGCCGAGTAGCCCGCGCACGCCCGGGCGGGGTGGGTCAGGCCTGGGCTGGCGCGTCGGGCGCGTCGGACGCGTCGGGGGGCGGGGGCCGGCCCATCACCCGCTCCAGCGCGTCATGGACCGCGTCGGGCGGGAGGAAGGCCAGGTAGAAGAGCCACATGGTCGCCGAGAAGGTGCCCACGGGCAGGCTGATGAAGATGATCCCGTGGAGGAGCAGACCGAGGGGGATGGACCACCGGTGGGTGCGCCGGAACAGGAGCGCCACCGGCAGGAGCCACTCGATGGCCAGGGTGGCGGATCCCATGGCGGTGAAGAGGAGGTCCAGGCCCGGTACATCGGGGAGATCCCCGGCGAAGTAGAGCTCGGCGGCCATCATGCCCATGCGATCGCCCAGGAGGAAGCCCGGGAAGGTCTTGTCCCAGGCGGTCCAGGCGTACATGGCCACCACCTGCAGGACCATGAGCCGGGTCGCCCAGAGGGGTCCGCGCTCGGGGGGAATGGCCTCGCCCGCGCACTGGGCCCGTCGCACCGCCCACCACCGGTCGACGGACAGGGAGCGGCCGCAGGGGGTGAGCGCCAGGAGCACCCCCTGGACGACCATGGCGTAGATGTGGTGGTGGGACCACGGCTCGACCTCCGGCAGACCGAAGTTCCCCAGGCCGAAGCCGAAGTAGAGGACCACGAGGAGCAGCGCGTTCAGCGGGGCCACCACCCGGGTGCCGACCCCGGCGAGGAGCAGCGGCGTGAGGAGGAAGAAGGCCGCGGACAGGACGAGCCGGCTCGGGCGCAGATCGTCGAAGGGGCGGACCGACTCGGCCAGGCGGGCCCACATGGTGAGGACCAGGCCGATCCGGAGCAGGGCCATGGCGCGGGTGGAGCCCTCGAAGGCCAGGACCCGCTCCACGAACCACCGACCGGGGCTCATCGCGCCCTCCGGGCCCGCATGCGCTCGAGGGCCACCCGGCAGGCGGGGGCATCGGGCGTGTACTCGGTCGTCCACGACCGGCGGGTGCCGCACCGCACCCGGGCGCGCAGGGCTCCCGGGTCGGGGAGGCGCGCGCAGACCCGGCGCACGGTGATGTCGAGCTGGTCGCGGCGCAGGCGCCGCCGGGAGCGGGACTGGGTCCACCAGGGCTCTCCGCCCAGGACCTGGAAGCGGTCGAGCACCTCGCGGGAGCCGTCGGGCCCCTCGAGCCAGAGGTCCGCCGCACAGGCGTCCCGGGCGAAGCCGCTGTACATGACCCAGTTGCGAACAGCCTTCTCGCGGCCCCCCAGGACCTGCCGGTATCCGGGGCCCAGCAGGATGTAGAGGCCGAGGACGATCACCAGGACGCCACGGAGGACCAGTCGGGTGCGAGGCGGCATGTCGGGCCGGTCACACGCTGCGGTCCACTCGGCCATCCCGTTCCTGCACCGGTGGCGCCTCGCGCGATAGGGCGAGGTGTCCCCCGGAGACCCCATGCTCGACGCCCTCCTCGACCGCTTCGACCAGGCCCGCGTCGCCGGGCCCTGGGACTTCCCCCGTCACCACCACCACCCGGGTGGGGACCACGGGCTGCACGTGGTGGTCGGCTGCATGATCCACGGGGACGAGGTGGGGAGCCTGCCCGCGGTCGTGGACCTGGTGGAGGATCTCCGGGCGGGCCGGCGCGCCTACGGGGGGCCTCTCACCGTCTTCATCGGCAATGCCGAGGCCGGCGCCCGGGACCGCCGCTTCCTCGAGGCCGACCTCAACCGGGTCTTCGTGCACCACCCCCCCGACAACCACGAGGGCCGCCGGGCCCGGGCCCTCAAGCCCCTGCTGGACCAGGCGGACGTCTTCCTCGACCTCCACCAGACCATCCTCCACACCGACCGGCCCTTCTGGATCTTCCCGTGGTCTCCCGAGGGCTGGCGCTGGGCACGGGCCATCGGGGTGGCCTCCACCTGGGTCACCCGCCCCCCCCAGGCCTCCTTCTCGCCGGGCACCTGCTGCGCCGACGAGTACGTGCGTCGGCTGGGCCGGCCGGGCCTGACACTGGAGCTGGGGCCCAAGGGCTTCCATCCCGTCGCCCGGGACCGCGCGACCGAGGCCCTGACCCGGCTGCTCCGGGTGGCGGACCACGTCGGCCGCGGCCAGGCCCTCGAGACGGCGGCCGAGGCCGCGCCCGAGCTCACCTTCCTCGAGACCCGGTGGCGGTGCGCCTTCGACGACCCGGCGATGCGCCTGCGGGAGGGGCTGGTCAACTTCCACCCGGTGGGCGAGGGCGAGCGGCTCTCGGCGCCGGGGACCCCCGAGATCCTGGCCCCCCTGGACGGGCTGGTCCTGTTCCCCAAGTACGTGGAGCGGGGCGCCGACGGGCGGGCGCACGAGCCGCGTCCGGGCGAGATCGTGCGGATCGTGGCCCCGGTGGACGGCCATCCCGCTCAGGTCTGGGCCGACGACTAGGGTGTGCTCCTCGCGGGAGCCGGGCCCGCGGGCCTCGCGCCCGCCACCGGGGGGGGCTCAGACCTGGGGGTTGAGCCCCACCGTGCCCGCCAGCGACAGCCCCAGCGGGGCCAGCAGGTCGATGCCCACCACCGGGTCGAAGGGCCCCACCCAGGTGGGCGTCCAGCGGGCCGGATCGGGCACCAGGGGCACGTAGCCCACGCGCCACTGGAGGCGTCCGGGCCGGGGGCCGCGGCGCAGGCCCAGCAGCGCGAGCTGGTTGCCGCGCTGGGAGAAGCGCAGGGCGGGCTTGAGGCTCCCCGCCTCGAGGTCGAGCCGCCCCGGCGGGACCGCTGGGGTCGGGTGGCGGGGCCACGGTCGGTTCAGGCCCACCCAGGAATCGCCGAACACCCGCTGGTACAGGGTCGACAGCAGGGGCTGGTGGGCGCTGCGCGGGTCGCTGCACAGGCTCAGGGGCGAGGCGATGATCTCGTACAGGGCGGGACGCCCCCGGTCGTCGCTGGCCTGGATCACCCGCCCGTAGTGCACATCGCCCGTCAGGCACAGCACCGGCCGCTCCGGGGTCGCCAGGCCCCGCAGGATCCCCAGGATCCGCCCGAAGTCCCCGTAGTTCGGGAGCTCGTAGTCGGTCAGCCACCCCCGCAGGTCGCTGACGGCGGGCTTGAACAGGCTCTGGCCCGTCATGAACACGCCCCATCGACCGGCTTCCCGGACCCGGTCCGCCCACGCCGCGAGGACGTCCACGTGCTCGGGATGGGCGCATCGGTCCCGGGCCACCGTCCGGTGGGTCCGCGTGTCCAGGATGAACAGGCTCACCGGTCCCAGCTCCAGGATGACCGGATCGTCGAGCCCCACGCTGCGCTGGAAGGCGTCGTAGCAGCGGCGGGCGGCCTGCTCCCACTCCCCCCGCCCCCGGGCCGACAGGGTGCGGGGCAGCCACGCCACCCGGGCCGGGTAGTTGTTCCAGAACTCGTGGTCGTCGGGCACGCACACGAAGGGGGCGGACGCCAGCAGGCCGTGGAGGTGGGTCATCCAGTTCAGGCGGTAGTCCTGCTCGAACTGGGTGGTGATCCCGGCCAGCCCCGGCTCGCCCATGCGGCCGAGGACCTCGGCCGGGGGGACGTCCAGGTAGACCTGATCCCCCATCAGCAAGGTCAGGTCGGGCCGCAGGTCCGGGTCCTCCGAGAGGTGCTGCACCACCCGCGAGGCCAGCATGGGTGCCCGCTCCATGTTCCGGTCGAAGCAGGAGCCCAGCAGGATGTTGAGCCAGCCCTCGCCCTCGGCGGGCAGATCCGCGGGCACGGGGCGGGTGACGAGGCGCGCCCGGTCGGCCTCGTCCTCGACCTGGACGGTGAAGGGCCCGGGTCCCTCGACGGGGATGCGGAAGCCCCCCGTGATCATGCGCGGCACACCGTCGGCGGGGGCGGCCTCGCCGATCCGCACCGCCTCCAGGGGACGGAGCACCTCGGGGCGCACCGGGGCGCCGTCCAGGGTCCAGCGCAGCGCGTCGGGCGGGGCATCGCGGTCGTCCAGGCCCAGCCACAGGTCGAGGGCGTCGGGCGGGCCGGCGTGGGCGAGGAGCCGCACCGACTACTCCGGCGCCAGGGCCCCGCCCCGGATCACGTAGCGGCGGCCGTCCTGGACCTGGGCGCCGCCCCCCTCGCCGATGCAGAAGAAGGCGCCCGCCTCGTCGATGGAGAACGCGCGGGTGGTGTTGGGGCCCAGCTCGGTGCGCATGCCCGCGAAGCAGGTGGCGCTGTCCGAGACCATGATCTCGTGGTTGACGTCGTCGTCGTTGTGGACGGTGATGGTCCCGGAGCCCAGGCCGATCTCCTCGGTGGCGCAGAGGTCGGAGAGCAGGGAGCCGATGAGGACGAGGGCCAGGGTGCGCACGGGGCCTCCGGGCAGGCGGGGCGAGCATAGCGCGCCGACCTCGGGCGGACCGGGAAGCCTTCCGCCGCGCGGGGCTGCGGCGGCGCCTCACGGGGTCAGGGGGCGTCCCGGCGGAGGAGCGCGAGACCGGCGACGAGGGTGCCCGCCAGCAGGACCTGGGGGAGGACGAACACCCACGGCAGGAAGACCTCGAACCCGTCGGGGGACACGATGAGCACCACCACGCCCAGGACCGGCACCCCCAGGAAGGCCAGGGCGGAGAGGGCGCCCCCGAGGAGCAGCACGCCGCCGGCCCCTCGCCGCGTGCGCAGGAGCAGGCCGCCCACCACGGCGCAGGCGCCGGCGAGCGTGGCCGCGATCAGGAGCAGGAGCAGCAGGGGCACGGCGGTGAGGACGCCCGTCATCATGGTGCCTCCTCCCAGACCCAGCCGTTCACCGTGAAGCGGCCGTCGGCCCACGCGCCGCCCGGACAGCGCACGGCCCGGACCTGGTGGAAGGCCAGGCTCGGGAAGGCCACCAGGCGGTTGTCGGCCGGCTCGAAGGTGCGGAAGCCCTCGGCGCGGCGGCGCTCGGCCGGGTCTCCGGCGTGGTCGAAGACCACCAGCCCGCCGCCCGCGAAGGGCCGGGGGTGGCGGTGCAGGTAGAGGACCACGCTCAGGCGCCGCCCCCGCAGGTGGGCGCTGGCATCGTCCATGGGGTGGGCGCGGCCGGCCAGCGCCCGCATCACCTGGTCCAGGCCCGGGTCGTCCTCGTCCAGGACCAGCGGGATGGCGTGGCCCTCCGCCAGCCGCAGCGTCAGTCGGACCCGGGACACGCGGACCTCCGGGTGCAGCATGCCACGGCCTGGACGCCCAGCGGTGGCCTCACTCCGGGCCCGCGCCTGCCAGCAGCGCGGCGCGATCCGCCCGGACCTGGCCCATCAGGCCCCCGAGCACCAGGGCCACGCCCGCCACGCGGACCAGCCACCAGAGCAGCAGGCCGGAGACGATGAGGATCAGGGCGAGGTCCATCGGGGTCATGTCGAGGGACCCGGGAAGCCGGATCCGGCGGACCTCCGGGACCATGACCATGGGGAGGCCGACCAGGGCGAGCCAGGTGAACGTCTCGAGGAGGGCGCTCGCGATCAGGACCGCGCCCCCCCGCCGGAGCCCGGCCCGGGCTGGCGTGTCGGGGCGGGCGCGCCACGCCATCACGCCCGTGACCACGGGCAGGACCAGGTGCACCAGGAGAGGGGGGCCGAGGATGAGGAGAGCGCCGTGCATGGGGGGCCGCCGGTGGGGTTCAGCTCACCGCCATCCTGACACCGCGCGCGCGGAGTCGCTCCAGGTAGGGGCCGCCCAGGGCGACCGCCGGGGTGAGCACGCCGCCCTTGCCCGGGCCCAGGTCGAGGGCGGTGGTGTCGACGGCCAGGGTCAGGGCCGCCTCGGCCAGGAAGCGCACCGTGCTCCGGTTGCCGGCGTCGCCCTCGCACTCCATCCGCGCGGTGAGGGTCGTGGCGCCGTCGGCGGCCTCGGCCCGGTAGATCACCCGAAAGCCACCGCGGTCCATCGAGGCGTCCGACGGGCCCTCGCCCGGGGATGGCCCCACCGCCTCGAGGAGCTTGCGGCCCAGCTTCTGCTGGACCAGTGACAGCCCGGCGCCCAGCGCCAGGGTGGCCCCCCACGCCCGGGTCCGCGAGCCCTTCTTCACATCCAGGAACTCCTGGTAGGCGAAGTCGGGCCCGTAGCCCTCCCCGCGCTCCTGGAGGAGCCACGCCGAGCGGCGGACCACCCGGGTGTTCACCGGGCCCATGAAGAAGGGCATCATCCAGCGCTCCCGCTGGGGGTCGTAGACCGGACGCCGCGGATCGGCGTGGGCCGCCCACTGCTCGCGGGTGGTGCGCCCGGGGACCAGCAGGAAGGGATCGGCCAGGTCCCGGGCGGGGAACTGCTCGGCCAGGTGGAGCATGCTGGCCAGGGTGCCGCCGTTGAGGCCACCCCCGTAGACCGCGAAGGCGGCCGTCACCCGCCCCACATCGCCCTCGGTGCGCTCCTGGAGGGCCCGGGCCGTGAACCACGTCCCCAGGTCGCTCGGCACGCTGTCGAAGCCGCAGAAGGGCACGATGGCCGTGCCGTCCTCCCGGGCGGTGTCGTGGAAGCGCTCCGCCATGCGGGCCACCCAGGGGGACTCGCCGGTGATGTCGACGTAGTGGGTCTTGTGGTGCACGCAGGCCGCCACGACGGGCGTGCCGTACCGGGCGAAGGGGCCGGCGGTGGTCAGCAGCACCCGGGCCTGGCCGACCATGGCGTCGACGCTGTCCTCGTCGGTGCTGTCCGCCACGATGGGTGCGGCCTCCAGGCCCAGCTCCCCGGCGAGCTGCTCCAGGGCCTCGGCGCGGCGGCCGGCGATGGTCCAGCGCAGGCCCTCGGGGGCGTGCTCGGCCAGGTAGCGGGCGGCCTGGCGGCCGGTGAAGCCGGTGGCGCCGTAGACGACGATGTCGAACGGTCGGTCGGACACGGGAACTCCGGGCGGGGAGGGGAGCCTACCGCCCACGTCGGGTGCGACCAGGGGGGGGCCGCGCTGGCGGGGGGCTGCCTCACGGGGGTGGCGCCGCCCGGATCAGCGCGGCGCGTCGCCCACCACCCGCTCGGGATCCACCGCGTCGGGGTCGAGCTTCAGCCAGACGTGCCGGATGCGGGCCTGCATGAAGGCATCGAGGCGCGCCGCCTGGACCTGGCCGAGGACCCGCTCCGCCTCGCGGTGCTCGCCCACCTGCCAGGCGCACACCCCGAGCCAGGCCCGGGCCTCCTCGGCGCGGACGCCGACCTCGAGCCCCACGAGCTCGCGGAGGAGCGGCAGGGCACGGCGACAGTCACCACCGCGGGCCTGGCCCACCGCGGCCTGGCGGAGGGTGGCGATCCGCCGGAAGCGCTCCACGTCGGCGTGGGCCGGGTGGTCGGCTCCGGCGACGGCCTTGAAGACGTCGGCGTACTCCACGACCCGGTCGGCGCGGGCGGCGAAGAAGGCGGCCTCGACGCGCCAGGCCCGGACGTCGTCGGCCTGGGGGGCGTCGCCGTGGCGGGAGAGGAAGGTGTTGGTGGCCTCGAGGATGTTGCCCGCCACCTGGGGGTCCTGGACCCGGGACATGGCGTGGGCGAGCTGCTGGGCCTGGATGGCCGTGCTGGGGGCCGCGAGGGCCTCGCGGCGACTGGCCACGCAGGCGCGACCGAATGGATCGTCCAGGCAGGGATCCGCGCTGTCGGGCCCGTCGGCCGCGGAGCGGGAGCCACCCACAGATCCGGGCTCGGCGGTGCCGGCCGCGCCGGTCGCCGGGGCGCGCGCGGCGCCGGGGCGACGGTCTTCGCG
>CAZPJM010000099.1:0-15376 GCA_964586865.1 uncultured Enterobacteriaceae bacterium
CGCGTGGCCGCCGCCGCCCGCGCCGCCGCCAACGCGGTCCGGAGCTTCTTCGGCTTCTGAGCCAATGGTGAGACTAACGCGCATCCGTCATGACAGCTCGTCGCGAGCCGGCGAGATGCTGTCGTGAGCGCGGTTCTCGACGAGCGACCGAGGGAAGGCGTGCCGAGGCACGTCGACCGAGGGAGCGACAGAGAGGGCAGCGCGCAACAGGCAGATCGCCGGCGCAGCAGAGCGCGTCATGAGGGATGCGGGCTAACCCCGCTCGCGGAGCTGGCGGCCCAGGATCGCGCTCACCAGGATCCCGCCGAGGAAGCCGCCCAGGTGGGCCTGCCAGGAGATGCCCGCGGCGATGGGGAGGAGGGTGAGCAGGCTCCCTCCGAAGACGAAGAGGGTGGTCAGGGACAGGGCGATGGGCACCAGACGCCGCTCGAACAGGCCCCGGGCCATGAGGAAGCCCATGAGGCCGAAGACGACGCCGCTGGCGCCGATGTGGACGGTGCCGGCGCCCCCCAGCAGCCAGGCGGTCAGGCCACCGGTGAGGGTACTGACCCCCGCCACGACGAAGACATCGGCTACGCGACGCTCGGCGGCGAGCAGGAGCAGCGGGATGCCGGCGAGGGTGTTGGCCAGCAGGTGGAGCAGGCCTCCGTGGACGAAGGGCATCACGAGGATGCCGAACAGGCCGGTCAGGGTCCACGGGGTCACGCTCCAGGCCGCGATGGCGCCGCCCAGCAGCCAGTCGAGGAGCGTCACCCCCCACACCGTGGCGGTGAGCCCGCCGGTGGTGACGACGGCGTCGCGCCCGTGGCGCACCAGGGCGCGGACCTCGTCCTTCACGGGGGGGTGGGAGGCCATCCTCAGGCCTCGCCCGCGTCGTGGGGGTCGCGCTCGTCGCGCTCGTCGAGGAGGGCGGCCACGCGGTCGTCCAGCTCGGCCAGCTCCTCGACGAACGGGGCCTGGACGGGCGGGAAGCGGAAGCCGGTCTTGGGGTCCAGGTCGAAGGCGGTGACCCGGAAGCTGATGGCGAAGCGCTCCCGCTTCCACTGGGCGAAGCACAGCAGGCGCACGAAGGTCCGGATGTGGGCGGCGAAGGCGCCGGGGTCGTCGTCGTAGCGGGGGGCCAGCTCGGGCCAGAGGGCGTCGAACATCTCGACCGGGTCCTGGCCGAGCTGGACGAACTGGTACATGAGCCGGTCCAGGATGTCGTAGGGCATCAGGTCCGACTCGTCGGTCTGGGCGCGCTCGGCGGGGCGGAGCTCGGCGGTGGCCGGCGTCCCCAGGACGGCCTCGAGGCTCTCGTAGCCGTGGAAGCGACGGGCCCAGTCCAGCCAGAGGGTCACGAGGGACTTGGGCACGTCGGCGATGGGCGAGAGCCCCCCCGAGGTGTCGCCGTCCATGGTGGTGTAGCCGACGGCGGCCTCGGACTTGTTGGAGGTGCTCACCAGCAGGGAGCGGCCCAGGTTGGCGATCATCCAGATGAGGCTCCCCCGCAGGCGGGCCTGGACGTTCTGGAGCGGGATGTCGTGGGCCGGCTCCTCCCACGAGGGGCGGGTGCCGGTCATGGCGGCGATGATGTCGAGGTGGGTGTCCACCGCCTCCTGGATCGCGCCATCGAAGAAGGTGGCGCCCACCTCGGATGCCAGGGCCTGGGCCGCCGATCGGGTGGCGGTGCTCGAGTGGTCGGTGCCCAGGTAGGCGGCGATGAAGCGCTCGCCCACGTGGGCCGCCAGGGCCTCGCCCTGCAGCTCGGGCCGGTCGTAGCCGTACATCCGGTGGAGCAACACCGCGCACATGGCCGAATCCCGTCCGCCCGAGAGGGCGAGGGTGACCCGCTCGATGCCGCACTTGCGCAGGTACTCCCGGAGTCCAAGCGCCAGGGCCAGCTCGAGCTCCAGGTGGGGCAGGTCCCGCGGGCCGAAGACCGGCGTCTGCCCCCGCTCCACGAGCCAATGCAGCGAGGGATCGGGGGAGACGACCTCGTGGGTGCCGTGCAGCCAGTAGGGCTCGGGCGCCGGGGGGGGCTCATGTGACGAGAAATCCCCCCGGACCTTGGTGATGCGGGGGAGGGGGCCCAGGGTGCCGGCCATCGCCTGGTCGACCTGCTGCCGCCACGAGCCCTCCTCCATGCGGATCGCGCGGAGGCTGTCCAGGTCGATGACCGCGTCGACGAGGACATGATCGGCGTCGAAGCGGAAGCGATCGCCCTCGGCCAGGAGCCGGCCATCGGCGGCGATGAGGGTGGTGCCGTCGAAGACGAGGCGGGTGGCGTCGCAGCCCAGGCTGCTGCTGTACAGGTAGGCCACCCGATCCTCGGCGCTGATCTGGGTGACCATGCGGCGCCGGACGGCGTGCTTGCCCACGACAAACCACGAGGCGCTGGGGTTGACCACCATGTGGGCGCCGGCCAGGGCCGAGAGGCTGCCCGGGCGCACGCCCTTCCAGCCGTCCTCGCAGATCTCGACCGCGAACCGGCCCAGGCCTGGGACCTCGAACACCTGCCGGCCGAGGGGCAGCTCGGTCTCGCCGTCGGGGGCGGTCCACGTCTCGTGCCGTTCCCCGGACCACGCGCCATACCAGCGGTTCTCGTACTGGACGTCGCCGGTGGCCAGGTTCTCCTTGGCGACCATGCCGACGATGACGCCGTCGGCGACCACCGCGCAGGCGTTGTAGAGGGTGTCGCGGTGGCGGATGGGCAGGCCGAGGACGGCGACCAGGCCCTCGGTGGCCGGGCAGAGGGCCTGGAGGCTGCGCCAGGAGCGGAGCAGGGTGCCGTGGCGCAGGAGCCGGTCGCCGAGCGAGTATCCGGAGATGCACAGCTCGGGCAGCACCACCAGGCGGGCGCCCCGCTCCCGGGCCTCGTCCAGGACCGCCTCGATGCGGGCGCGGTTGCCGGCCCAGTCGCCCACGGTCTGGTTCAGCGCGGCGACAGCGACGCGGGCGGTGCGGGGGACGGCGGTCACGGGGCCTCCAGGGGACGGCCTATCCCGCGCGCGGGGCCACGCGGGTCCGGGCCGGTCACGGCCGAGGACGGCGTGTCATCGTCATCGGGTGGGGGGCCTCACCCGCCCTGGAGCTGGGGGAAGGCGGTGTCGATCTCGACGCTCTCGGGGAGGGTCGGCGCAGGCGCGCCCTCGGGCATGAGCTCGACCCGATAGGCCTGGATGTAGGGCAGCCCCTCGAAGCCGTCGCCCAGCTCGCTCGAGGCGGTGGGGGTGCCGCTGGCCGCCACCTGGCGGCGCACCAGGTGGCCCTCGCTGGTGTCGAAGGTGGCCTCGGAGTCCATCTTCATGTCGAAGAAGTCGGTGATCTGCTCCTGGCCGGCCACCGTGTTGGTGCTGCCCGCATCGCCCACGGTGCCGGCGCCCTGGCTCTGGATCTTGACCTTGGAGCCGCGCTTCGCGGCGATGGTGTGCTCGAGGTCGACGGTGCCGACCGTGCCCTGCATGGAGGGGAAGCCGAGGACCAGGGGGCTCTTCTGGTCCCAGGTGCCGTCGCCGCCGTCGGTGCCCTTCTTGGGGAGCTCCAGGTCGAGGGGGCTGAACAGGCGCAGCAGGAGCTGGCGGACCGACTCCAGGTTCTCGCCGTCCCGACGGTTGCGGCGGGTCATGTCCTGCCAGGCCAGGTCCCGGAGCTCGCCGTCGTTGCGGAGCAGGACCTCGAGCGTGGCGCCGGTCAGCCGCTCGTCCCACTCGTCCAGGATGGGCTTCACCCTGCCCCGGTCCCCCGGGATGGCGGCGGCCTGCATGCTGACGTCGTCCAAGGTGCAGTGGAGCTCCCACGCCTTCTTCCCGGCGGCCTCGGCCGCGACGCAGGTGGTCACCACCTCGAGGCGGGCGCCGGTGATCCGCACCTCGAGGTTGTTGAAGGCGCGCAGCCAGACGAACCGCGAGAGCTGGAGCTGGCCGGCCAGGTGGTAGGTGCGGGACTGGCCCTCGGTCCACTGCCACGCGAGACCGGTGGTCTCCTCGGGCGCGTCCTCGGCGACGGCGGGCGCGGCCAGCAGGCCGGCCAGCAGGGCGAGCGCGGTGGGGGTACGCGTCATGGGGTCTCCGGGGATGGGCGGGGGTCCGGGGGGGGCCGTCGGTGTAAGGACCGGGCAGCATGCCGTCGAGGTCCGGTTTCGGGGTTGAGGCTCCGGTTGGGACGGGGGAAGAACCCCCGAGACACCCCGGAGGATCCATGCGCCCCATCCAGGACGTCGCCGCCGACCTCGGTCTCGGCCCCGACGACATCGTGCCCTACGGCCGCGACAAGGCCAAGGTCGAGCTCTCGGTCCTCGACCGTCCACGGACCCGGGACGCCGGCCCGAAGCTGGTGCTGGTGAGCGCCATCACCCCCACGCCCGCCGGCGAGGGCAAGACCACGACCACCATCGGCCTCGGCCAGGCCATGCGGCGCATCGGCGAATCGGTCTGCGTGGCGCTCCGGGAGCCCTCCCTCGGGCCCTGCTTCGGCATCAAGGGCGGCGGCACCGGAGGCGGCGCCTGTCGGGTCCAGCCCAGCGCCGGGATCAACCTCCACTTCACCGGCGACTTCCACGCCATCACCGCGGCGCACAACCTCCTCGCGGCGGTGGTGGACAACCACCTGCACTTCGGCGGCAACCCGCGCCTCGACCCCCGGCGGATCCTCTGGAAGCGGGTGCTGGACGTCAACGATCGGGCCCTGCGCCAGACGGTCATCGGGCTCGGCGGCGCCCGGATGGGGGCCCCCCGCGAGACGGGCTTCGACATCACCGCCGCCAGCGAGATCATGGCCATTCTCTGCCTGGCCAGCTCCATGGAGGATCTCCGCCGGCGCCTCGACGCCATCCTCATCGGCTTCACCCTCGACGGCGAGCCGGTGCTGGCGCGTCAGCTCGGCATCACCGGCGCCCTGGTGGCCCTGCTCAAGGACGCGCTCCAGCCCAACCTGGTCCAGACCACCGACGGCACCCCGGCCCTGGTCCACGGCGGCCCCTTCGCCAACATCGCGCACGGCTGCAACAGCATCCTGGCCACCCGCATGGCCATGCACGGTGCCGAGTGGACCATCACCGAGGCCGGCTTCGGCTTCGACCTGGGCGGCGAGAAGTTCTTCGACATCAAGTGCCGCACGGCGGGTCTGGACACGGCCTGCGTGGTGCTCGTCGCCACCATTCGAGCCCTCAAGTACCACGGCGGGGCCGATCTCTCCGAGCTCGACCACCCCGATCCCGATCGCGTCACGGCCGGCCTGCCCAACCTGGAGCGGCACCTGGACAGCGTCGGTGCCTTCGGCGAGAAGGCGGTGGTGGCCATCAACCGCTTCGGCAGCGACACGGACGCCGAGATCGCCCGGGTGGTCGAGGCCTGCCGCGAGCGGGGCGTTCCGGTGGCCGTGTGCGACCACTTCGCCCGGGGTGCCGAGGGCGCCGTGCCCCTCGCCGAGGCGGTGGTGGGCCACGCCGAGTGGAACGCGCGCACCTTCCAGCCCATCTACCCGCTCCGCGACACGGTGATCGAGAAGATCCGGGCCATCGCCAGGACCATCTACGGCGCCGCCGACATCGCCCTCACCCGCGAGGCGCGGCGCGATCTGGCGCTGGCCCGCGACCTGGACCTGCTGGAGCTGCCGGTCTGCATGGCCAAGACCTCCGCCAGCCTCTCCGACGATCCCCGCAAGCGGGGCCGGCCCGAGGGCTTCACCCTCACCGTCCGGCGGGTGGAGATCAACCGGGGGGCCGGCTTCCTGGTGGTGCTCACGGGCGACACCCTGCGGATGCCGGGGCTGCCCCGTCGCCCGTCCGCCCTCGACGTGGACGTGGTGGACGGCGAGATCCTCAACGTGGAGTAGCGCCTCCGCGCCCGGGGCGGGCCCAGGCCCGCAGGAAGGCGGCGGCGTGCTCCGAGGCGAAGGCCATCCGGTCCAGCGGCCGGGTCTGTCGTCCGCCCAGGTGGTCCTGGTGCAGGCTCGCCACGAGCAGGGGGGCGACCAGGCCCACGGCGGCGGTACGCAGGTCCCCCTCCCGGAGCTCGTCCCGATCCCGGTGGATCGCCAGCCGGGCCTCGACGGCCTCGACGGTGGGCTCCAGGAGCCGCTCCAGGTAGGCGGGCCCCAGGGCCTCCTCGCCCAGGCCGCGGGTCAGCCCCACCGCGTGCACCTGGCCGACCCCGTACGCGAGCCCCATCATCAGCTCGCCCACCAGGGCCCGGATGGAGCCCTCGAGGGGCATCTCGCCCGGATCGGCGGCCCGGGCCAGGAAGGGGGCGCCCTGCTCCCGGAGCACCTCGTAGGCCGCGGCGAGGACGCCGCCGCGGTCCCCGAAGTAGTGCCGCAGGGTGGGCACGCTGACCCCGGCGGCCCGGGCCAGGCCGCGCAG
The DNA here is from genome assembly GCA_964586865.1 of uncultured Enterobacteriaceae bacterium. Classification (GTDB taxonomy): domain Bacteria; phylum Myxococcota_A; class UBA796; order UBA796; genus REDI01. The sequence continues at coordinate 6,341 of CAZPJM010000099.1, forward strand.
GCTGTCCTCGGGCGAGGGATCGTGGGCCAGGTGCGCGGCGACGGCGAGGGCCAGGGAGCGGCGCTTGGCGTCATGATCGGCGTTGGTCCGGCCGCGGGGGCGTCCCATGGCTTCACCGGGCTGCGGGGATAGAGGGTCCTCTACCCTTCCGGGGGACCCGGCGGCGGATGCGGCTCGCCGGGTCGTCGGCCACCTCACCCCGAGGCACGTCCATGGGCACCCGTCGAGACGCGCGCAAGCAGCGCAAGCGCGAGAAGCACCGCAAGGTCCGCGCCGAGCGGCAGGCCCGCCGCAAGGCCCGGCACGACGGGGCGCGGGGCGGATGGTCGGCGGCCGCGCGCTGGCCGGTGGGGGAGTGCTTCCTCGAGCCTTCCTGGCACGAGCAGGGCGCCAGGACCCGGGCCGCCTTCGTGCGCTCGCACCCGAGCGGTCGATCGGCGGTGGCCCTGTTCGAGGTGGACCTGACCGAGGTCGGCATCGTGGATGGGCGCACGCACCTGGTGGATCGGGTCGAGCAGGCCCAGGCCCTCGTGGCGGACTTCGGTGGGGAGGACGCCATGCTCGTGACCAGCCCGGAGCAGGTGGTGGCGGTGCTCCTCGCGGCCGAGGCCCATGGTCGCACCCACGGCCACACGCCGCCGCGCGCCTTCCAGGACGCGGCTTCCCTCTGGGCCGACATCGACCCCGAGGCCGCCCCCCACGAGGTCCTGGTGGGCCGGCCGCCCGAGCCCGCGTCCGGCGGGGGCTTCTGGTCTCGCCTGTTCGGGGGCCGGTCCGGCGGGTGACGGGCCCGGGGGTCGGGTTAGGCACGGCGCCCATCACGGAGGCGTCCATGGCCCGCACCCTCGAGCAGCTCCAGCGCGACCTGGCCCAGGCCCGTGGCACCTACGGGGGTCAGTTCGCCGGCCAGCCCCGGGTGACGCGGGATCCATCCCGGCTCGAGGCGCTCGTCCAGCAGGCCCGCGCCGTCTCCGACCAGGCCGCCGCCGTCGAGGGCGGGGCCACCCTCGCCCAGCAGGCCCGCGATCAGGCCGCCGCCTGGGCCGACGAGCTCACCGCCATCCGTGAGGTGCAGGCCCGGGGCCCCCGGGCGCGCCAGGCGAGCTCGGTGGCCCAGTGGATGCGCGACGGCTTCGAGCGCTACCGGCGCCACTTCGCGGGGCAGAACCGCGCCACCCGCGACCTGGGCATCCTCCTCGAGATCGCCGAGGACATGGAGCGCCGCGTGGGCGTGGCCGATGCCCTGCTCGCCCGCGGCGAGGATCCCGAGCTGGCCCGGTCGCGGGGCACGGCCCGCCAGAACCTCGAGACCTACCGGAGCGAGATCGGGGCGATCCGGGACACCCGCCGGCAGGGCAGCCCCGAGGAGCGGGCCGGTCGCCTGGCCGGGCTGGCCAATGACCAGTTCTCCCGGTATCGCCTCCACTTTGCCGGCAAGGCCCGGATCTCCCGCCGTCGCCAGGTGCTCGAGACCATCGTGGCCGTCCTCGAGGAGATCCGCGGCGACATGGCGGCGCTGCGGGACCAGGGGACCTCCTTCGCCCAGCACGCCGAGAACATCCGGATCGTCGACGGTCACCTCGACACCTACCGTGCCGAGCTGCAGAAGATCCGCGGTGCGCGCAACGCCGCCAGCCGGGCCGACCGCATCCAGAGCCTGGCCGAGGCGGCCAACGCCATCTTCAAGGAGTACCGCGACACCTTCCCCGGGCATCGCCGCTCCACGCGCGACGAGGACCACCTCTCGCGGATCTGGGAGCAGCTCTGGCCGGTCGCCCTCGAGATGGAGGATCTGGCCCGCGAGGACGATGCCGAGCCGGTGGGCAGCAACCTGCAGAAGGTCCGGGACAGCCTGCGCCTGTACGAGCGCGAGTGGCACCTCATCCGGCAGGCCAAGGGGCTCGAGGGGTAGCGGCCCTTCGCGGCTCACGCGAGCCCGTAGGTCTCCTTGAGGGAGCGGTAGACCAGATCGGACACGCTTCGGATGACCCGGCCCCGGGTGGTGGTCCAGGTCCGAAAGCTCGAGGCCCGACTGCGCTTCTCGACGATGCCCACGATGGCGTAGGGCACGCGGCCCCCCTCGGCGGTGGGGGCCACCAGGATGCCGAAGTCGCCGCACAGGTGCGAGGTGGTGCCCGTCTTGTTCATGACGGTGGTGCCGGCCGGGATGCTCGGGGCGCCGGTGGTGAGCCGGTCCCGTCCGGGCAGGGCCAGCAGGCGCTTGAGCTCGGCGCTCCGGGGGAGCCGGTCGAACCACAGGGCCCGGCAGAACCGTACGTAGTCGCGGGCCGAGCTGCGGTTGCGGTAGGTGCGCCCGTAGCGGGGGATGGCCTCCACGATCCGGGTCTCGTGGAAGAGCTCGCCGTAGTGGTCGTCCAGGATGCGCTGCACCGCCGCCGGCCCGCCCACCTGGCGGATGGCCCAGTTGGTCGAGGCATTGCTGGAGCGCTGGATCATGGCGGCCAGGTGGCGCTGGCTGACCGGCCCGTAGACGATCCGGCCCGCCTCGACGCGGTGGAGGAAGGCCAGGGCCACGTAGGGCTTGACCATGCTGGCGCACTGGAGCGGGCGCTCGGCGTTGAGGGCCACCCAGGTGCGGTCGTCGTGCAGGGTGTGGACGTACCAGGATGTGGTCTCGTCGGGCGCCACCAGGCCGCGGCGACGCAGCCCCTGGACGTGGGCATTGATCCGGTCCCGCAGGGGGGTGTCGATGGCGGCGGGCAGGGCGCGCCACCCGCCCGGGGGGGCCTTCGCGGCCTCGCTGGCGGTGGGGGCGTCGGCGATGGCCTTCTGGAGCACGGCCTCGACGGCGCGGGGGGCGGCCTGGAGCGCCGCGCCGACCACCGCCCCGGGCGATGCGGCACCGCCTGGGTTGACGGCGCGGTCGGGTGGTGTGTCCCCGCCGCCGTCGGTGGATCCGGCGCCCCAGACGGGCTCGAGGGATCGTTCGGGGATGGTGCGGGCCAGGATGCCGTGGGGCTCGAGGACGTGGGTGTGCCGGGCCGCGACACGGGCGGTGCTGGCGGCATCGCCCCGTCGCTTCCACACCACCTCGAAGCGGGCCGCGGCCGGCTGCTCGATGACCAGCTCGGCGTGGACGTCGGGCCCCAGGAGCCGGGCCACCCGGTCGTACCGGGCCCGAGCCCCGTCCAGGTCCCGGAAGGCGCCATAGGCCACGTTGTGGGTCCGGGTGTAGCCGGAGTCCCGGACCACGGTGGCGAGGACGTCGTCGCCGCCGAGGGCCTGCCGTAGCAGCCGGTCGTGGGCACGGGCCACGCGCTGCGCCGCCTCGCGGGAGGTCCCCCGGCGGTCGTAGATGAGGCCCCACAGGGTCCGGCCGCGCACGACCACGAGGGAGCCGGCCACGTCGGGTCCCAGGACGGCCGCCACCTGTTCGCGGTAGTCCAGGACGTCGTCGAGGGCAGGGGCCCAGAGGTAGGAGACGTCGTAGCTGCCATCTGCGGCCCGGGCGGGCAGGGCGCCGAGGGTGGCGGCACCGACGCCGGCGGTGAGCAGGCCGAGGAGGTGGCGGCGCGTGGGCATGGGGGCTCCAGGCGCGAGAGGGTGGGCGGTCCCTGCGGGAGACCGTGACGCGGGGAGGCCGGACGGCGGGGATTCGGGACACCGGAAGGGGGAGGTGGCGTCCGCGAGGGAGCCCGATGGTGGCACGTCGGACGGGGAACGGCAAGGGGACTCGGACGAAGCGCCCATCCGGGCTACCTGCGCCTCCCGGAGGCCCCCATGAGCGATCCCCCCATCCGCGTGCTGCTGGTGTGCCTGGGCAACATCTGCCGCAGCCCCATGGCCGACGCCCTCCTCCGCCACAAGGCGCGCCTGCGGGGCCTGTCGGATCGGATCCACGTGGACAGCGCCGGCACCGGGTCCTGGCACGTGGGCGAGCCCCCCGACCCGCGCACCCAGGCCGTCCTGAAGGCCCACGGGGTGCCCGTGGTGGGTCGCGGGCGGACCGTCACCGTCGACGACTTCGACCGCTTCGATCACATCCTGGCCATGGACCGGTCCAACCTGCGCCATCTCCGCAACCTGGCGCCGGCGGATCGGGCCTCCCGCCTGGCGCTGGTGCTGGAGCCGGTGGGGGGCGGCGAGGTCCCCGATCCCTACTGGGACGACGATGGCTTCGAGAAGGTGTACGCGCTCCTCGACCGGGCCCTCGAGGCCTGGCTCGACCGGTGGGAGGCATGAGGCTGCGGGACCGGATCCGCGACCTGGCCCGGGCGGGCGGTGGGGACCCCGACGCCCCCCTCGATCCCCTGGCCGGCGGCGACATCTGCACGGTGGTCCGGGTGGGCGACGTGGTGGTGAAGGCGCTGCCCGACGGTCCGGCGGGGCTCTTCGCCGCCGAGGAGGCCGGCCTGGCGCGGCTGGGGGGTGCCGGTGCCCCCGTCCCCGAGGTCCTGCACCGGGCCGACGACGGCCTGGTCCTTCGCTACCTCGCCCCGGGCGAGGCCGACTGGGAGGCGATGGGGCGGGTGATGGCGGCGCTGCATCGCCCGGCGGGGGATCGCTACGGGACGGACAGCCCGGTCTTCCTGGGTCGCTTCGAGCTGCCCTTGGCCACCGGGGTCGACTGGACCCCCTGGTTTCGGGAGCATCGGCTGCGGCCGCTCCTCGACGCGGCGCGCGACGCCTTGGGCCCGGAACTCCACGACCGGGCCTCCCGCTGGCTGGATCGGGCCGCCTGGGAGGCCGAGGGGCCCTGCGTGGTCCACGGGGACTGCTGGGCCGGCAACGTGATGCACACCCGGCGGGGGCCCATGCTCATCGATCCATCGGCCCAGTGGGCGGAGCGGGGCCTGGACGTGGCCATGATGCGGCTCTTCGGGGGCTTCCCCGCGTCCTTCTGGCGGGCCTACGAGGCGGCGCGCCCCCTCCCGGACACCACCCGGGAGGCCCTTCCCGCCTACAGCCTCTACTACGTCCTGGCCCACGTGGTCTTCTTCGGGACGCCCTGGATCGGGGCCGTGCGGGGCTGGCTCTCCCGCGCCGGCGGCTAGCAGTCTGTGACGCAAACTCCCGTCGCCCGGCCCGCCCGCCGTCTCCTCAGCGTTGTCCCGTCGTCGGTCACCTGGCCAGCCAAGCTCCCTCCTAGCTCCTAGCTGCGAAACCGGCGTCCTGGACCGGACTCGGTCCCTTTGCATCACAGCCTGCTAGCGACGCGCCTGGAGCCGTCGCCGGCCTCGACGACGCCGGAGCGCCAGGGGGAAGCCGGCGGGCGGGTCGTGGTCGTCCAGGATCTGCCACCGGTCCAGCGGTCGCTCCTCCTCGGCCCAGAGCTGCCAGTCCCTCGCCCGCAGGTGGAAGCGCTGGCGGAGGTAGCTCACCAGGAAGGCCGCGTGGACGGCGGTGCCGATCTCGAGGGGGACGGGCTCGTCCTCGGCGCCCTCGACGGTGAGGGCCACCTCGACGATGCGGTTGGGGACGAACACCAGCCGGGCGGGGGCCTCGGGGTCGAGCACCGCCGTCTCCACGTCGCCGAACCAGCCATCCCGGCCCTGCTGGAGGCGGAACCACCCCCGCAGACGCCCGGTGGCGTCGAACGGGGTGGGCAGGGCCTTGTCCACCACCCGGGCCGCCGAGCAGGCCAGGCTCTCGGTGGGGGAGAGGCGCACCCAGGTGCTGCTGTCGTCGGGGAGCGCGACCCGGTAGCGCAGGGCGTCGTCGGGGAGGGGCAGGCGGGGGAACAGGGCGTTGCGGTCCAGCATCCGGACCGGCCGGACCGGGCGGGGGCCGAGGCGTGCCCGAACCCGGGCGTCCCGGTCTCGCTCGCTCTCGCGCAGGCCCTCGGCGATGGCCTCGGACGCGTCCTGGGTCGCCTCATCGCGGGGACCGAGGGGGGCCACGCGGGTGGGATCGGGCCCCGGCTCGGTGGGGCGGTCCTGGCCGCGGGCCCGGCGGGGGCGGCTCCAGCGGGGGCCCTCCGGTGGCTCCTCGTCGCGCTGGACCGGGGACCACCGGGGCGCCGCCGGGTCCGGGACCGGGGGAAGACGTGGCCCGCGCAGCCCATGGGTGCGCACGGCGTCGAACAGGCCGGGCATGTCGTCGGTGAGGGGCCCGTAGAGCAGATCGTGGGCCTGTCCGACGAAGTCGTCCACGTCGTCGTGGCGCGCGTCGCGGTAGGGGTCGAGGGCGATCCCCAGGAAGCGCCGCACATCCTCGGGGAGGCGATCGCGCGCCTGGTAGAGGCGCCGATCCACGTCGGCGTGCTGGGCCGCGGTGCGCACCGCGTGGCTGGTGCCGCGGTAGACGGGCTCGCCCACGATGGCCTCGAAGACCAGCAGGCCGAGGGCGAAGAGATCGGTGGACAGATCCTCGTCCTGCCCCTTCAGGCGCTCGGGCGGGCAGTAGCGGTAGACGTCGGTGGGCAGCAGCTCGTCGGGGTCCTCATCGTGGGCGTAGAGGGCGAGGGGAGGGATCCCCCAGCCGATGAGATGCAGGTCACCGTCGTCGTCGAGGAGCCAGCGCCACGGAGAGGGGTCGCCGTGCAGGGGTGCGTGGCCTTCTCCACCGGCCTCCGCGCCCTCCTGGAGCAGCAGGGCCCCCACGTAGGCCAGCTCCAGGCCGGCCTTGATGCCCAGGCTGGTCTCGGCCTCGCGGCCGCGGTGGAGGAGCTCGGCCAGCGACCACGTCCGGGAGGTGGGGTAGACCAGGGTGTGGTCCTGGGCCCACCAGGCGTCGAGCTCCACGAGCCCGCTGACCATCGGGTTCCGCAAGAAGGGGGCGGCCTTGTCGAGGGTGGCCTGGATGGTCTCGGCGCGCTGGACCCGCGGGTGATGCACCAGCCCGGTCCAGACGTGGCCATCCCGGTGGAGCTCGACGAGAGCGGCGTCGGGACCGTCGAGACGACGGCCGGTGGGCGTCAGATCACCAGGCTTCATGCGACCTCCCCGGACCGGCGGACGGTACCATCCTCCGACCCGGGAGGAGCTGTGTCGGACCTGTCGCGCGTGCTGGAGCGGATCGTCCTGGATCCGGCCTTCCGAGGCCGGTTGCTCCGCGACCCGGCCGCGGCGCTGGAGGGCTACGCCCTCTCGGATGCGGAACGGCAGGATCTGGCGCGACCGGGTCCGCACTGGATGGACCTGGTGGCCCGGGTCCTGCGCGCGGGGGAGATCCCGGCGGGTCCGGCCTGGGATCCGTGGGATGGGGAGGATGGGGTCGAGCCGCCGGATGAGGACCCGGGGATCCCCGCGGGCCCCTTCGCGGGGCTGGCGCCGGCCCGGGTCCTGCTGCGGGTGGGGGTGGGACGCACCGCCGATGGCCAAGCGGCCTGGACGGCGGACCTTCAGCCCGACGCGCCGGAGGCCCGGAGAGCCGCGCCCGATGAGGTGGTGCTGGCGGTCGAGCTCTCGGAGGACGCCGGGCAGCTCCAGATCCGGTGGGGCCCACCCGAGCCGCCGCCCGCCGAGGCCGAGCGGGCCGAGGCGTGGTCGGAGAACCCGTTCGACCATCGGCCCGACCATCCGCGGGCCCGAGCCGCGGCCCGCCAGGCCCTGGCGGCCCCCCCGACGGAGCGGGCGGCGGCGCTCCGAGACTACGTGCGCCTGGTGCGGGATCCCTCCACGGATGAGGCGTTGGTGGAGGCGCCCGAGCCCGTGTCTCGAGAGGAGGACGAGGCGGCACCGGCGCCCCTGCCGGCCTGGCGTCGCGCCAGCCCCCCGGCCGGGGCGACCGCCCACATCACCGTGGTGGGGCTCGGTCTCACCGGGGTCGAGCACATCACCCGAGAGGCCGAGGAGGCCCTGCGCTGCGCGCAGGAGGTCTTGTACGTGGACACGGGGGTAGGCACCCGGGCCTTCCTGGAAGCCCGCTGCCCCCTGGTGCGCCCGCTGTACGCCGAGAGCTACCGCAGCGGCGAGGAGCGCCTGGGCACCTACACCCACGTGGTCAGCACCGTCCTGGCGGCCGCCCTCGACCACCCGCCGGTGGTCCTGGCCGTGCCCGGCCATCCCACGGTCTTCTCGCTGATGCCCCTCCTCCTCCGCGATGCGGCCCCGGGTCTCGGGCTGACGGTGCACATCCAGCCCGGGATCTCCGCCGAGGACGCCATCCTGTCCTTGCTCGGCCTGGACCCCGGTGACCACGGCATCCTGGCGGTGGAGGCCACCGACCTGCTCCTGCGCCGCCGGCCGCTCCTCCCCGATGTGCTCACCCTCGTCTGGCAGGTGGGCGTGGTGGAGACCCGGCTGCACTCCGGGCGCCCCTCCCGGCCCGTGCGGTTCGAGCGCCTCTCCCGGTGGCTGTGCCGGACCTGGCCCGCCCATCATCGGGGCTGGCTCGTCCACGTGCCGTCCCTTCCCGGGCTCTCGCCGACGGTCCACCCGGTGAGCCTCGGGGCGCTCCCGGCGCACGCCGAGCACATCCACCACGCCACCACCCTCGTGATCCCGCCGGTGGGCCGGAGGCCGCTGGCCGATCCGGAGCTGGCACGGCAGGTGGACGACCCGGCGCACCTGAAGCGGATCACCCGGTCCCTGGAACTTCCCGAGCCGGGGTGAGATTCTCTGCCGGCCTCAGAACCAGCCCACGCGGATCCCCAGGCTGGCGGTGGGGCCGCTCAGGGACGAGGCGCTGGGCTGCCACGACGGGATGGCCCGCCAGCCGACCGTGCCCTCGAGCCGGCCCCAGTCGCCCAGCGAGAGCTCGGCGCCGACCCGCGGCTCCACCACGTTCACCGGCAGGCTGCCCCCGGTGATACCGATCCCCAGGAGCAGATCCGCGCGGGGATGGACGAGCTTGTCGGGGTTCAGGACCACGCCCGGTCGGAATCCGACCCAGCCCAGGCCATCGTCCGGGCCGCCGCCCAGGGCCCCGGCGGCAACGCCGAGCAGCACGACCCGATCGATATGGACGCCCAGGTCCAGGTGCCGGGTGGGGCCGCGGGTCGAGGGGCCGCCGCCGAAGCCAAGGTACAGGCCGGCCGTCCGCTCGTCGTCTTCCTCGGCAGGGGCGGAGGACTGGGGCTCGGGGAGATCGGAAGAGCGTCGTGTAGGGAAAGAGTGTAGATCTCGGTGGTCG
>CAZPJM010000100.1:0-15334 GCA_964586865.1 uncultured Enterobacteriaceae bacterium
TTCACGTGACTGGAGTTCAGACGTGTGCTCTTCCGATCTGGCCGGCGCCGGCCACCCCCCTGTTCCGGCCCGGGGCGGCCTGGCTCACCCGCCGGGCGCTGCGGCTGCGGGATCGTCCCGACTTCCCGGGCCGCCGCGAGCTGGCGGCGGTCCCGGTGGGGATCCACTGGAAGACGGGCACCAGCTTCGGCCACCGCGACGCCTGGGCCTGTGGCTCCGGCCCCGACCACACCGCGTGTGTCTGGCTCGGCAACCCCGACATGACGCCCTCGAAGCACCTGGTGGGCTCCGAGGCGGCCGGCCCCATCCTCTTCGATGTCCTGGAGGCGGTGGGCCCCCGCAGCGCGGTGGCCTGGACCGACCCCCGGCCCTCCGATCTGGTGCAGATCGAGGTGGACGCCTTCTCGGGGCGGCTCCCCACCGACGCCACCCCCCACACCCGCCCGGCGTGGGCCCTGCGCGACGCGGTCCCGCCCGCCCGCGACCCCTTCCACGTCCGCCGGCAGATCGAGGAGGCCACCGGCCTGGCCGTCCACGATGCCTGTCGGGACGGCCGGGCGGTCCGCGAGGAGACCTTCCTGGTCTTCCCGGCGGCGGTGCGGCGGTGGCTCGCCGATCAGCACCGCCGCCTGCCGGCCCCTCCCGCCTGGGCCGAGGGGTGTGCCCCGCCCGGTCGCCAGGCCGCGCCGAGCATCCTCTCGCCCGTGGCCGGCGACACGGTGGTGCTGGTGCCCGGCCTGGCTCCCGATCGCCAGGAGATCCCCCTCGAGGCCGACACGGTGCTGGCCGGCGAGCTCTCCTGGTTCGTGGACGGGGTCTGGCTCGGCACCCGCCCCGCCGACGAGCGGCTGTGGTGGACCCCGACCCCGGGCCGGCACACCGCCACGGTGCGGGACGCGGCCGGGCGCACCACCACCGTGGCCTTCGTGGTGGAGGACGGGGCGCGGGTGGCCCGGTCGACCTCCTCCCCCCGGTTCAGGCGTAGGCCCGCTTCGCCTTGACCGAGACGAGCGTGTCCTCCTCGACCAGGTAGCCGGTGAGCCGCCCCCCGCGGACGCAGCCCGTGTCCAGGCCCAGGGTGTGGGGCCGGCGATCCTGCAGCCCCCGGGCGGCCTCGTGACCGTGGAGCGCCAGCCGACCCTTCCAGCGCTTCTGCCAGGGGGGGCCCGACAGGCTCTTCACGCCGGTCGCCACCTTGCGCGAGGTGCGGCGGGGGCCCTTGGGATGGAGGGCAGCGTGCACCACCAGGAAGTCCGGCTCCACCAGCAGGCAGGGACGGGCCCGCAGCCACCGGAAGGCCCGCTTGGGCAGGGTCTCGCCGGGCTTCCAGTCGTGGAGCACGTCGAGATCGTGGTTGCCGAGCAGCGCCTCCATCTCGTGGGCGGCGATGAGCTCCCACACCCCACGGGGGTCGGGACCCCGGGTGAACAGGTCGCCCACCAGGATGATCCGGTCCGGCTTCGCCTTCTTCACGAGCTTGCGGAGCTCGCGGGCACAGCCGTGCACATCGCCCACCACCAGGGTCCGCACCGGGACGTCACTCCCCGAGGAAGTCGATCTCGACCTCGCCGTCACCGGTATGGCCGGTGCGGTTGCGCGGGTCGGCCCCGTCGTTGAAGGAGCCGCCCCCGCCGGCGAGGGCCCGCCCGGCATCGCCGCCCGAGTAGCCACCGCCGCCCCCGCTGGCCCAGCTCCCGGTGCCGCTGCCGCCACCCCCGAAGCCCCCGTTGGCGCCGCCGGTGCCGCCGGTGGCCCCGTTGAACCAGGACCGGCCGCCGGTGCCGCCGGAGCGGGTGTCGGAGCCGCCATCGGTCTCGTAGCCGCCACCGCCGTTGCCATTTCTGTCGCCGATGAACAGGCCGCCCTGGCCCAGGCCATCGCTCTTGGCCCCCCGGCAGCGTGCGGAGCCGTACGTGGCCGTGCCCCCGCCCTGACCGGCGTAGCCACCGGTGAGGCCCCCGCAGCCGTCGAAGCTGGCGTAGGTGCCGGCGCCCCCACCCCCCGCGGCCACGAGGAGTGGGGTGTCGTCGGGCAGCATCACCCAGGAGGCCCCGCCCCCGCCGGCGCTCCGGCCGTCGGACTGGCCTTCCTGACCCACCAGGATGAGCAGCTCCTGGCCGCGCTCCAGCTCGAAGTCCCCGCGCAGGATGGCCCCTGTCCCGCCGCTGCGGGAGGCCGACGAGCCCTGGGCGCCGAAGGCCTCGATCCGGTAGGTGCCGCTCACCGGCACGGTCCAGGACTGGATGCCGTCGCGCAGCGTCACCTCGCCCTCGAGGGAGGTGCCGGCGTAGCCGTCCCGGGTGCCCGCGCAGTCCTCGGGATCGGGCCCGGTGGCGCCGCGCGCCCCGCAGGGCGTGAACACGCGCGGGCCCGACCACAGCACCGCCGTCAGGGTGCGCTCGGCCGCGATGCCGTCCCCGTCGTCGTCCATGGGCACGACCCGGCAGGTCCAGTCGCTCTCGTCGGCGATGGCCTCGGCCGGCACCGTGTCCCCGGGTAGGTCGCCGTCCACCGCGCCGGTGAAGGGCTCGCCGTCCACCGTCCACGCGACCCGGTAGGTGATCGGGTCCCCATCGATGTCGGTGGAGGGCTCGGTGATGACGCAGCGCATGTCGTCCAGGCCCGGCAGGGGCTCCTCGGGGGTGATGGCGATGCCCGGGGCCGTCGCCAGGGCATTGTTGATCGTCACCTCCAGGGTGGCCGGATCGCCCGCCTCGACCTGGTCCTCGGGCACCACCGTCACGGCGACGGTCTGGTGCTTGGCGAAGAAGCGCGAATCGAGGGTGGTGAAGTCCACCCCCGACAGCACCTGGGTGCCGTCGACCGTCCACGTGTAGGTGAGGGTGACGGGCTCGCCGTCCGGATCGCTCGCCGCGACGACCGCGGTGAGGGAGGTGTCGGTGAAGGCCTCGTCGGGGGCGGGCTCGAGGACGAGGCTGTCGATGGCCGGACGCCCGTTGAGGATGGTGACCTGGACCGTCGCGGGCTCGCTCCGGGCCTCGCCGTCGAAGGCGACCGCGTGCCCGACCCACACCTCGCCGGGGGTCGTGAAGCCGGCGGAGACCCGGGGGCCGTCCACCGGCGTGCCCTCGCCGTCTCGGGTCCAGTACCACTGCATCTCGATGTCGTCGCCGTCCGGGTCGGTGCCCGAGCCGGTCATCTCGAAGGCCTCGGTGGAGCGGACCTCGGTGACGCCGATGGAGGCCTCGGCCACGGGGACGGCATTGGAGATGGTGATCTCGGCGGTGGCGGCCTCGCCCTGGTCCTTGCCGTCGTCCCCCACCACGCTGACGGTCCAGACCTGGCCACGGGCGGTCTCGGCGGCGGGGACCACCGGGCCGGTGAGGTCGTCGCGCACGGTGCCATCGACGCTCCAGGTGTAGAGGTGCTCCACCGGATCGCCGTCGGCGTCCCGGGAGGGGCTCACCAGGGTGACCTCCAGATCGTCCTGGGTGTCGGCACCCACCGGGCCCAGGTGGACGGTGAGGGGGGTCGGGGCGTCGTTGCAGCCGAGGAGGGCGATGGCGAGGACAGCGGGGGTGAGGCGCGACATGCCGACTCCTGGGGAGGCCCCCGAGGGTAGCAGGGAGCGCGGCCGATCGACACCCGCCCGCCACGGTCGCGCCACCCGACGCGCCCTCGGGCCGCCGCCTCAGGTGGTGCCGGTCTTGCCGGCCGCCGCCGGGATCTTCTTCAGGGACTGGAGCATGACCCAGCCCGGGCCGGTGAGCTCGGTCATGAACAGGCCCTCGCCGCCGAAGAGCCCCTTGAGGCAGCCGCCGGTGCCGCGCACGCCGTAGTCGACCTCGGCCGAGAACACGGCCAGGTTGCCGGTGGAGACCAGGATGCGCTCGCCCTCGCCGAGCTGGACCGGGACGAAGTCGCCCGCTCCGTGCACCACCGCGATCCCCTCGCCGGAGAGCCGCTGCAGGAAGAGGCCGGCACCGCCGAAGGCCATGGCGCCGGCGCTCCGGGCCATCGTGACGTCGATGTCCACCTGTCCGAGGGCCGCCACGAAGCTGCCGGCCGTGCACACGATGGGGCCTCGCGACAGGTCCCAGGTGGCGAGCCTGCCGGGCTGGTTGGCGGCGACCATCACCCGGGCGCCGTCCCGGCTCGCGGTCACGTGGACCAGCGAGGCGCCCTCTCCCGACATGATGCGCCCGATCGCCTTGCCGGCCCCTCCAGGGACCCGGAGCCGCCAGTCCACGCCGTCGTAGGCGAGCAGCCCTCCCCGGGAGACCCACAGGGACTGGCCCTGGTCCAGGGTGAGGCGGAGCACCTGGGCGATGACGCCGTCCACCGAGATGGCCCGGCAGTAGGTGCCGAGCTCGGCCTCCTCGAGGGTGAGCAGGGCGTCGAGGGCATCGTCGGACGCAGCCATGGGGACCTCCCGGTGGGATGCTAGCAGCGGCGGCCCCGGGTCTCCGCGGTGAGGCCGGCGCGGCACCGGGGCGCCCCCGTCCCGTCAGGACCCGGCCCGCAACCGTCACGAACCCTTTCCATGAAGCAGGTCCGAGGGGCCACTTGTTCGTCGTCAACGGGGTCGGAGGTGGGTTGACGCCGAGTTTGCGTGACGGATCGTGACGGGTACAGGCGCGGTGAAAGGGCGCGGGTGAGGTCAGCCATGCAGGGTTGACCGACGCTCCACACAACCCGGGGCGCGGATGCCGCTTCAGTGAGGCACCCCTGTGACCGAACCCGATGCGGCCGATTGGCCGCCCTGGAGACCCTGATGCGATTCCTCACCGGTAGCGGCGCTGGGCGCGCCGGACTGATCCTCTCGCCCATCGTGGGCCTGGCCCTGGTGGGCTGCGCTGAAACCAACACCGCCCCCACCACCCCCTCGGTCGGCATCGGCCCCGAGGGCGCCACGACGCTCGACGACCTGGTGCTGCAGCTCGACGGGGAGCCCGCCGACGAGGACGGGGACATCGTCTCGCTCACCGTCTCGTGGTCGCTGGACGGCGAGCGCCGCGCCGATCTGGACGGCGACCGCAGCGTGCCCTCCTCGGTGACCCGGAAGGGTCAGACCTGGAGCGTCTCGGTCACCGCCACCGACGGCTCCGACGTGGGCGAGGTCAGCACCGCCGAGATCACCATCGGCAACGCCGCGCCCACCGCCCGCATCCTCGAGGTGCCCTTCGCCCCCGACGAGAGCACGGACCTGCGGGTGCAGGCCGAGGGCGACGATCCGGACGAGGATGACACCGTCAGCCTGGACTACGCCTGGACGGTGGACGGCGCCGACGCGGGCGTGAGCGGCCCCGTGGTGCCCTCCGAGCGCACCGAGCGCGGCCAGGTGTGGGAGGTGACCGTCACCCCGACCGACGGCGAGCTCAGCGGCGAGCCCGTCACCGCCACCATCGACATCGACAACCGCCGGCCCGTGGCCGAGGCCGTGACCCTCACCCCGGCCACGGCCTTCGAGGACACCACCCTCACCGCGTCGGGAATCGGCGTGGATCCCGACGGCGACCCCGTCAGCCTCACCTGGGCCTGGTACGTCAACGGCGTCGAGGTGGCCCGGGGCGAGGGCAACACCCTGACCGGCGCCGACTTCGACCGCGGTGAGGCGGTGGTGGCGGTGGCCATCCCCAACGACGGCTTCGTGGACGGCGCGCCCGTCTCGTCCGAGCCGGTCGAGATCCAGAACACCCCCCCCACCCTCGACAGCGCCACCATCGACCAGACCGAGGCCTTCGAGGAGACCACCCTCACCTGCACCGCCGAGGGCTTCGCGGACCTGGACGGCGACGCCGAGGACGTGGAGATCGCCTGGGAGGTCAACGGCATCCTGGCCACGGTCCGCCCCGAGCTCACCGGCGCCTTCTTCGACCGCGGCGACCGGGTGGTCTGCGTGGCCACCCCCACCGACGGCCAGACCGAGGGCCGCTCCGTGCGCAGCGCGCCGATCCGGATCCAGAACACCCTGCCCACCATCGCCTCGGTGGCCATCGACCAGAGCGCCCCCGGCGAGCTCGACACCCTCACCGTCACCCCCTCCGGCGTGATGGACGTGGACGGCGACCCGGTCACCTTCACCTACCGCTGGTCCGTGGACGGCATGTTCGCCGGCACCGGGCCCACCCTCACCGGCGCCGCCTTCGACAAGGGCCAGGACGTGACGGTGGTGGTGACCCCCAACGACGGCATCGGCGACGGCACCCGCACCGCCTCGGCCCCGGTCACCATCGTCAACACCCCGCCCAGCATCACCAGCGTGGCCATCGACCCCACCGAGGCCTTCACCGACACGGATCTCGAGGCCCTGGTCGAGGCCGAGGACCCCGATGGTGACGAGATCTTCTTCACCTACGCCTGGCGGGTCGGCGGCAGCACCGTCTCCGGCGCCACCGGCGACACCCTCTCCTCGGACAACTTCGTGAAGGACGAGGCCGTCTCGGTCACCGTGACCCCCTCCGACGGGGACGCCACGGGCGCCGCGGCCGGCTCTCGCTCCATCACCATCCAGAACAGCCCGCCCACCTTCACCGAGGCCATCGTCACCGCCGACATCACCCCGGTGACCGAGGAGAGCACCCTCACCTGCGAGGGCCGGGGCTGGCGCGACGCCGACGAAGACGAGGAGAACTACACCTACCGCTGGCTCATCGGCGGGGTCGAGGTGGCCGCCGGCGCCACCGTCTCCGGGGCCACCTTCGACCGCGGCGAGTCCATCGTCTGCGAGGCCACCGCCGACGACCTGGACGACGAGGGCGCGGTCCGCACGGCCGCTCCGGTGACCATCGAGAACGCCCTGCCCACCCTGGATGGCGTCACCCTCTCGGACACCGCCCCGCGCACCGGGGACACCCTCACCGTGACCCCCGGCGCCACCGACGACCTGGATGGTGACGAGGTCAGCGTGTCCTACGCCTGGACCATCGACGGCGAGGACGCCGGCACGGGCACCAGCCTGGACCTGGACGGGGTCGGCCGCGGCAGCACCATCGAGGTGGTGGCCACCCCCACCGATGGGCGCGGCGACGGCGAGAGCGTCACCGCCACCGCCACCGTGGCCAACACCGCTCCGACCATCACCTCGGTCACCCTGGGCCCGGACGAGGTGCAGGCGGGTGACACCATCACCGCCTCGGTGGACGTGACCGACCCGGACCCGGGCGATGACGAGGGCTTCGTCTTCACCTACACCTGGTTCGTGGACGGCACCGAGGTCATGGGCGAGACCGGCGCCACCCTGTCCACCGGCTTCGTCGGTGGCCAGGACGTCACCGTCGAGGTCGTCGTCAGCGATGGCCTGGACGACAGCACCGCCGTCACCTCGGCCCCGCTGACCGTGGGCAACACCGCGCCGGTCCTGGACGGGGCCACCCTCGACCAGACCGAGCTGCGCGAGGGCACCACCGTGACCTGCGTGCCGGGGACCGCCACGGACGTGGACGGCGACCCCGTCACGTTCGAGTACCTGTGGTCCACCGGCGCCACCACCGCCACCATCGACGGCTCCGCCTTCGACAAGGGCGACGTCGTCTCCTGCACCGTCACGCCCACCGACACCATCGATGACGGGACGCCCCAGACGACCACCTCGCTCACGGTGCTCAACACGGCGCCCACCCTGACCGCCTCGCTGCCGGGCTCCCTCACCGCCGCCGCGGACATCATGCCGGTGGTGAGCGTCGACGACCCGGATCCGGCCGACAGCCCGGACGTGACCTACACCTGGTCGGTGAACGGATCCGAGGTGGAGGCCGGCGCCAGCCTGCCGACCTCGCTGTTCGAGAAGGGCGACAGCTTCTCGGTGACCATCGTGGCCAACGACGGCCAGGAAGACAGCAACGAGGTCACCCTCTCGGGCACCATCGACAACGCCGAGCCCGTCATCGAGAGCCTGTCCTTCAACACCACCGAGCCGGGCACCGAGGATGATCTGGTCGTCACGGCCGCGGCCACCGACGCCGACGACGGCGACATGGTCACGCTGAGCTACCAGTGGGCGTTGAACGGCACCGACATCGCCGGCGCCACCACCGCCACCCTCTCGAGCGAGGAGTACGTGAAGGGCGACGAGGTGACGGTCACGGTGACCGCCACCGACACCATCGCCACCGTCTCCGAGACCTCCGAGGCCATCGAGGTCGTCAACACGGCGCCCACCACCCCCGTGGTCACCACCGTGTTCGACGAGCTCGAGGACGACGAGGACCTGCTCTGCCTCATCGACACGGTCTCCACCGACCCCGACACGGGCGACACGGTGACCTACGAGATCAGCTGGACCGTGGACGGCATGGCCTACACCGGCCCCACCTCCACCACCGACGAGCCCGGCGACACCATCCCGTCGGCCGAGACCACCCCCGAGGAGGTGTGGGAGTGCTCGGTGGTGGCCACCGACACCTTCGACGACAGCGAGGCGGCCACCGCCACGGTGGAGATCGCCTACTGCACCGAGCGGTTCGTCGCGGCCGATGCGGTGGGCGTGGACTACGCCAGCTCCAGCATCGATGACCCGGACACCGTCCTCTACGAGACCGAGGAGGGCACCCCCACCACCGACCTCTACAGCTGGTACCAGTTCGACCTGACCAGCGTGGACGACACCTGGACGGTGCGCGCGGCCACCCTCGAGGTGTATGCCGACAGCGAGCCCCTGGGCTCCCCCGCCCTCGAGGTCGCGGTGAGCGACAGCGATGGCTGGGACTCCACCGACACCATGCTGGCCTCGTCGGACATCGTGGATGACGGGACGGTCTCCGTCGAGGCCGTGAGCACCATCCCCACCGATGACTACACGGTGCTGGATCTGGACCTGGACGAGTGGACCGCGGCCGACGACCTGACCGACAACGAGGTCAGCCTGGGCGTGTTCACCCGGACCGACGGCTCGCTGACCACCCTGTTCGGCACCTCCGAGTCGGGCAAGGAGCCCACCCTGATGCTGACCTTCGAGTCCTGCGACTGAGCCGTCCGGGCATCCCCGGAGCTCCCAGGACCCCCCGGTCGCCCACGCGCCCGGGGGGTCTCCTGCTCAGGCGCGGGCGAGGAGGGCGCGGAGCGCGGCCCGGCGGGCGGCGAGGCGGGGCGGGTCGTAGCGGCCGGGAGACAGGTCCCGGAGGAGCCGACCGGTGCGGGTGTGGAAGGCCGCGTCCGGGAGGACCTGGTCGGTGGCGAAGCGGAGGGCCTCGGTGAGGCAGCCGGCGGCCCGCTCCACCCGCCGGCGCCACGCGCCTGCATCCTCGCGGGGGGGGCGGGCTGGAATGCCGTGGGAGAGCAGATCGGCGGCGAAGACCCACCCGGCCGGGTCCAGCAGGCGGGATGGCGGCGCGTGGTCCGGGGCGAAGGCGCCGGCGGGGGGCTCCTCGGCGGGCGGGATGACCCGCACCCGGCCCGGCACGCCGTCGGGGGCCTCGGGCCAGGTGTACTCGGCGAACAGCTCGGCCCCCTCCGCCACCAGCCGGTGACCGCGATCCCCCGGGGGCCAGCCCAGCAGGTCCAGCACCAGGTGGATCTCCGCGACGCTCCGGGCCGCGGGGTGCCCCTCGAGGTCGAGCCCGGGCGGGCCGGCCACCCGCAGGACACCCCCCCGGTCCAGCCACAGCGGGTGGGGCCCCTCCGGATCCACCAGCACGCCATCGGCGTGATCGGCCGCCACCCAGGCCCACACCAGCTCGGCGGGGACCACCCGGGGTGTCCCCTGGGCGGCCACGTCGCGGGCCTCGGTCCCGGCGGGCAGGAAGCGGCGCCCGCTCCGATCGTGGAGGCTGGCGTCACCCCGGCTGTCGTGGGGGACCCACCAGGTGACCCGCTCCCGGAGGAGCGCCACCACCCGCCGGGTCTGGGCGGCGTCGGCGGCGAGGTCCCGCAAGGCGGCGCGAAGGTCCGGGTTCACGAGGTCCTCACGCGGATTCCGAGGGCTCTGCCGAGCCGCTGCGCGCCCGGTGCCGGGCGGCCGCCTGGCGATCTCCCCGACGACCGCTCTCCCGCAGGACGCGCTCCTCGACCTGTCGGGGGGTCGGGCCCTCGGCGTCCTCTCCGGTGGCGGCGGCCGCCAGCTCGCGGGCGACCGTGGCCTGGAAGGCACCCGGGCTCTGACCGCGATCCACGTACAGGATCCGACGGTCCCCGCGCTGGACCATCCGCGAGGAGACGCCACCGGGGAGGTCCGCCGCGTGGATCTCGATCCGGCTCGCGCCCCGCAGGCGGACCTGGGCCACCGGCAGGCTGGCGTCCACGTCCGAGCGGTCGACGGTCCCCCGGGCGCCGGGCGGAGGGTCCTCCACGTCCAGGTGGGCACCCAGCGCGGGGTCTCGGGCCAGGGCGTCCGCCGCGCGCTGGATGTCCTCCCGCCGCGCCCGGTCCCGGTCGTCGAAGAGGTGCAGGCCGAGGGAGCGCGGGTCGACGCCGGCCGCCTCGAGGGTCGCGGCCAGTCGGGCCACGCTGTCGCTGCCCTCGGAGGCCACCAGGTCCGGGCGGCCCTTGTGGAGGCCGCGCGCCAGGAGCGGGTCGTCCCCGAAGGCGCCGGCGCGGATGGCTTCGTCCACCGAAGCCCGGAGATCGTCAGGGGTGGTCTCGCTCTCGGGATCGGCGGCGGCTCGCGCCACGGCGACCACGTCATCGAGGGCGCGCTGCCGATCCGCGAGGCGGCTGGCGGACTCGGCGTGGGCGGCCTCCTCCTCCTCCAACCGCCGGCTGCGATCGTCCAGGTCACGGCGATGCTCCCGCCGGATGCGGTCCCAGGCGAGCCGCTCCGCGTCCTCCAGATCCCGCTCGAGGGACGCCAGGCGTCCGGTCGCCAGCTCCTGCTCCCGGAGGGCGCGCTTTCGCTCCTCGAGGGCGCCCTGGACCGAGGCACGCAGCGGCTCCGGGAGCCCCTCGACCTCGCGGGAGGGATCGATCCCCTTGCCGCCCCCGTCGGAGAAGAGGCCCCGGAGACGACGGCGGAGCGCATCGGCCCGCTCCCGGACCTCCGGGTCGGCCCCGTCCTCGGCCAGGAAGCTGGCGAGCAGCGTGTCGGCGCGCCGCTCGGAGGCCCGCTGGCGCCCATCGGCGCGCCGCCGGATCCCCTCGTCCTTCGCCGCCCGGGCCAGCAGCCGGCCCTGGCGCTCCCGCTCGCGGTCGTCCCGCCAGGGTCGCCCGTCTCCGTCGACCTCCATGCGGGCGTGACGGCGGAGGTTGTCGGGCAGGTCCTCGTGACCGACCCCCTCGGGGAAGGGCGCCGGAACGGTGCGCACGTCGCCCGCGTCGCCCCGATCCCGCTCCAGGGCGGTGCGCCGGTCGGCCAGGGCGACGCCGCGTCGGGTGTGTTCGCGCCGATCCGCATCGAGCCAGTCGGCCTGGGTGCGCCCCGCGGCGTCGGTGGTCGCCAGGGGGCCGTCCAGCTCGAGCGGACGGTAGATGGGTGCCGGTCCCTTGGCGCGCTGGGCCTTCAGGCGCTGGGTGAGCTCGTCGTGCAGCGCCTGGACGAAGGCGTGCTCGGCGGCGTCCAGCTCGTTCCCCGCCAGCAGCGCCGCCGCCCGGGCCCGGGCCGCCACCAGCTCCCGGTCGAGGGTGGTGGCCGCGTTGTCTTCGAGGAGGTCGCCGGTGGGGCCCTTGCCCCCCTCGAGCAGCGTCCGTCCCCAGTCGGCGCCGTCGCCCAGGGTCTTCGTGTCGTCGAGCTGCTTCAGCCCGCCCTCCGGCCCGGCGAGGACCCCGTCGTAGCCGGCCTTCATCGCGCCCTTGGCCAGGCCCTGGCCCGCCGAGGCGAGCAGGTCCGGGCCCTCGCCCTCCTCGCCGGCGATGCGCCCGACCAGGTGGCGCATCCGGTCGTCGGTGATCTGCTTGGCCGTCTCGCCGGCCATCCCCTTCCAGAGCGCCCCGGCCACGTCGGCCAGCTCCCCCTTGGCGGCGGTCCCCCCGAGGGCCGTGTGGGCGCCCTCCCCGGCGGCGGTGCCCACCAGATCGCCCACGAAGGCGTTGACCACGCCCTTCACCACGAAGGCGTGGGCCACGTCCACCTTGTTCGTCTCGGCCTCGGGGTCCAGGCCCTGGCCCACGAGCTCGCCCGCGGCGCCGCCGGAGCCCTTCATGACGCCGGTGGCGAGCATCTTGTAGGCGCCCCCCATGGCCTCGAACAAGGCCGGATCGGCGAGCTGCATCCAGCCGAGGGTGTGGGCGGTGACGGCGCTCGTGGCCAGGCCCAGGGCGCCCCGGGCATCGGCGGCCTCCTGGGCGGCGTTCAGGTTCTCGAACTTGCGCGCGGCCTCGAGCCGCTCCCGGGCGGCGCCGAACCGCTCGATGGCGTCCGGATCGCCTCGCTCCAGGGCCCGACCCTCGGGGCTGTCCGGATCGAGCCACGGCCGCATCCCCTCCACCGCCGCCAGCAGGGCCCGCCGCGAGTCGACCTGCTCGCTGAACTGGCGGTCGGACTCCCGACCCAGGGTGTCGTAGTACCAGCCGATGACCGCCTGGGCGAAGCGCCCCCGGTCCCGGCCCGCCTCGACCGGTCCGTCCTTGTCGATGGGGACCAGGGCACCGTCGGTCTCCCGGGCCAGGCCCTCGTGGGCCAGGGTGCGGAGGAGCAGATCCCGCTCGCGACGCGCCCGCTCGGCCGGCTCCAGCCCGGCGGTCGAGCCGGCGAGGGCCTCCTCGGTCCGGATCCGGGCGGTGGCGCCGTCGACCCGCTCCAGGAGGGCCGCCCGGAGGGCCTCGGCGTTCGCGAGGCCCGAGCGCCGCGCGACCTGCTCGAGGAAGTCGTCGACCTGGTCGGCGGGCATGTCGGCGGTGAGGGCCAGCAGGCCCGGCGCGGGCTTGTCCCGCCGGAACCACCGGCCCTTGGAGGCGGAGAGCTCCAGGGTGGCGAGCTCCACCGGGTCGAGGGTCTTCGCCAGGGCCCGGACCAGGGCGGCGCGCTCCTCGGGGGTGCGGGCTCGCTTCATGAGGTCCGCGACCACCGCGTCCCGATCCTTGGGGCCTCCCTTGCCGCGCTTGGCGGCGATCCCGTCGAGCAGGGCCTGGGCCTCCTCGGGGGTGCGGCAGCGATCGAGGGCGGCCACGGTGGAGGGAGGGAGGCCCTCGGCGCTGTCGAGCAGGGCGGCGGCCCGCTCGTCCTCGGGCACCGCCTCGCCCCGTGCCCGGCGCGCCGCCATGCGGATCGCAGGGCTGGTGGCGTGCTCCCGACGGAGCATGCCCGTCCGGGCGGGGGACATGAGGGCGTCGGTGTCGACGTCGTAGCGGTGGTTCACCTGGGCGAGGGCGTCCGCCAGGGCCTCGGGGGACCAGGTGGAGGCGAAGTCGTCGAGCTGGGCCTCGAGGCGTGCCACATCGGCGTCGGCATCGTCGGAGGTGCGCAGGGCCTCGAAGCTGGCCGCGATGTCGGCGGCGGCGGCGCGCCGGCGGGCTCCTTCCAGCGCCTCGGCGTCCGCCCCGCGAATCTGCGCTTCCACCAGCTCGGCGAGGGCCTGGAGCTGCGCCCGACGTCCAGGGGGCAGCCGCTCGGCCCGGGCCAGGTCGCTCTTCCAGCGCGCCACCTCGTCGGCCGAGACCAGCTCGAGGATTCGGGCGCGCTTGGCGGGGTCCGTGTCGGGGGCGGTCCACAGGGCCAGGGCCTGGAGGCGTGCCTGGACCGCGTCGGCCTTCGCACGGGTGCCCCGCTCGCCCCGGGCCAGGGCCGCCGTGGCGTCCTCGCCCTCGGAGAGGAAGCCCTTCACCGCCGTCCGAGCCTGGCTCTGGCGACGGGCCTGCAGGCGCTCGGCGAAGCGCTCCTGCTCGGCCGCGGCGAGCCGATCCGGATCCCGGGCCACGTCGGGGTCGTGGGCGGTCACCGTCGTCAGCAGGACCGCCGTGTCCACCGGGAGCTGCTGGAAGAGCTCCGGGTCGTCCCGCACGGCCTGGCGGAAGGCGAGGAAGGCGTCGGGGGGCAGGTCGAGCAGCGCGTCGAGCACCTCGTCGGGCAGGTCCCGACCCTCCCGGTTCCGCGCCCAGGCGACCAGGCCCTGCACCAGGTTGGCGGCCACCTCGGTGGGTCGGGCCACCCCCTCACGGAGGCGGCGGAGGGCCCCGATGCTCCGGTCCATGCCGCTCTCCAGCCCGACCGAGCCGCGGGCCTCGTCCAGCAGGCCGGCCTCGTCGCTCCGGCTCGAGCGGACCATCGCCAGGGCCCGTCGGCGCAGCTCCGGGTCGCGGAAGGAGCGGATCCGGGCCTCGAGGAGGGCGAAGGCCTGGTCGGGATCGAGGCGATCCGCGTCGGTGCCGCCCAGGGCGCGGGCCACGTGGAAGCCGAGGGCCGCCCGGCGGACGGCCGGGTTCTCCCCGACCTGGTCCAGGAAGGCCTGCAGGGCCTCGACGGCAGCGGGCTCGTCCGCCGAGACCTCGCCACGGAAGGTGGCCGAGAGGATCTCGAGGGCGCGGGCATCCCGGGCGGCATCCTCGGCCCCGTCGGGTCCGCCGGTGGCCCGGGCGGAGAGCCGGGCGAAGGCCTCGGCGTCCAGCTCGCCGGCCAGTCCACGGCCGGGCAGGGTCACCAGCTCGCGCTCGATGAGGGCGAGGCGGGCCAGCCGCTCGGCGTGGGGGGTGTCCTGACCCAGGCCCATCCGGGCCAGCAGGGCGTCCACCTCGGCGTCGTCGGCCCCCTGGCGGAGCAGGGTGCCCACCTGGGCCACGAGCCCCGCGTCCTCGGGGCCGAGCCGCGGCCGGTCGGGGAGGGGGCCCGGCGCCAGGGCCGAGGCGGTGGCGCCCTCGTCCCGACGCTGGGCGCGGGTCCGGACCACCGCCACGTGATGGGCGAGGGCCCGCTCCAGGTCGGCGGTCGAGGCGCCTTCCGGGAGGAGGATCTGGTACTGGCCATCGGGGCCCTGGACCCGCCGTGGGGCTGCGCCGGCGGGGAGGGCGCCCGGGCGGAGGGTGGCGTGGATCGGGCCGCCGGGCGCCTCGATGTCCAGGCGGACCTCCCCGTCGCTCCGGGTGATCAGCAGGCCCTCCCCGGCGTGGGCCAGGTTCCGCGCCGCCTCGGTGGCCTCCTCGGCCGTGCCGCCCCCCCGGGTGGGGAAGGCCGCGCCGTCCAGACCCTCCATGTCGGCGCGGTCGCGGAGGCCGGCATCGTGGATGTCCACCCGGGCGGCGTCGAAGCCCTCCTGCTCGGCCACCCACTGGCGGAAGGCGGCCCGGTCGGCCTCGGGGAGGGCCTCGCTGTCGGTCAGGCGCCAGTGTCGCCCGTCGAAGGTGGCGAAGGCGTGCTCCTCGCCGTCGGGGCCCACGTGGAGCGCCACGTCGCCACGGCGGGGGGCCGCGTCGGGGGGCGCCTCGGGGTCGGCGGACCGCACCCGGGTCCGGGCGGACACGCCCTCGAGGCCGGGGAAGGGGGCGGGGGCCGGGCCCGCGGGCCCCCCATCCA
>CAZPJM010000101.1:0-15325 GCA_964586865.1 uncultured Enterobacteriaceae bacterium
GGCTTCGGCGCGGGGGCCGGCTCGGCGGGCGCCGGGGGCGGGGCGGGCTCCCCGAAGACCATGGCGACCCCGCGACCGCTCTCGTCGCCCCCCGAGACGATGGTGGCCCCGCCCTCGGCGGGCAGGGGCGGGGCGGTGGGCACCTCCACCTGCTGACCATCCCGCAGCGCGGTCAGGGTGCGGACCAGCTCGGCGTAGTCGTCCTCACCATCCTGCCCCGTGGTCTCGACATGGTCGAGCATCTCGCGGAGGGAATCGCCCATGGCCAGCAGGGCATCCACAATGGGGGTGCTCGCCTCGAGCTCGCCGTCGCGCATCCGCGAGAGGAGCCCCTCGCCTACGTGCGAGACCTTCTCCATGTGGGTCAGCTCGAGGAAGCCGCAGGTGCCCTTGATGGTGTGGACGCTACGGAAGATGCTGTCCAGCGACTCCTTGGTCGCGCCGGACTCCTCGAGCTGGACGAGCTCGTTGTCGAGAAGATCCAGGATCTCTCGCGTCTCGAGGAGGAATTCCTGGATGACCTCGTCGACCATGGCGACCCCCGTGTTGGGTGGCGGGTGAGTGGGATCGGGTGGTCTGCTCATCGGCGCCCCACCCCTGGACTTGAGGCGCCCGACCCGCCATGCACGGGCTCCCCCGAGGGGGGGAAGCCGCGCCGTGTCGCGGCCCGTCACCGGCCTGACCGGGCGGTGGCGATCCCGGGCTGCAGGGGACTACACTGGTGTGGGGCATCCAGGAGCAACCCGTGCAACGGCCCTCGCATCCTCGTCCCGGGGGGTCTCGCCACCCCGCCGATGGCTCCCGTCCCGCCCCGTCCCGAAAAGAGGTCTCCATGCCCGACCCCGCCGCGAACGCGCATCGCCTCCTCCGAGGCCTCGCCCTCCTCGGACCCGTCCTGGCGATGGGCCTCGGGACCGCCTGCATCGAGCGGAACGTCCGGGGGCAGACCGACCCGAACGACCCGGACGGCGACACGGACACCACGGTGGATCCGCGCGGCGACGTGGAGAACTTCCCCCCGCGCGACGGCGAGTTCTGCAACGGCATCGACGACGACGGCGACGGCCTGGTGGACGAGGGCTTCGAGGACCTGGACGAGGATGGGATCGCCGACTGCATCGACGACGACTGCGAGGTCCGGATCCCCGCCGGCGGCACCGTGCCCATCGACGAGCGGTGCGACGCCATCACCTCGGACCACGACGCGGACATCTGGGACGCCACCGTGGAGTGGCGCTGGGAGGGCCTCGAGGTCGTGGAGCGCCGGGTGGGCGACCTGGAGCCCCAGACCTACGCCTACGACAACATCCTGATGGCGCCCATCGTGGGCAACCTCACCGACGATGACGGCAACGACTTCATCGACCGCAACGACATGCCCGACATCGTCACCGTGGCCTTCGTCGAGCCGGAGGACACCTCGGGCTACCTGGTGGTGCTGGACGGCGAGACGGGCGTCGAGATCCTCCGGCAGCCCGGGTGGCTCCCCTTCGGCGGCATCGTGGTGGCCGACGTGGACCAGGACGGCCTCACCGAGATCGTGGGCTTCGACAGCGAGGGCCACCCCAAGGCCATCCGCGGCGACGGCACCCCGGTCTGGAACCCGGGCGACACGGAGCGTCCCGGCTCGGCCGACGCGCGCGTCACGAGCACCTACCCCCAGGCCACCGTGGCCGACCTGGACGGCGACGGCCAGGTCGAGGTGCTCGCCGACAACCTGATCCTCGACGGCACCACCGGCCGTGTCCTGTTCGAGGCCGACATCGACGGCGACATCATCGGGCGCATGCCCGCCACCGGCGACATCGACCTGGACGGCCTCCAGGAGTTCGCCATGGGCCAGGCGGTCTACGAGTTCGAGCGCCAGGGCGATCAGGCGGTGGTCCGGCAGGAGTGGCGCACCCCGGTCAAGGGCACCTATGGCCACTGGACCGCCTTCATCGACGCCAACGGCGACCTCTACGGCGAGGTGGCCATGATCGGCGACGGCCGCCTGGTGATCCACCGCCACGACGGGCCCATCCTGGTCGACGTGGCCGCCGGCACCGACCAGCCCGGCCCGCCCTGCGCCGCCGACTTCGACGGTGACGGCATCACCGAGCTGGCCTGGGGCAGCAGCGAGTCCTTCAACGTCTACGAGCTCGACGGCACGAAGATCTGGACCTTCCCCATGTCCGACATGTCGGGACTCGCGGGGTGCTCGGCCTACGACTTCGACGCCGACGGCGCCTACGAGGTCCTCTTCGCCGACGAGCAGGCCTTCTACATCTTCGACGGCAAGACCGGCCAGATCCGCTACGGCAACCGGGGCCACGCCTCGGGCACCGTGTTCGAGTACCCGATCATCGCCGATGTGGACCGCGACGGCTCCGCCGAGGTGGTGGTGGCATCCAGCAACTACCGGCTGACGGGCTGGTCGGGCATCACGGTCTTCGGCCACACCACCGACCTGTGGGCCCGCTCCGGCCCCACCTGGCACGTGCACGACTTCGCGGTCACCAACATCAGCGAGGACGGCCTGGTCCCCAGCGCCCCCGAGCCCGCCTGGCAGATCCACAACGTCTACCGGGCCCGTCCCTCCACGAACGAGACCTTCGTGGACCTCCAGCTCGCCCTCGTCGACGCCTGCTTCAGCGGCTGTCGCGGCGAGAACGCCGTGGCCCGCTTCGTGGTGCAGGTCAGCAACACCGGCTCCTCCACCAGCCGCAGCCGGATCCCCATCTCGCTGTACGCGGTGGACGGGGATCGCCTCGAGCTGCTGGCGGTCCGCACGACCCCGGGCCGGGTGCCGGCCGGCGGCGTGACCGAGGGGCTGCTCATCGAGGTGCCGGCCGAGTCCCGGGGTCCCGACGGCTTCCTCTTCCGCGTCAACGACGATGGGACGGGGACGATGGACTACCAGGAGGAGTGCGACACCACCGACAACGAGGTCCCGTTCAACGACCACCCCTGCCCGGGTGGTCGCGTGGACTGACCCCGGTGGTCCCGCCCCCCTCGACGGTGGCGCCGGCGGCGCGTATCCAAGGCTCATGAACTTCCATCTCTTCACCCTGGGTGGGATCCCGGTCCACCTCTCCCTGTGGGCCGTCCTGCTCATCGCCTGGTTCGCCTTCCGCTCGGGCGATCCCATCGCGGGCGTCTTCGCCGGGCTCGGCCTCCTGATCAGCGTGCTCATCCACGAGTTCGGACACGCCCTGCTCGCCGCCCGCTACCGGCTCTCCCCGGCCATCCTGCTGCACGCCTTCGGCGGCGTCACCCAGCACCAGCGGGCCACCTCCGACCGGCACGACGCGATCATCATCGCGGCCGGTCCCGGACTGCAGCTCCTGGCCAGCGCCATCTTCTTCGCCGGCTGGGTGGGGCTCGGCGTGGCGGCCCCCGACTTCGCCAACCACCCCTACGTCTATGCCTTCATGCAGATGTTCCTCATCGTGGGGGTGTTCTGGGCCGGCGTGAACCTGCTGCCTCTGTGGCCCCTCGACGGCGGCAAGCTCTACCGGCTGGGGCTCATCCACATCCTGAACGTCAAGCCCGCCGCGGCCGACAAGATCACCCACTGGACCGGCATCGTCGGCCACGCCCTGCTCATCCTGGCCTTCTTCTTCCTGGGCCTGGGCTTCGTCTTCCTCATCGCCATCCTCTTCGGGCTCTTCATCTTCCAGAACGTCCAGGCGCTCCGCCAGGGGGGCGCGGCGGGCCCCGTGCGCCGGAAGAACACCCACGCCAAGCAGCTCCTGGAGCAGGCCCGCGCCGCCTTCGCCGCCGAGGACTGGGGCGAGGCGGCCCGCCTCGGCCACCAGATCCGCGCCGAGCCCGACATCCCCGACAAGATGATCGACGAGATCTTCGAGATCATCGCCCTCGCCCACATCTTCGACGGCAAGCTGGCCGAGGGGGTCCGCTTCGCCCGACGGGCCCCGGACCGGCCCCGGGTGGTGGCGGCCCAGGTCAAGGCCCTCATCGCCCTCGACAGGCCCCACGAGGCCCGAGAGATCCTCGAGGAGCGCGGCCATGTGCTCCCCGACGACGTGCGGCGCGAGCTGGAGACCGAGGCGGCCTGACCGGGCCGACCCGCGGCCTGGGGGGGGCCGACGAGGCCGGAGAGCCGGTCAGTCGCGGACGAAGCGGCCGACCATCTCGATGTGTCCGGTCTGCGGGAAGAGATCCACCGTCCACAGCGCCTCGAGGCGCCAGCCGCCCTCGGCCAGGATGGCGGCGTCGCGCCCCAGGCTCGCGGGCTTGCAGGCCACGTAGACGAGCGTGTCGCCGGGCAGGCGGGCCAGACGCCGGGCGACCCGGGGGTGGAGCCCGGCACGGGGGGGATCCACGATGGCCACGGGATCGTCCAGGTCGGCCTCGAGCACGTCGAGGGCGTCCTCCAGCCGGGCGGCGTGGTAGGTCGCCGCGACCCCGGCGCGACGGGCGTTCTCGCGGGCATCCTGGACCGCGACCTCCACCTCCTCGACCCCGATGATGCGGTCGGCCCGATCCGCCAGGACGAGGCCGATGCTGCCGATGCCGCAGTACAGGTCCAGCAGGGTGCCCACCCGTCGGCCCAGGGCCTCGGCGACGGTGGCGTAGAGGATCTCGGCCCCCGCGGTCGAGGTCTGGAAGAAGGCGTCGGGCGAGAGGTGGAAGGCGATCCCGCCGAGGCGCTCGGTGAGCGCGGCCCGGCCCCAGGTGGCGCAGGTCTCGCCGTGGGCCACGTCGGCCACCCCGTCGTTCAGACGATGCACCACCCCCACCACCCGATGACCGTCGGGCAGCGGTGCCCCGCGCAGGGCCCGGGCCACCCGGGCCACCTCGTCCGGATCGGCCTTCGAGGTGGTCGTCAGGCCCACCAGGTGCTCGCCGGTGGCCATGCCCTCCCGGAGGAGGGCGTGGCGCCACACGCCGGTGTGGGCGCGGGCGTCCCACAGGGGCGTGTCGCTGCCCTCGAGCACCTCGCGGCGGAGCACGCCGAGCAGGACGTTGGCGGCCTCGGTGATGAGCCAGCAGCGGTCCGTGTCCGCCACCCGGTCGAAGCGCCCGGGGGCGTGGAAGCCGAGCCAGCGCCCCTCGATGGGCGCGCCCGCCCGGTGGTCGGCCTCGGCCAGGAAGCGCCGCGGCCCGAAGGAGAGCTCGACCTTGTTCCGGTAGTGGTAGGCCCCCTCGTCCCCCCGGACCGGGTGCACCACGACCCCTTCGCCCAGGGCCTCGGTGGAGAGGCCCAGGCCGGACGCCACGTCGGCCAGGGCCGCCCGGTGCTTGGCGCGCCGCTGGGCGGGCAGGGAGAGCTCCTGCAACACGCAGCCCCCGCACACCCCGAAGACCCGACACGGCGGCTGGACCCCCTCGGCGGCCGGCCGGACCAGGGCGGTGCGACGGGCGATCCACGTCCCCTTCTTGCGACCGGTGGGCACCACCGCCACCCGGCCCCCGGGCGGTGCCGGCCGGACCCGCACCGGTGCCCCGTCCGGCGCGGTGCCCACGCCGGCGCCCCCCTTGCCGAGGGCCTCGATCTCCACCTCGAACGGTGGCAGGCGGCGACGCTTCCGACCCATGGACTCCCCGTCTGGCTCGTCCCCTCCCGGTAGCGGCCGGACCCGTCGGCGTCGACGGCACGACCGGCCCGGGGTGCGACGCGGGCTACGCGCCCGGCCGCCCGGCGCGACGCTGCTCGTCCGGCGGATAGGGGCAGTGCATGCACCCGCTGCCGCAGCACCGACCCTGGGCCTCGAGCCCCAACGCCGTGAACACCACGTACCCGGTTCGCGGGTCCGTGTAGTGGTGCCGCCCCGCCGCCACCGCCCGGGCGTGGAGCCGGCGGTGC
Source organism: uncultured Enterobacteriaceae bacterium (assembly GCA_964586865.1). Lineage (GTDB taxonomy): Bacteria > Myxococcota_A > UBA796 > UBA796 > REDI01. The sequence goes on from CAZPJM010000101.1 coordinate 5,813, forward strand.
ACCGCGTCGGGGATCTTCGCCTGTCGCGCCAACCGAGGCCTCCATGACCACCCGCACTGAATACCAGCACCCCATCCTCGCCGTCGAGACCTTCCCGGTGGAGGGGCGGGCCGGCGTACATCGCTTCGTGCGCGTGCGCCTCGACGACTGGGTCAACGTCGTGCCCATCACCGAGGACGGCCAGGTGGTGCTGGTGCGGCAGCACCGCTACGGCATCGACCTCGACACCCTCGAGGTGCCGGGGGGCGCGGTGGACCCGGGCGAGGAGCCCGAGACCGCGGCCCTCCGCGAGCTCCGCGAGGAGACCGGCTACGGCGGCGGGCGATGCACCTCCCTCGGGCACGTCTGGGTCAACCCGGCCATCCAGACCAACCGGTGCCACCTCTTCGCCGTCGAGGGGGTCCGCATCGTCGGGGAGCGCGATCTGGACCCCACCGAGGCCATCACCGTGGAGACCGTCCCGGCGTCCGACATCGCGGGTCTCGTCGCGGACGGGACCATCTCCCACTCCCTGGCCGTGGTCACCCTCCAGCGCGCCCTGCTCCGGGGCCTCCTCCCGGTGTAGATTGCGCCCATGCCCGACGCCCTCGACGATCCCCGCCTCCGGAGCCTGCTGGACGAGGCCGACCGCACGCTGGCCATCCTGCGCGACCCCACCCCCCATGGCCGCAGCGCCGACGAGGTGATGGAGAGCCTGGACATCCTCCACCGCGACCTGGGCCGACGGCTGCACGATCTCTGGCAGATGGAGCTGCGCGACCAGGTGGCCGATCCGGTGCCGAGCGACGCCATCGAGGAGCTGGAATCCCTGGAGGAGTGGGAGGACGACCCCGGGATCGCCACCCTCGAGCCCGACGGGCCGGTGGTGGGCCCCGCCGAGCAGGGCGCCTGGGTCGACGACCTCCAGGATCTCCTGGCGCTGCTCGAGGTCCCGGACGAGGACAGCGACGCGGTGGCCCTCGCCATCGAGTCCAGCCGGGTGCAGTGGGCCACGGTGGGCCTCTCCCAGCTCTGGCCCCGGTTCCCCGAGCCCATCCAGGTCGCCCTCCTCGGCATGCTGGCGGCGCGGGCGCGGTTCCTCACCGAGCACATGGCGGTGGATCTGGGCCCCCAGCGGGCCCTGGAGCGGCTGGCCGACTACCGGCGCCGCACCGGGCTGGCGCTGGTGGTGGGGCTGGTGGCCGACCGGGAGCCCGAGTCGGGCACCTGGACCGGAGACGCCCTGCACTGGTGGGACATGCTCACCGCCGGCATCGAGGCCTGAGGGTGCGGCATCTCCCGCTGCTGACCGGCTCGCTGACGGTGGTGCTCCTGGGTTTCGCAGGCTGGACCGTCTACAGCGCCGGGAGCACCTTCTGGGGGATGCTCCTGCTGGCGGCCGCGGCCTTTCGCCTGGCGGTGCTCGCCCGGCAGGCCTGGCACCGGCTCCGGGACCGGGACGACGACGACGAGCAGGACGACGACCGGCCCCCCTGGCGCCGCTGATCCCGCCCACCGTCGCCCGCCCTCGCGGGCCGCTCAGCGCCCCAGGTCCTCCATCGTCCGCTTCAGGGCCTCGTCGTCGGCGTAGAGCTCGTCGACGTCGGGGCAGTCCAGCAGGGCCCGGGCGGTGAGGCTCACCAGGGAGCGGGGCTGGTCCGAGGCGCCGAGGGTCGCCGCCAGGTGGGCCGCCACCGCCCCCGAGCGACCCGGCCGGACCTCGAGGAGACCGTCGCGCTCGAGCGCATCGACCAGGGCGTGGGCGAAGCCTTCCAGGAATGGGGTGGACATGAGGGCCTCCTATCGAGGACCAGGACCCCGCGGCACCCTCGTCGCGCCCGGGGTGGACGCGGTAGGAGGCGGGCCGTCCCCACGGAGGCCCCGTGCCCGACACCGATGCGACCACCGCCACCGCCACCACCGCACAGGACGGGCCCGCCGCGGGCGCCGCCAGCGAGGACGACGGCACCTACGTGCCACCCCTCCTCCTGGTGGTGTTCGGGCTGCCCATCCTGCTCACCCTCGTGTGGTTCTTCCTCCAGTTCACCCGGGCGGATCGCTTCGGGCGGGTGGACGCGGGCGTCCTGACCGGGGGGGAGCCCGAGGGGCACGATGAGGAGGGGGCCGAGGAGGAGGACCGGGACCCGCCGCCGCCACGAGATCCCTCGACCTCCTAGCCCGGACGTCCCCCGCGAAGCGGCACCAGTCGCGCTCGACGCGCCCCTGCCGCCGACTCGGACGACGGGAAAGCCCCGAAACCCTCGCGGATTCTTGCCGCGATCTGTTGAAAGTGATTATCAGCTCCATGTGACCCCCACGGAGGTGTGCGCCATGATCGTCTGCCTGTGCGAAGGGCTCTCCGATCGCGTCATCTCCCAGCACATCCGCCAGGGCCGCGCCTCGGTGCGCGACCTCGCCCGGGCGACCGGGGCCGGCACCCACTGTGGGGCCTGTGCCTGCGACCTGCGGCGCATGCTGACCGAGCGGGACGAGAGCGCCGAGCCCGCCCAGCAAGGGGCCGGCGCCGCCTTCCTCCTCCGGCGCTGATCCGCCCCCGCCCGGCGTCGCCCTGCCCCGCCCTCCGTCGTGGCCAGCCCCTCGCGCGCCTCGCACCCAGGCCGCGGCCCCGGATCAAGCAGCTGGCGCCTCCGTGAGGGCGCCCACCCCCCGCCGGTCCTCCGCCTCGACCGCCCTCCACGGGCCGATGAAAGCCGTTTTCACAGGGCCGAGGCGCATTCTCGACGTTGACGCGCCAGCCGCACCCCGGTACGGACCCCTCTGACCTGGAGGTCGTCCATGGACGTCAAGTCCACCAAGCCCGTCATCGAAGCGCTGAACGCGATCCTCACCGGCGAGCTCACCGCCGTGAACCAGTACTTCCTGCACGCGCGCATGTGCGGCAACTGGGGCTTCAAGAAGCTCGAGGCCAAGATCTACGCCGAGTCCATCGACGAGATGCGGCACGCCGACATGCTCATCGAGCGGATCCTCTACCTGGACGGCGTGCCGAACGTCCAGCGCCTGGGCCGCGTCCGGATCGGCGAGGACGTGAAGGAGATCCTCGAGTCGGACCTGTCGGTGGAGCTCGAGGCCATCCCCCGGCTCAAGGAGAGCATCGAGCTGTGCCACGCCGAGCACGATCACGGCACCCGCACCCTCCTGGAGCGAATCCTGGAGAGCGAGGAGGAGCACCTGGACTGGCTCGAGACCCAGCTCCACGTCATCGCCACCATCGGGATCGAGCGCTACCTCTCGGAGCAGATCGGCGCCGACGAGGACTGATCCGGTCTCCCCGACCGGGTCCTGCCAGGGTAGAGGGCGGCTCCCCCGTCCGCCGGGTGCCCGCGCGGCCCGGCCCGGAGGTGCGCCCTGACCGCGTGCCCCCCTCTCCGCGCCCCTGAAGCGCCCCCCCTGTCCGACCACGAGGTCGCTGCTCTCGGTGCAGGCGGCGTGGTGATCCGCGACGGCTTCCTGGGGCGGGACCTGGCGCGGGCCTGCATCGCGGCAGTCGAAGCCCTGGACCACCTGGGACAGCTGACGCCGGCCGCGGTGGGTCGCCGACGGGTGCACGACCCGACCATCCGGGCCGACCACACCACCTGGCTCGACCCAGACGCCCCGGTGCCCCTCTCCGCAGCCTGGGCCGCCTTCGAGGCGCTCCGCCAGCGTCTGAACCGGGATGCCTGGCTGGGCCTCCGTCGCTTCGCGGTCCAGATCGCCCGCTACCCGGGGGAGGGTCATGGCTACGTGCGCCACACCGACGCCCTCGCCGGCGATGTCAACCGCCGCATCACCGCCATCCTCTACCTGAACGACGGGTGGGCCCCCGACTGGGGAGGGCACCTCGTGGCCTCCACCCCCGATGGCCCGATCCGGGTGGCGCCGACGCTGGACCGGCTGGTGATCTTCCGCAGCGAGGCCGTCCCCCACGAGGTGGAGCCGGCCTTCCGGCCCCGCCGGGCCCTCACGGCCTGGTACCGGGGCGCCGAGCCCATCCCGACCCTCCCGGGCTCCTGAGTCGGGGGGCCTACTCGCTGCCCTCGTCCTCGGGGCCGCCGCCCGGCTCCTCCTCGTCGCCGCCCACCGCCGCCACCACCTCGCGCTCGACGGGCAGGAAGACCTGGAGCACGCCCGTGTCCTCGACCCGCAGGCGACCATCCTCGCCGACCCAGGCCACCCGCTCCCGGGCCTCCTGGGGGCCCGGCGGGTCCATCCGCATCCGCACCCGACCCTCGGGGCTCACCTCGAGGACCTCGTACGGCACGGTGAGGGCCCGGCCCATCCCACGCTCCAGCAGGGCCTCGGGGGTGTAGGTGAAGCGGAGCCGCGGCGCGATGGCCCGCCAGCTCTCGAGCTCCCGGCCGGCGAGCTGCTCGGGGGGCGCCGACGGGTCGATGCGCCAGTCTCCCCACAGGGCCTCGTGGCCGGGGGCGTAGTCCACCTCGGGGATGTCCACGTCGAGCCCGACCGCCGGATCCGCAGCCCGGGCATCCAGGTACTGGGACAGGGTGGAGAGCCCGTGCCCCACATAGTCGATGCGCACCTTCTGCTCGTTCATGGCGTACTTGATACCGCCACGGATCAGCTCGGGCTGGCTGGCGAAGTAGGCCGAGGTGGGGGTGTACTGCATGACGCCCAGGAAGCGGATCGCCTCGCGGGTGGAGCGGTCGTACTTCTCCTTCACCTCGGGCTTCCAGGTGGCGGCCAGGTGGTAGGCGGCCGCCGTCCCCTCGGCGTAGCAGAAGGACTGCATGGCCGGGAGCTCGGTGGGCATCTTGTAGTAGCCACCGACGTAGTCCGGGAAGGCGGAGCGCTCGCCCGACCACTGGTAGTTGTCGATCATCCAGTCGGCGACCTCGAGGCCGAAGGCCGCGGCCCGCTCGTCCCCCGTGACGCGGTAGGCCTGCTTGTTGGCCATGACCGACCAGGGACCGAACTGCACCAGGTCCAGGCGATCCTGGTTCGTGTAGGTGCCGTGGGGCCAGCGGCCGGTGGGGATCTGGCGCGCCGCACGCTCGCGGAACCAGGGCTCGTAGTAGTCCAGGTACTTGTCGTAGAAGTCGAGCCACTCGGGCTCGTCGAAGTACTCGGCCACCTCGCCCAGGGCCAGGGCGGCCTCGCCGGGGACGATGTCGTTCTTCTGGCCGTAGTAGGGGTGGGCCGGGTCGACGTAGTAGGGGTCGAACTTGCCGTTGTCCTCGAGCTGGTGGAGGACGAAGCGGGCCATGGCGCGGATGTTCTCGTCCTCGCTGTGGTCCCCGGTGGCCTCGGCCCAGGCCACCCAGCCGAGGAGGGCGACGGCCACCGTGCCGAGCTTCTGGTTGGGGGGCCGGCGGCCGGGCGCCGCCTCGAGGGGGTAGCGGAAGAGCAGGCTGCCCTCGGGGGGGTGGGGCAGGGTGGCGTGGGGCGGATCGCCGGGCCGGACGGCGTAGCGGAGCAGCCAGTCCATCGCCCGCCGGGCGCCGGTCAGGTAGCGGTCGTCGCGGCGGTAGCGCCAGGTGTCGGCCAGGTCGCGGGTGGCCAGGATGTGCCGGACCTCGTTGTAGTCGGTCGACATGCGGTTCTGGGAGGGCCAGTACTTGTAGTTGATGCTGTCGTCCGGCCGCATGTTGGTGAGCCACCACTCCCCGCCCTCCACCAGCATCCGCCGGATGGCCTCGTCGGTGAGGTCGGCCATGCGGACCTCGGGCATGCCGCGGACCAGCCGCACCGCGCCCCCACCGCCCAGCTCGTCCTCCATGAAGTGGGCGGTCCGGATGATCTCGAGCCGGACCTCCGGGTCCTCCCACGGGCGCGTGGCGTTCCAGTCGAAGGTCCGGGCGGCGTGGAGCAGGAAGGCATCGGCCGACTTCATGGACCGGGTGATGGCCTCGGCGCCGGGCATGTAGGTGAACTTCTGCTCCTTCAGGCCCTCGGCGCGACGCATCATCATCCCGTCGATGCCGATCTCCCACAGGTCGAAGATGGCCCATCGGCTCCGGGGCTCCACCGGGGCCTCCTCGAGCACCACGTGCACCTCGAGCCGGGCCTGGTGGAGGTTGTCGGAGAGATCCCCCATGCCGAGGATCGACACCTCGCGCTGCCAGCGCCGGCTCAGGTCCCGGGCGAGCTCGTCGAGCACCCGCTCCAGATCGGAGCCGGCGGCGTGGCGCAGCACCAGGGTGTGGCCCTGCAGGCGGACGCTGCCGATGAGCTCGACGCGGGAGGGATCCCAGCTCTGGGGCGGGGGACGGCGCCCCTCGAGGCGGGCCCGCAGCCCGGCCAGCAGGGCGGAGCCGGTGGGGGTGGGGATGCGGTTGCTCGAGCTGCGGACGGTGTAGATGAGGGCCCGGTCCGTGACCCGCCGGAGCTGGAACCACGCGAGGTGGTCGTGCTGGGCCAGGCGCGAGAGGACGGTCCCGTCCCGGTCGAGGGCCACGGTGAGGTCCCGCGCCACGACCACGCCGCGCACGCCCTGATCCCGCAGCAGCGCCGCCACGCTCTCCCCGTCGTTCTGGAGGAGGGCGTCGAGGAGGGCCGAATCGGGGGTGCGCTCGTCGAGGCCCAGGCCCACCTGGGGGCCGAGGGCCAGGATGGCACCGGATTCCCCGATGTCCCGCAGCGTGTCGCGGGCGTCCTCGGAGAGGTCGTACGGGGCGATGTCGGCCAGGCAGGCCCGGGTCCGCTCGAGGGCGGTCCCGGTGAGGTCGGTGCAGTCCTGGGGACGATCGGGCATGGGCGCGCGGTAGCGGTCCACCTTCTCGCCGGTCAGGCCCTCGCCCTCGGGGTTCCCGAACCACGCCTGATAGGCGATGGCCCCCCCAATCACCAGGGCCAGCCCGGCCACGAGTCCCGTCACCTCGGTCATCCAGCGCTTCATGAGGGGCTCCATCGTCCGGCGCCCGTTATCCGATGGGGGCACCCGGCGCCGGATCCGGCCAGGGGGGCCCGGAGCCTTGCGGCCCACCCGAGCCACGGTTACCCCGCGCCGGTTCCGCCTCTCGACCCATCGACCCGCACTGCGGGCGCCGCGGATCGGGCCTCGCCCCCCGGCGCCCCACCCAGGATTGTCCCCATGGCCAAGACGAGCGTCCTCGAGCGACAGAAGAAGCGTGAGAAGCTGGTGCGCAAGTACGCCGCCAAGCGCGCCGAGCTCAAGCGCCGCGCCAAGGACCAGAGCCTCTCCCCCGAGGCGCGCATGGAGGCGCGCGAGGCCCTGGCCCGGCTGCCCCGCAACAGCTCCCCCGTCCGGCTGGTCAACCGCTGCATGGTCACCGGCCGTGGCCGCGCGGTCTACCGCAAGTTCCGGCTCTCCCGCATCGCCTTCCGCGAGCTCGCCCACGCCGGTCAGCTCCCCGGCGTCCACAAGGCGAGCTGGTAGGGGCGAGCCGGTAGGCAACCGCCCACCTCGCCCGCACCGCGGGGTGGTCCTCGCCGGTCGAGGCCCCGGCCCCCGCCCTCCTCGACCCCCCTGGCCCGTCGATCTCCGGATCGGCGGGCGTCTGCGTTGGATCTGACGGAGGCCACATGCGTCTCGCCCGAGCGGCGGTCCTGGTGCCCATCTTGTCGGGCCTCACGGCCTGCCCGCGGCCAGGCGCCCCCGACACGCTGGACGGCGTGGACACCCGGGTCCGCTACGAGGGCCGCACGGTCGAGCTGGCCCCCTTCCTGGTGGGCGATCCGTGGAGCCCGGTCCTGCCGGTCTGGGAGACGGGCACCCTGCTGCTGGATCACCAGGGCGCGCGGCGCACCCTGCGCGCCGTGCCGATGGATCCGGCCGGGCCGCCCCCCGATCTGGCATCGGCCCGCCCGCTGGCCGGGGTGGACTGGACCACCCGCAACCGCTGGGGCCTGCGGGCCCACCCGCCGTCCGGCCACCTCTACTGGCAGGGCGACGAGATCAACGACGAGAAGATCGACGTCTGGCGGCTGCCCCTGGGCGGGGGCGCGCCCGAGCGCCTCACCGACGAGCCCTACATCTACGGCTTCTCCATCGCCCCGGACGATGCGCGGATGGCCGTGGTGCCTCGCCGCGGCGACGGCCCGTACCGCTCCTGCCTGGAGCTCCTCACCCTGGAGGGCTCCGAGCAGACCCCGGTCTTGTGCGACACGCCCTCCGCCACCTTCACCTGGGGGCGGCCCTCGTGGGCGCCGGATGGTCGGGGCGTGCTGGTGCGCGTCAACGTCGACGGGGCCCGGCGGCGGGGCAATGTGGCGTGGGTGCCCCTCGACGCCCCCGAGCTGCGGCTGGTCCTGGACCCGGCGCCGGCGCGCCGGACCGCCCTGCCCCTGGCTCCGTGGCTGGACGCCGACACCGCCGCGCTGGTGGTGGACGACGGGGATCGGGAGCGGGTGGTGGCCCTGGACGTGGAGACCGGCGCCACCCGCGTCCTGCACCGCGCCGCGGGCGAGCTGGCCTCGGCCCACGTCCTGGCACCCGGCGGCACGCCGCGCCTGGTGGTGGTCGAGCACACCCCGGTCGAGGACACCCTCCTCCTGGTGGATCCGGACACCGGCGCGGTGCTCGACCGGGAGACCGTGTCCGGCTCGGTGAGCTGGCTCGGCGACGACGAGGCCGGTCAGGCCCTGCTGGGCTGGACCTCGGCGGCGAGCCCCCGGGACAGCGGGATCCTGGCCGTGTCCCCCGACGCCCTGGAGCTGCGTCCCTGGCTGGGCCTGGACGAGGCCACCGCCGCCTCCCTGGTGCGGTGCCGGGTCGAGCGGGTCCGTCTGCCCACCTGGGACCAGGACCCGACCACCGGCGCGCCCCGCACCCTCCACGCCTTCCTCTACACGCCCCTCGACGGGCCGCCCCGGGCCCGCCAGCGGGTCCGGGTGACCGCCTTCTATGGCGGCTCCAACCGATTCTCCGCCGAGACCCAGGCCCACTGCGCCGCCGGCATCGCCACCCTCTCGCCCGCGGTGCGGGGCAGTCGGGGCTTCGGCCCCGCCTTCGAGGCCCTCAACGATGGCGACCTGGGCGGCGACGAGATCGTCGACCTCTTCGCAGCGGCCCGGTGGCTGGTGGACCAGGGCTTCTCCCCCGGGCGGATCGGCGTGCACGGCGGATCCCACGGGGGCTACGCCACCCTGCGCGCCCTCACCTTCGACCCCGCGGGCACCGGGCACGACCCGGCGCTGGTCTTCCCCTTCGCCTTCGGGGTGAGCCGGGCGGGCTTCTCCGACATCCTCACCTTCCACGCCGGCTCCAACATCCCGGACTGGGTGCGGCTGGAGGCGGGCGATCCCGAGACCGACGCCGAGCGCCTGCGCGGCCGCAGCCCGCTCCAGGCCGTCGAGCGCCTCGAGGCCCCGGTACTGCTGCTCCACGGCGCCAACGACAGCCGGGTCCCGGTGGGGGAGTCCCGCCAGATGGCCGAGGCCTGCGCCCGGGTGGGCGCCCCCTGCACCTACCTGGAGTTCGAGGGGGTGGGGCACCACATCCGGTCCGTGCCCGACCAGATCCGCATGTACGAGGCCATCTTCGGCCTGCTGGAGCGGGTGGGCGAGTGAGGGCGCCGGGCCCGGCTACCCGCCCACGCCCCGCGCGGCCTC
>CAZPJM010000102.1:0-14964 GCA_964586865.1 uncultured Enterobacteriaceae bacterium
CTCGTGCCCTCGTGGACCCGTGCCCTCCGTCCTCTCGCCAAGAAGCGACCAGCAAGAACGCCTGATCCCCCATCCTCCGCGCCGTCCACCCCCCATCCTCGACCGCTCCCCCCGGGTTCTCCCGGATCCCCGCCCCCGGCCGGGGTAGGGGAGGGCCGCCACCCGGGAGTCCCATGAAGGCCCTCACCGCCGCCGGACCGGCCCTGCGCCGCCGCCTGCTCACCCGCCCCCCCATCCCCACCCCGGCCGTCCACGAGACGGTGGCCTTCCGGGCCGGCCCCCGCGTTCTCGCCGACGTCCTCGTCCCTCCCGGCGCCGAGGCGGCCCCCACCGCCCTGGTGGTGCACGGCGGGGGCTTCGTGGGTGGTGCCCGGGACATGCCCGCGGTCCGTGTGCTGGTCCACCATCTCCTGGCCCGGGGCCTGGTGGTGGCCTCCATCGACTATCGCCTGGCCCGGCCCTTCGGCGTGCGCCTGGCCGATCAGGTGGAGGACGTGGCCGCGGCGGGCCGCTGGTGGGCCGAGGCCGCTCCCGCCTTCGGCGGCGACCCGGAGCGGACGGTCCTCATCGGGCTCTCCGCCGGGGGTGGGCTGTCGCTCCTCGCCCATGCGGACGTCCGCTTCGCGGCCTTCGTGGGCATCTACGGCGCCTATGACCTGACGCTGCTGCCCGCCCGGTGGGCCTCGGCCAGCCTGCTCACCGGCACCACCGACCGGGCCGCCCACGCCGCGGGGAGCCCGCTGCGGCACGCCGCCTTCCCACAGCCCTGCTGGCTCGTCCACGGCACCGCCGATCCGCTGACGCCGCCCGCCCACGCCGAGCGTCTGGTCGCCGCCCGGACCGAGGCCGGCCTGCCGGTGGACCTCACCTGGGTCGAGGGCGGGGTCCACGGGTTCCTCCAAGAGGGCCTCGACCATCCCCACACGGTGCAGGCCCTGGACGGCCTGGGGGGTTTCCTGGCGGACCACGACCTGCTCGGGCGGCCCGTCGACGCCGCCGGGGATGGCGCGGGTTAGTCCGTGCCGGGGCGGGTCGACGCGGCCCGCCCGGGAGGCCCGATGCTCGCCCTGCTCCACGCCCTGCTGCTGGTCCTGGGGCACGCCGCCCCCGCCTCCGAGCCTCCGCCGCCCGACCCGTCCACCTGGAACGTCCTGGTCATCACCGCGGACGCGGCGCGCCCGGATCGGATGAGCCTGTACGGACACGATCGCCCCACCACCCCCTACCTGGACGACTTTGCCGACGAGGCCGTTGTCTTCGACAATGCCTTCGCCACGGGGGCCTGGACCAGCCCGGGCATCGCCTCGCTCTTCACGGGCCTCCACCCCGCCGTCCACGGGCAGGACACCCGCTTCGACCACACGGACGACCTCCTCCAGACCCCCCTCGACGTGCTGCGGGCCGAGGGCGCCTTCACCGTCGCCCGCGACATCGACGCCCCCTCCGTGCGGGGCCTGGGCTTCCAGGCGGCCTACCGGCCCGTCCTCACCGATCCGGTGGCGGTGGCCGAGTGGCTCGGCGGGCTCGACCGGCGCTTCGTGGCCTGGATCCACGTCAAGACCACCCACCTTCCCTACGACCCCTCGCCCTTCGCGGCACGGCGCTTCGGTGGCGACCGCCTGGACACGCCCGCCATCCGGGCGGTGCGCTCGAGCAACACCGTGTACCCGCGGGACTACGGCCTGTCCTGGGACCCCCCCGTCATCGAGGCCTTCACCCCCGAGGAGCAGGCGGTGGTGCGGGATCTGTACGACGGGGCCATGTACGACCTGGACACCGAGCTGGGGCAGATGATCGAGCACCTGCGGGCGGTGGGGGTCCTGGACCGCACCCTGGTCATCCTCACCGCGGATCACGGCGAGGAGCTCTTCGATCAGGGCTGGGTGGGTCACGCCAGCACCGGCTACGAGGGCAAGGTGAGCGATGCCCTGCTGCGGATCCCGCTGCTGGTGCGCCTGCCGGGCGGCACCGCAACGGGGAGGGTGGGGGCCTTCGTCCAGCAACACGACCTCATGCCCACGGTCTTCGAGCTGCTCGGCCTGGATCCGGCCCGGGTGGACGGGGGCTTCCAGGGGCGCTCCCTCGTCCCCCACCTGCGCGGCGAGCCCGCCGAAGGACCGGAGCACGTCTTCGCCCGGACCACGTTCAAGGGCTGGACCACGCCCCGCGCCGAGACCACCGAGGGCCTGGCCGCCATCCGCGACGCCACCCGCAAGGTGGTCCTGGGGCGCCGGGGCGGGCGCGAGGTGGTGCGCGCCTACGACCTCGAGGCCGACCCCACCGAGCAGACCGACGTCTACGCCGACGACCCCGCGCGCTTCGCCGACCTGCTGGTGGCCCTCCGCGCCCACGAGGCCGAGAACGCCGAGCGCGCCGTCGCGCGGATGATGCGCGCCCTCGACCGCCGCCTCGAGGCCCTGGAAGAGGCGGCCCGGGACGGCGATGCACTGGCCGCCGCCCGGCACTGGGTGGCCCTGCTCGAGCTCCAGGAGACCCACGCCACCGATCCCACCCCGCCCCTCGCCCTGTCCGGCCGAGAGCGGGCCTGGGAGCGGGGCCTGGCCCGGGCAGCCCGGCTGCGGGCCCGGGCGGAGCGATAAGGGACGCGCCCCACCCTCCCCCCATCGGGGCATCCCTTAGTTGGGGGTACTTCCACAAGAACCCACAGGTCGGGGCGCCCATCGGTGGCCAGCTTCGAGCGGTCCCGTGTTCTGTGGTGCAACTCGGGGTGGCGTCCTCTCAATGCTTTCCCGTAGCCTTGCAGGGCCCGGCCCTCCGCCCGGCGTGACCTCCCGGGGGCAGCATGCGCATCGACCTCGACCGCGCCCGCTACTCGCACTGCGAGCACCCAGGTCTCCATCTCCAGCCTCCGCCGGATGGTCTCGACCCGTGCCCGGTCCCGGCCCAGCTCCTGGCCCTGCTCGAGCCGCTCTGCGCGCGCATCGTGGGGGCCCGCCTCCGGCCGACCCGACTCGTCACCTACCTGCAGGGGGCCGTGACCCTGCTCGACCACGACGACGAGTTCCGCGCCCACCTCTGGTTCGACCTGCCGGATGGCCACCCCGGCTTCCGGGGCGCCGATCGGGGCCTGGCCTGGATTCTCCGCCCGGTGCGCGCGGACGGTCTGTACGGGCCCACCGTGGGTGGGCTGGGCTGGCTGGGCCGCCCGCTCCCGGCCCGCCTCAGGCTCCCCGAGGATGACTGGGTCAGCGCCATGATCCAGCGCCAGGGCTACCTGGACGTGCCGGGCTCCGAGTGGCAGGAGCCCCTGGACGATCCCAATGCCCAGGGCGTGCTGGCCGGCCTTCTCGGCGCCCATCTCCGGGGCATGACCAACCACGTGATCCTCGAGGAGCGCCTCGGCTGGTCCTGATCCGCCTCAGGAGGGTTGGGGAGGGGCGTCGCCCGTGGGGGCCAGGAGCGCGTGGCGGGTCTCGGCGGGCCCGTAGGCCCGGGGCACCAGCTCGAGGAGGACGTGCAGGCGCACGGGGAGATGGGGCACCCCCTCGGCGGGGGTATCGGCGAAGTAGCCGTAGAGGGCGCGCACCACCGCGTTGTGGGCCACCACCAGCACCGGCCGGCGCTGCCGCTCCAGCTCGAGGAGGATGGGGTCCAGGCGCCGGATCACGTCCAGGTAGGACTCGCCGCGGGGGTAGCGGTAGCGGAGCTTGTCGGCGTGCCGGGCGGCGGCCTCGTCCGGCGCGCGCTCGGCGATGTCGGCATAGGTCCAGCCGTCGTAGATGCCGGCGTCGATCTCGTCGAGGGCCTTCCAGGTGCGGAAGGGGCGCCCCAGATCGGTGGCCGTGGCGGTGGTGCGCTGCAGGGTCGAGGCCCACACCACCAGGTCGTCATGACCACGATCGTCGAGGAAGCCCCGCAGCGCACGAGCATAGGCCCGGCCCCGAGGGGTCAGGCCCGGGTTGCCGCCGATCCGGCCCTCGGGGTTGAAGGCGCTCTCGCCATGCCGGGTCAGGTAGAGGGTGCGCGGCGTGATGTGCAGGTTCATGAGGAAGGTGACGAGGCGCGAGGGCAGGTAGCCCTGCAGTCGGTTCACGTGGACCTGCCGTCCGGCGTCGATGAGCTTCACCCAGGACAGGTGCTCCTCGTCGAGGGGCTCGTAGGCCTCCTGGTAGAGCCGGATCCGCCGCCGGAAGTCGGCCACCGCCACCTCGGGATCGACCCCCTGGTAGTCCGGGCTCCGGAGCTTGGTCTCCCGGATGTTGCTCTCGATGATCTCCGGATCGGTGCAGATGGACTCGACGAAGAGGACCCGGCAGTCGGCGCGGGTGCAGCGCTCGGCCACCCACCTGCGGCGGGCCCGGGTGCTGTTGGTGGCGTCGTAGATCCCCACCTCGCCGCCCTCGTCGATCCAGGACAGCAGGTCGTCCAGCGCCGCCTCGGCCATGGCCCTGCGGGCGGCCAGGCCCTCGGGGTTGGTGGGGTCGAAGAAGGTGGCGGGCTGCTGGGCGCCGAGCCGCTCGCGGCGGTAGTTCCCCACGTTGAACACCCGGGCGCGCCGCCCCTGCCAGCGCAGGTAGCGGGCCAGCTTGCGGGCGGTGAAGGTCTTGCCTCGGGCGGGCAGTCCCACCATGACCACCACCAGGCGGTCGGGGGGCGGACGCAGGGACGGGGTGTGCACCGGGCCTCCGGACGGGCAAGGTAGCGTGGAGAACGCCCCAGGAGCCCCCATGGACCTCTCGCGCCTCGACCCGGACCGCACCCGCATCGACCCGCTGGCCTTCGTGGCCCGGGGCGCGGTGGTCCTGGGCGACGTCGAGGTCGGCGCCTACGCGAGCATCTGGTTCGGGGTGGTGGTCCGCGGCGACATGGCCCCCATTCGGGTGGGCGCGAGGACCAACCTCCAGGACGGCACGGTGGTCCACGTGGACGACGGCTGCCCCTGCACCCTCGGCGAGGGGGTGACCGTGGGGCACGCCTGCATCATCCACGGCTGCACCGTGGGCGCCGGCAGCCTGGTGGGGATGGGCAGCATCGTCATGAACAACGTGGAGCTGGGCGAGGACTGCCTGGTGGGGGCGGGCTCGCTCCTCACCGAGGGCAAGGTCTTTCCGCCGCGCAGCCTGATCCTGGGTCGACCCGCCAAGGTGATCCGCACCCTCGGCGACGACGACATCGCCCAGCTCCGGCACGGGACCGAGCACTACGTGGCCTCGGGGATCGCCTACCGCGAGCGGGGCTTCGATCTGCGGAGCCCGGGGTGAGGCCCGCCCTCGCCGCGGGCGCGCTGTGCCTCGGCCTGGCCGCCCCGGTGGCCCGGTCCCACCCGCCGGACTTCTTCCCCGCCGAGGCCATCGCCGCGGCGGCCCTCGGAGGCCCGGGTGAGGGGCCCCTGGCCGCGCCCGCCCCCGAGGCCTCCGACGAGGATCCCGCGGATGCCGGGACCGCGGCCCCTCCTCCGGAGCCGGCGCTGGACCGCCTCGAGGCCGGCCAGCGTTACGACCTCCTGAAGATTCGTCGCGGCCGTCGCGCCCGCTATGCCGGGCTCGCCCTCGGGCTCCTGAGCACGGGGGCCATCCTCGGTGGGGCCGGGGCCCTCCGTCGCGCCGACCTGTGCGACGAGGAGTGTCCCGTGGTGCGGAACATCGGCATCGGGGCCGTCGTCGGCGGCCTGCTGGGGGTCGAGGTCGGCGCGGTGGTGGGGCTGCTCGGCGCGGGCACCGAGCGGGACGGCCTGGTGAGCCTGAGCGGGCGGGATGTGGAGAACGTGGGGCTGACCACGGGGTGGGCCCTCATGGTCAGCCAGGTCTTCTTCCTGCCCTTCATCGGGGCCCTGGCGGCCCATGGGCTCGTGGTTCGCCAGGGGATCGACAATGACGAGGCCCTGGAGCGCCTCCGGCGGGAGGGCCCCCGGATCCGGGTCAGCGCGGGGCGGATCGACGTGCGCTTCTAGGGGGATCCGGCCCGCCGCGGGGCTCAAGGGCCGGACCGGTCGGGCCGACCGCCCGTCTGGAGGATCCGCCCATGCGCCTGCTCTCCGTGCTCCTCGTGGTCGCCTGCCACAGCCCACCCACGGCCCCCCAGGTGCGGCTCTCGCCCGACGCCCCGGACACCCGCCAGGATCTGGTGGCCGAGGTCCAGGTGGCCGAGGGGCTGTCCATCGGCTGGGCCTGGTACCGCGACGACGTGCGGGTGGGCGACATCTCGGGGCCCCGTGTGCCGGCCTCGCTCACCGCCCGGGGCCAGGTCTGGCGGGTCGAGGTGACGGTCAGCGACGGCCGGGACCTGGCGACCGCCACCGCCTCGCGGACCATCCGGAACGCACCGCCCACCGCGACCGTCGAGCTGGGTCCCGCGGCCCCCGAGGCCGGCGATCCGCTGGTGCTGGCGGCCCTGGCCCTCGACGCCGACGGCGATCCGACGCGCACCAGCATCCGCTGGCTCCGGGACGGGGAGGTGGTCTCGGAGCTCACCGGGGACCGGGTCCCGCGGGGCGTCATCGAGCGGGGAGAGATCTGGTCGGCCGAGGTGGTGCCCAGCGATCCTTTCGAGCAGGGCCCCGCCGCCGCCGCGGTGGTGGAGGTGGTCAACGGGGCCCCCGACCTGGGGGAGGTCCGGATCAGCCCCGCCGAGCCCCGCACCGGTGATCCGCTGGAGGCTCGGGTCCAGGTCTCGGACCCCGAGGGCGACGCGGTGGAGGTGCAGCATGTGTGGCGGGTCGACGGCGTGATCGTCCAGGAGGGGCCCGCCGCCACCCTCCCCGCCGCCCTCACCGCCAAGGGCCAGGTGGTCTCGCTGACGGTGGTGGCCGAGGACGCCCTGGGCGCCGCCGCCTCGGCCCTGGCCGCGCCGGTCGAGGTGCTCAACACCCCGCCCGCACGCCCCGCCCCCAGCATCAGCCCCGCCGAACCGGTGGCGGAGGAGGCCCTGGTCTGCGGGGTCGTGGCGAGCCCACCGGACCCGGACGGGGATCCGGTGACGGCGTGGCAGGTCGCCTGGAACGTGGACGGGGAGCCCTTCGAGGGCACGTCCACCACCGTGATCCCCGGCGACACGGTGCCGGCCGGGGTCACCTTCGGCGACGAGACCTGGACCTGCACCGTCCGGGCCGGGGATGGCGAGGCCTTCTCGGCGGCCGGCGCGGCCTCGGCGACCGTGGCCTGGGAGGGCTTCCGGCGTGCCCAGACGGTGGCGGGGCGGACGCTGACCTGCGCGAGCGTGCGCCACGACGAGACCTGGACCACCTGTGAGAACCCGCAGGTGGACGGCCAGGGCTTCCCCAACGGGGTGGGCTGCGCCACCGGCTTCGTCGACACGGCCTCTCCCCACACGGACCACGCCGATCTCTGCCGGCTGATCACGGGCCATGCCGACTTCCGGGCCGACTACCGCTGCGGGGTCATGGCCACGCGGGTCACGTGGGACGGCGGGTGGGGGAGCCGCGACGACAATGGCTACACCGCTGCGCTTCGCTGCGCCTGGTAGGCAGGGCGGCCGCCGATCCCCGCACGCCAGCGGGGCCGGTCCGGGCCGAGTCCCGCTGTCGCCCCACCGGTCGAGGAAGGGCTCCAGAGGGTCACACGGAACCGGGAAACGCCGGTTGCGGCCGGTGCGCGTGGACGGGTACATCGAGGACAGGTCCGGAGTCCATGTGCGTTTCCTCCCCGCCCTGCTGCTGCTCGCTGCGTGCGGGGAGACCGGCCTCTCGCCCGTGGACCCCTCCGAGCCCGGCCCTCCGGACACCGACACCGTCGGCATTCCGGACAACCCCGACGCCCCCGTGGCCGACGCGGGCGAGGACTTCGCCGCGCGCCCCCTCGAGCAGGTGACCTTGGATGGCTCGCGCAGCTACGACCCCTCCGGGTACGACCTGATCCCCACGTGGCGCTTCCTCCGCGTGCCCAAGGGCAGCCGGGCCCGCCTGGACCGGGCCGATGCCTTCGACGCCGGCTTCACCGCCGACCTGGCCGGCGAGTACGAGGTCGAGCTCTCGGTCCGCAACGACCGGGGCGTGGAGGACCCCACGCCCGACGTGGTGGTGGTCCACGTGGAGCCGGCCACCAGCGTCTACGTCCAGCTCACCTGGGATGCGGCGGTGGACCTGGACCTCCACGTCACCCCCGAGGGCGATGCCCTGTGGGGCCGCACCGACTGCACCTGGTGCAACCCCAGCCCGCCGTGGGGGGATCTGGGGGACGACCTGGACGACCCTTCCCTGGACATCGACGACATCGAGGGCTTCGGGCCGGAGACCATCACCATCGCATCCCCCGCCGCTGGCAGCTTCGTGGCGCGGGTCGACTACTACGGGCAGGGCGGCGACGTGCGCTGCCCCGGCCCCTGCCCGGCCACCGAGGCCACCCTCGACGTCTACATCGACGGCCAGCAGGTGCACTCCTCCCAGGCCGTCCTCTCCGCGGCCGGCGAGCTGTGGGAGGCGGTGCGCGTCGACTGGCCCTCGGGCCAGGTGGTGTCCCTGGACACCTTTTCCGAGACGACCGAGGACGACTGCCGCTGAGGCGGCCCGCCCGGCACCCGCTCGTGGCCGATCCCATGGGCGGGGAGACCGGGGGGGCGGGACGCCGCTCTCCGGGTGTCCACCGGGCTCGCCGTGGCTTCACCGGCGGCCCGCTTGTGTCGAGGAGCGGTTCGTGTCCGCGCCGGGTCTCGAGGGAAGAGAAGACCCTGCACCTCCAGCCCACGAGGTAGAGGCGACGGCGGGACACCCGAGCGAGCCCCACGGGCTCGGCCTCCCTCGGCCCCGTCGGCCGGGGGAGGCGCCTCTCGGGGCGCACCCGGTGGACCACGGCGCGGATTCCACTACCAGGAACCCCCGCTTCGCCCGCGCGTCGAGGAAAGAGAGAAGAAGTGGTGGCCCAAGGCCACCGAGCCCACGAGGTCGACGCGCGAGTCGAAGCGGGGGTCTTGCCCTTCCATCGTCCGCACCGGGGGGCGCTTGAAGGATTTTCTCGCGTGGGCCAGTCTGCCCCGTCCACGCGCCGATCCTCGGAGGCCCCGTGTCCCTCGACGGGCTGGCCCGCGCCCTGCGCGGCCTCATCCCCGACCCCTTCGTCATCGCCATCGCCCTCACCGCGGTGGCCTTCGCCGGCACCGCCGCGTGGGGGGCGTGGACCGGGGCGGCGGATCCGGCCGGCCTCGTGGAGGCCTGGGTGGGCGGCCACGTCCCCGCCGACGCCCCGGCCGGCACCCGCCCGCTGGGCGGGGTGTGGTCGCTGCTCACCTTCGCCATGCAGATGTGCCTCATCCTGGTCACCGGCTACGCCGTGGCCGGCACCCGGCCCGTCCGCGCCGTCCTGGAGCGCCTCGCCGCCATGCCCGGCGACACCCGGGGCGGGGTCGTGCTGGTGGGTGCGGTCGCCATGGCGCTGGCCCTGGTCAACTGGGGGCTCGGCCTCATCGGGGGCGCGCTCCTGGCCCGCGAGGTGGGCCGGAGCCTCCACGCGCGGGGCCGGCCGGTGCACCATCCCCTGCTGGCCGCCGCCGGCTACACCGGCCTGGCCGTGTGGCACGGCGGCCTCTCGGGCTCCGCCCCCCTCAAGGTCACCTCGGGGGCCAGTCTCGACGAGGTCCTGGGGGGCGCCCTCTCCGCCCGCCTCGACGTCCTTCCCCTGACCGAGACCCTCCTCTCGCCCCGCAACCTGGTGGTGACGCCCCTGGCGGTGGGGGTCCTGTTGCTCGGCCTGGTGGCGCTGGTCCCCCGGGATCCGGCACGGATGATCCCACCGCCGCCCGAGGTCCGGGCGCCCGAGACCGCCCCCGAGGAGCAGGCCCCCGGGCCGGCCGGCTGGCTCGAGACCTCGCCCGTGGTCAGTGCCCTGGTGGTCCTGCTGGTGCTGGCCTGGGCCGTGCCCTGGGCCCTGGACGGCGGCTTTCTCTCCCTCTCGCCCGACAGCATGAACCTGCTCTTTCTGGCCCTCGGGCTGGCGCTCGCTGGGGGGCCTGCCGCCTACATGCGCCTCGCGCGCCGGGGGGCCGCGGCCTGCGCCGGCATCATCGTCCAGTTCCCCCTGTACGGCGGCATCCTGGGGATCCTGGCCGCGGGCGGTGTCATCGACGCCCTGGCCGCCGTGCTGCCCACCTCGGCCTGGGGCCTCTCCCTCACCACCTTCCTCTCGGCAGGCCTCCTCAATGTCTTCGTGCCCTCGGGCGGTGGCCAGTGGAGCGTCCAGGGCCCGCTGGTCATGCAGGCCGCCGTCACCCACGGCATCGATCCGGGGCGGGTGGTGATGGCGCTCTCCTGGGGGGACCAGTGGACCAACCTCTTCCAGCCCTTCTGGGCCCTCCCGCTGCTGGGGATCACCGGCACCCGGGCGGGCGATCTGCTGGGCAGCACCCTCATCCTGGGGGTGCTCGTCGGCGGGGTCTTCGCCCTCGGGGCCGTGGTGGGCTGAGGGGCCAGGGGAGGGGGGCCGCCGGTCGGCCGCTGTCCGGCGGGGCCGTCCTGCTCGCGGTCGGGGCGAGCCCGGGATACGGCCGCCCCTTCCCGGAGGCCCCCATGTTCGCGCTCACGGACGACCAGCAGGCCCTCGCCGAGGCGGTCCGCGCCTTCTGCCAGGACCGCATCGCCCCCACCGCCGAGGAGGACGACGAGGCGGAGCGCTTCCGCAAGGAGCTCATGCAGGAGATGGGCGAGCAGGGCTTCTGCGGCGTCCCGGCCCCCGAGGCCCACGGGGGCCTGGGGCTCGGCTACCTGGACTACTGCGTCGTCCTGGAGGAGATCGCCCGGGTCAGCGCCAGCTACGCCGTCAGCGTGGCGGTGACGGGCCTGCCCCAGATGATCCTCGCCCGCTTCGGCACCGACGAGCAGAAGGACCGGTGGCTCCCGGGCCTCGCCGCCGGAGAGCTGCTCGGAGGCTTCGCCCTCTCCGAGCCCGAGTCCGGCTCGGACGCCGGCAGCATGAAGTCCACCGCCGTTCGCGACGGCGACGACTACGTCCTCAACGGGACCAAGTTCTGGATCACCCACGGTGGCTTCGCCGATGTCTACGTGGTCATGGCCCGCACCGGCGAGGCCGGCCCCAAGGGCGTGAGCGCCTTCCTGGTCCCGGGCGATGCACAGGGCCTGTCCTTCGGCAAGAAGGAGAAGAAGATGGGCCTGCGGGCCTCGCCCACCGTGGAGCTCATCCTCGACGGGGTGCGCGTGCCCGCCTCGAGCCTCGTCCGCGAGGAGGGCTTCGGATTCTCGGTGGCCATGGCCGCCCTGGACTCGGGTCGGATCACCATCGGGGCCACCGCGGTGGGGATCGCCGCCGCCGCCACCGACTACGCCGCCGCCTACACCTGCCAGCGCAAGCAGTTCGGGCGCCCGGTCATCGACTTCCAGGGCGTGTCCTTCATGCTCGCCGACATGGCCACCCAGACCGACGCGGCCCGCCTGCTCGTGCATCGGGCGGCGTGGCTGCGCGACCAGGGGCGTCCCCACAGCGAGGCCGCGGCCATGGCCAAGCTCCACGCCACCGACACCTGCATGGCCGTCACCACCGACGCGGTCCAGTGCCTCGGCGGCTATGGCTACGTGCGGGAGCACCCGGTCGAGCGGTACATGCGCGATGCCAAGGTCATGCAGATCGTCGAGGGCACCAACCAGGTGCAGCGGCTGGTGATCGGGCGTCACCTGAAGCGTCGCCACGGGGGCTGATCCCGCCCTGCGCAGACCGCCCCGTGTATACTCGTGCCCTCACGGACCAGCCCCGCGTGCATCCCCGATGAAGGTCTGCCCCCAGTGCGGGTCCAGCTACACGGACCGCGTCGACTTCTGCTTCCACGACGGCGCCGTGCTCACGGCCTCGACGGCCGCCGCCGAGGCCGCCGCGGGGCCCGAGCCCTCGGGCCTGGACCTGCCCTCCCGCCCGGTGGACACCACGGCGGCCCCCGAGAGCGACCTGACCCCGGTGCCGCTCAAGCCCCTGCGGGTGCTCCCGCCTCGGCCGCCTGGCTCGGAGGCGGCCGGACCGGCGGATCGGGCGGCCGCCAGTCCGCTGGCCCAGCCGCCGCCCCCGGCCACCGAGCCCGTCTCCGACGCACGCCCCAGCCCGTCCGAGCCCCTCACCCCCACCCCCGATGCCCCACCCCGCACGGCTTCCTCGGCCGAAGAAGCCTCGGAGGCGCCGGCTTCCTCCGCGACGCCCTCCCCGCCACCGGCCGACGAGGAGGATGACGAAGACGGTGCCGGCATCCCGCCCTGGGCCTGGTACGTGGGGGCCGCCGCCGCAGCGGTGGCGCTGGTGGCGGGGGGCGCCTTCCTCCTCGCCTCGCTGGGCCTGTTCTCGGCCGCCGTGGTGGGACGGGCCGATGCCGACGCCTCGGTGGCCTCCCTCGACGAGAACGACCGCTTCCCCGAGCCCGAGCCCGAGGACCGCTTCCCCGAGCCCGAGCCCGAGGACCGCTTCCCGCCGCCCCCGCTCCAGGTCGGGGTGGTCTCACGGGCCGAGGTCGGGGACACGGACCGCGCCGACGGCTCCGACACCGATCTCCCCTCCGAGATCGCGGGGGACGCCGAGGGGGACGCCGAGGGGGACATCGACGGGGACATCGCGGGCCCGGGCGCCGACGACGAGCCCGAGCTGGACCCCCTTGCCGACCCCGGGGACGGCCTGGCCGCCTCCGAACCGGAGCCCCGCGCCACCGCGAGCGCGCCCTCCTACCCGCCCGCCGACGCGACCATGGCCGACGCCACCCCGCCCGCGGAGCCAGCGGGTTCCTCACCCGCCAGCGCCGGCGAGGCCTCCACGTCCGCCGAGCCACCGCCCCCCTGGGGCCCCCTCTCCACACCCGCCGAGACCGCCTCCGACCGCACCATCCCCGTGGTGGTCAACATGCAAAACGCCCGGCCCGGCGTCCGGCTCTTCGTGGACGACCGCCTCGTGGCCGAGGAATTCCCGGTCGATCTCCGCCTCCCGGTGGGGCGGCACCACTTCCGGGTCGAGTCCGATGCGGGCGACTACACCGTGCCCAAGACGGTGGAGCCCGGCGATGACGGCTCCTTCGTGCTGAACCTGACCGCGCCGAAGCGGTAGCCGGGCCGCGGGCCCCGAGGGGGAGGGCTACCGCAGGGGGACGGTGACGCCGACCCGCGCGCCCCCGCGGTCGCCGGGGGCGATGGCGACGCTGGCGCCGCGGCTGCGGGCACCGAGCACGTGGTTGACCACCACGGTGGAGAGGTAGAAGCCGGCGGCGCCCAGGCCGATGTGCTCGGGGGCGCTGCTGGAGGCGCTCCCGGTCGCGGCGACCCAGGCGGCGGTGACCGGCAGCGTGATGCCGAGGGCCACGCCGAAGCCGGTCATGTCGCCCTCCTTGAGGGCCGGGTAGCCGGGGAGGGGGACCAGGGCGTCGAGGGGGGCGGCGGTGCGCTCGCGGGGGGCCCGGGCGGCGACCGCGTCCCCGGAGCCGGCCTTGTCCTTGTCGCGCCCCTTGTCCTTGTCGCGCCCCTTGTCCTTCTTGCGGCCCTTGTCCTTCTTCCGGTCGGCCTTCGCCACCTTGGCGCGGTCGCCGGCGATGTTGGCGAGCAGGGGGAGGGCCTCGGCGCGGCCGGGGACGGCCCGGAGCTGGAAGACGGTGTCCAGGCCCTCGAGGAGCCCCTCGGCATCGTAGAGGGCGTCCAGGGTCACGCGCCGGGCTGTGCCGCCCGTGGAGGGGCGGGCGCGGAGGGTGGCGCCGGGGCCGTCGTCCTCGGTCTCGACGGTCACGACCCAGGTCCAGGCCCCGCTGCGGGCCAGGGCGTCGGCCGCACAGGAGACGTCACCCACGGCGCAGTCGCGGGCCCGCCCCACGGCGGCGGGCGGGGCGGGGCTGCGGACGCCGGCATCGCCCACCACCAAGGTCTCGGGGAAGGTGCGGACCGCCTGCTCGACCCAGCGGCGGGCCTCCTCGTCGCCCACGACCAGGACCTCCCATGGGGGCTGTCGGTCCCAGTCGGCGCGGGTGCCGGCCGAGAGCTTCTTGAGCTCGTGGAAGCCCACCAGGGTCTCGCCCTGGGGGATGCGGAGGCGGACGCCGCCCGGCTCGGTGGTGACGACCTCGCCGTGGTAGGTCCGCCCGTCGACGAGCTGGACCGTGCGGACGTCCTCGGGGGGATCGGCGGCGTGGGCGGGAGCCGCGCCCAGCGCGAGGCCGAGGCCGAGGCCGAGGAGGGCGGTGAGCCCGGCGGCGGGGCCACGGGGGGCGACCACCGCCATGAGGGTGCGGGCGGACGTCACGAGGCGCCTCCGGGGAGCAGGGGGCAGAGCTCGCGCCCCTCGGCGTCGGGGACCACCGAGACGCCGAGGCGGTAGGGGACCTCGGCGAGGGGGTCCGGGGCGTCGTAGCCGGCGAGGAGCACGCCGTAGCGGGCTCCCGCATCGAGGGGGATCTTCCAGCCCCCTGTCGCCCCCGCCCGGCCGAGGCCCACGGGCGTGTCCGTGCCGGCCGACGTCGGGGCGGCGAGCGGGGCAGACGGCAGGCCGCAGTCGTCGAGGGGGTAGACGAGCAGGTCCCAGCCCAGGTCGGGCTGGTCGAGGGCCACCTCGGCGCACAGGACGGGACCGCTGGCCTCGGCGTCGATCTCGACCACCACGAAGTCCACATCGCCGGCCCAGTCCCCGGGCTCGCCCGGGCTGCGGGTGGCGTCGTCGCAGCCCTCGGCCGAGAGGGGGGGCGGCTCGAAGCTGGCGTTCCAGCCCACGCCCCGGAGGCTTCCGTCCACGAGCACGCCTTCGAGGGAGGCCAGGGCGGTGGGGCGGACCTCGAGGGGACTGCCATTGTCCGCCCCATCGCTGATGGCCAGCTCGTCCTCGGTGGTCTCGGTCCAGGCGACCTGGACCAGGGCCCGAGGGTCCTCGTCGGCGCCGATGACCTGCTCGTCGGTGGGCAGATCGGCGTAGCGCGGCCAGGAACCGCAGGCGGCCAGGGCGGCGAGGAGGAGCGGGAGGAGGGGAGCGGGGCGGGGGCGGGGCGGCAAGGGGCCTCCGGAGGACGTGGCGTTCATACCGCAGGGGACGGGCCAGGCCA
>CAZPJM010000103.1:0-14866 GCA_964586865.1 uncultured Enterobacteriaceae bacterium
GGGGCCGGCGCGGTGGTGGGGGCCGGGGTGCGGGTCGCGGCGGGACGGCTGGTGGAGGCCGGGGTGCAGGTGGTGGCCGGGGAGAGCCCCATCCTGCTGCGGCCCGAGGTGGCCGGCCCCGGCCGCTACCGGGTCGTGGACGGGGGCCTGGTCCCGTGTTGATGCCCGTGCTGGACGCTGCGCTCACGGTGGGCCTCCTGGGGCTGGGGATGCCCTGGGTGGCCACCCACCTGGGGCTCGGCGCCTGGCGGCGTCGGTGGGGCCTGGAGCCCCGAGAAGGGCCCCTGGACGCGGTGCTGGCGGTGGTGGTGCCCGCCCGGGACGAGGCGCGGGACATCGGCGGCTGTGTCGAGGCCCTCCGTCGCCTGGCGGACCGCGACCTGCGGGTGGTGGTGGTGGACGATCACAGCACCGATGGCACCGCCGAGCGCGCCCGGGCGGCCGCCGGCGACGATCCGCGCATCCGCGTGATCCCGGCACCGACACGGCCGGCAGGGTGGGCGGGAAAGGCCTGGGCCTGCCACGCCGGGGCCGAGGCCGCGGGCGAGGTGCCGTGGCTGCTCTTCGTGGACGCGGATGTCCGGCTCGACCCGCGGACCCCCGGCACCCTCGTGACCCTGTGCGGCGACACCGCGGGCGACGTGGCCAGCGCCTTCGGCACCTGGGAGGTGGAGGGCTTCTGGGAGCGCCTGCTGGTCCCGGCCTTCGGGTGGCTGGTGCGCGGCGCCGTCCCCCTTGCTCGCGTGGAGCGGGGCGAGGTGCCCTTCGCCAATGGACAGTGCCTGCTGGTGCGTCGCGAGGCCTACCGCCGCGCCGGAGGCCACGGGGCGGTGCGAGACGACGTCCTCGATGACGTCGGACTCGCTGCGGCCGTGCAGCGGGTCGGGGGGCGGGTGCGCGTCCGCCACGCGCCGTGGGCCTTCCGCGTCCGGCCGTACCGGAGCCTGGCCGAGGTGGTCGCCGGCTATCGGAAGAACCTGTACGCAGGCCTGGATCGCCGCCTCGGACGCGCCGTGTCGCTGGCGGGCGTGCTCCTCCTGGTCACGGTCGGCCCGGTCCTGATCGCCGCGGTGGCGGCGGCGGCAGGGGCGTGGTCCGCGGCCGGAACGGCGCTGCTGGTGCTCGGGTTGCAGGTGACCGCGCGGGCCCGGCTCGAGGCCCTGGACGGCCGGGCCCCGGGCATCGCTCTGCTGCACCCGCTCGCCGGCGCCATCATGGCCTGGACCCTGCTGCTCTCGGCCCTTCGGCCGGTGGCGACCTGGAAGGGGCGGCGGTTCGAGGCCGGCCGCCCCGTCGCGGCCGACGATGCAGCGGGCCCACAACCACGACGCCCCCACCGAAGAGACCGGTGATGGCGACCTGGAAGGTGGAGCGGGTGATCGGATTCGAACCGACGACAGCCACGTTGGCAACGTGGGGCTCTACCACTGAGCTACACCCGCGAGGGGAGGCCGAGGTGGAGCGGGTGATCGGATTCGAACCGACGACAGCCACGTTGGCAACGTGGGGCTCTACCACTGAGCTACACCCGCAGGTGCTCCGCCCTCAAGCCCCCGCGGCTTAACCGACCGACGCCTCGCGGCAAGGAGAAAGGCCCGCGCCCCGCCCGGGTCGTGCGGATCCCGTGGCTGTCGGCTCCGAACGCCGGGTGTCCGGTCGCTTGTTGGCACGTGCTTGACAGGGGCGTGTCGGATCGGGATGCTTCGGGTGCCGGTCAGCCGTTGAGGCGAGCCCGGGCGTGCTGGTAGCCTCCGCGGCTGCGAGCCAGGCCCCCGGGCCCCTCCCATTCGTCGGAGACGCACCCATGCGCACCACCGCCACGCTCCCCTTCCTGCCCCTCGCCCTGCTCCTGGCGGCATCCGCCTGCAATGGCGATCCCGAGGACACCGATGTCGAGCAGGACACCTTCGAGTGGGCCACCTGCACCGACGAGGACGGAGACGGCCGCTGTGCCGAGGACGCCGACTGCGACGACTCGGACCCCGAGGTCTACCGGGGCCGCCGGGAGATCTGCAACGGCATCGACGACAACTGCAACGAGCTGGTGGACGAGGGCCTGGCCGACGCCGACCAGGACGGCACCTGCGACGCGCAGGACACCGAGGAGTGCGACGGGCTCGACAACGACGGCGACTCACTCATCGACGAGGACTTCGCGGACGGTGATGGCGACGGCGTGGCCGACTGCGTCGACGCCGAGATCTGTGACGGCCTGGACAACGACGGGGACGGCGAGATCGACGATGGCTTCGACGCGGACGGCGACGGCGCCACCCAGTGCGGGGACATCGACGGCCAGAACCAGGACTGCGACGATGGCGACGGCGACATCTTCCCGGGCGCCACCGAGGTCGAGGACCAGGCCGACAACGACTGCGACGGCCTGGTGGACGAGGGCGACTGGATGATCGAAGACCTGATCATCACCGAGGTCATGGTCAACCCGGACTCGGTGGCCGACCCCGACGGCGAGTGGTTCGAGGTGGTCAACGCGTCGGGCCGCGCCGTCTACCTGGACGGCCTCCAGATCCAGGACAGCAACGGGCAGAACCACCAGATCGCCCCCATGGAGCCCCTGCTCCTCGAGGACGGCGCGCACGCGGTGCTGGGAACCAACGCCCGCCCGGACACCAACGGCCGGGTCCCCGTCGACTACGAGTACCGCGACGTCACCCTGCTCAACGACCAGGACGACCTGCGGCTGGTGGCCATCGACGAGACCCCCACCGAGACCATCATCACCGAGCTCGACTCGGTCGCCTGGGACGCGTCCTACCCGGTCCAGGCCGGCGCCTCCCTCATGCTGGAGCCCACCCGCACCGGGGACGACCTGAACGACGACGCGGTCTCCTGGTGCCCGGCCTACGAGGAGTGGACGCTGGGCAGCGACCTGGGCACCCCTGGCGAGCCCAACGACGACTGCCTCACCTTCGACCAGGACGGTGACGGCTTCGGCGTGGCGGACGGCGACTGCGACGACGCCGACCCGGCCATCTACCCGGGCGCCCCCGAGGTCGACGGCAGCGTGGACAACGACTGCGACGGCGACATCGAGGAAGGCCCCACCGCGGTGGCCGAGGTCTCCACCCTCTCCGCGAACGAGGTCTGCGGCCTCACCTACCTGGACGGCTCGGCCACGACGGACCCCAACGGGGATCCCATCGAGCGGTGGTCCTGGACCCTGGACACGGCCCCCGCGGGCTCCTCCGTCACCACCGCCGACATCCGCAACGCCGACACCAGCTTCGCGAGCTTCGAGGCCGATGTCGACGGGAGCTACACCTTCGAGTTGGTGGCGTTCGACGACGGTGGCGCGGCCAGCGCACCGGCCTCGGTGAGCGTGACCGTGGACCCGCGGACCGACAACACCGATCCCATCGCCGATGCCGGCGGGAACCAGGTGGCGGACGACACCTCCTCCTGCGAGACCATCGGGGGCGTCACGACCTGCTCGAGCTGCGTGGACCGGAACTTCACCATCGACGCCGGCGCCTCGCGGGACCGGGAGGGCGACAGCCTGACCTACTCGTGGACGGTGACCAGCGGGGCCGGCGTGGTCGCCGATCGGACCGCCGAGTCCACCACGGTCCGGGTGTCGGGCGCGACCCCGACCCCCACCAGCCGCGGCACCTCGACCGTGTTCATCGACCTGGTGGTCACCGACTGCATGGGTGGTGTCTCCGAGACCGACACCATCGCCATCGTCTACACGTGCGAGGCGGACTGACCCCCCTGTTCCCGGCCCCCGCGGGGGGCCGCCGCCGGCGAAGCTAGGGTCGCAGCGCCTCGAGCCAGGGCCGGTAGGGGCTGTCCGCGGGCTCCGCGCGGAGCGCGGCGTCGCGTCGGGCCGTCACGAGGGCCGAGAGCGCCGCACGGGCTTCTTCCCAGGTGGTGGTGGGCTCGACCTCGGCGGCCCGGCCCAGGGCCAGCCACGTGCTGGCGTCGGGGCGTCGCTGGCGCAGGATCCGCGGGTCGGGCGGGACCGCGCCCACCCCCAGGAGGGCATCGACCAGGTCCACCATGGCCCGAGGGTGGCGCACCGTGTCGCGGGCGACCTCGACCCCGTCCAGTGCCTCCTCGAGGGCCAGCAGGGCCCACAGGGCGGCCAGGCGGCCTGCCTCGGGGTCCCAGCGCGCGCCGGCTTCGAAGCCGGCCACCCGGTCCAGACCGACACAGGGCGCGTCCGGGCAGGTGCCGTGCCATCGCTCGGCGTGGATCGCCACCAGCGCGCCGCCGATGGCCCGGGCGTCGGGGCCGGCGGCGGTGAGGCGGGTGCGGGCCCGGGCGAGGAAGAGCCCCAACGGGTCGTCGGTGCCGAGCTCCTCGCGGAGGGTGGCCCGGTGCGCCGCCAGGGCCTCCTGGGCCCGGTTGCCGTCGGACGCGGCCGTCCGCAGGGCCAGCAGCGTGGCGGCGCGTAGATCGGCCAGGCCGGCCTCCAGCTCGGTCGGGGCCTCCGGAGCGGACCGGGCCGCGGCCCGGACGAGCCGACCGGCCGGGGTGGCCCGCACCGGGTCGAAGGGGGTGGCGCCGAGGGTCCGGGCCACCGGCTCGAGGGGGGTGTCGGGGCCGTCGAGCCAGCCGATCAGGACCCAGCGGTCCCCCGTCGCCAGGAGGCCCTCGCGGGTGGGACCGTCGGCGCCGGTCCAGTGCAGGGGGGAGAGGGGCAGTCCCTCGTCGCTGCGATCGGCGGGCAGCGGCGTGAGGAGGGCGAGCACCCGCCCCGTCACCGCGGGGTCCGTGGCGCTTCCCCCGGCCAGCAGGCTCTCGGCCAGCCGCAGCCGCGCCCCGCGGGAGAGGGCGACGAGGGGGGTGCCGCGGTGCTCCTCTTCCAAGGCCCGGAGGGCGGCCAGATCCGGCTCCAGGGAGGGGTCGAGCGCCGCCGAGTGCCGCAGGAGCGCGGCGTAGGGCGCCCCGCCGGGCACGTCCGAGACCTGATCGGGATCCAGATCGGGGGTGGCGCGCCCCAGCGGATCGGCGCCCACCATCCGCGCCACCAGCTCGGGCTCGGTGGCGGTGGGCGCCTGGGGCGGGGATGGACGGCTCGCCGGGGCCGCAGGCTCCGGGGGGCGGAGGTGCTCCGGAACGGCCTTGGAGCACGCCAGCAGGCCGGCGAGGGCCAGCAGGCAGGTCACCCCGGGGCCTCGGCGGACCCTCACCCCGACCCTCCCGGAGGCGCCGCCCTCACCGTGCCAGCCCCCGATGGAGTCGGGCGGGGAGGCCCGGACCCTCGAAGACCAGGCCGGTGTAGAGCTGGACGGCGACGCAGCCCGCGTCGAGGAGCTCACGGACCTGCTCGACCCGGTGGATCCCGCCGGCGCCGACGACGGGCACCCGCCCGCCCGCCACGTCGAGGGCGGTGAGGATCCGGTCCCGAGCCAGGGGCCACAGCGGCCGGCCCGACAGCCCTCCGGCCTGGCCGGGATCGCGGGTCAGCCCGTCGCGGCCGATGGTGGTGTTGGTGGCGACGATCCCGGAGACGCCGGCGCCGATGGCCAGCTCGACCGCCTGGGCCAGCGCGTCCGGGGTCAGGTCCGGGGCCAGCTTGAGGAGGATCGGCGTGCCCTCGGCCGCCTGGAGGACGGCGTCGAGGAGCGCTCCCAGGGCCTCGGGGGCTTGGAGGTCGCGCAGCCCGGGCGTGTTCGGCGAGGAGACGTTCACCGTGAACCAGTCCACCAGCCCGCGGAGCCGCTCGACCGAGGTGACGTAGTCGGCCGGGGCCTCCTCGAGGGGGGTGATCTTGCTCTTGCCGATGTTGGCCCCCACCGGCACGTCGGGCCATCGGTCGGCGGCCCGGAGACGCCAGAGGCGATCCGCCAGGGCGGCGCTGCCGTGGTTGTTGAAGCCCATCCGGTTGATCAGCGCCCCGTCCTCGGGGATGCGGAACAGCCGGGGCTGGGGGTTGCCCGGCTGGGGGTGGGCCGTGACCGTCCCGACCTCGACGAAGCCGAAGCCCAGGGCCGGCCAGAACGGGATGGCACGCCCGTCCTTGTCGAGGCCGGCGGCGAGGCCCACGGGCCCCCGGAGGTCGACGCCGAAGGCCCGCCGCGCCAGCCCGGGGTCCGGCGGCCCCAGCGAGAGGCGCGCCAGCCCGCCGAGGGGTCCCGCGAACCGCTCCAGCGCAGCGAGGGTCCGCTCGTGGGCGGTCTCGGCGTC
Source organism: uncultured Enterobacteriaceae bacterium (assembly GCA_964586865.1). Lineage (GTDB taxonomy): Bacteria > Myxococcota_A > UBA796 > UBA796 > REDI01. Next base: position 6,154 of record CAZPJM010000103.1, read on the forward strand.
CATCGAGAAGAGCACGGGTCGGGCGAGGGGCCAGGTCCAGTCCAGCATGGCTACTCGGCGGGCTGATCCATCCACGCGGCCCGCAGTACCGGCAGGGCCCCGAGGAGGTAGTCGAAGAAGGAGGCGCCGGTCACCACGGTGATGACCAGCATGATCCACCAAGGCGCGCCGGCGGTCCAGGCGGGCAGCTCGGCGAGGGCGCCGAGGAGGAGGAGGAGCAGGATGGCGTTCACGCCGAGGGCCTGGACGATGGCCTTGATCTTGCCCGTGGGCCGGGCCGCCATGACGAAGGAGCGCGTGGCGGCCACGCCGCGGAAGAAGGCGACGCTGCTGTCCCGGTAGAAGATGATGAGGATCATCCACAGGTCGGCCGCGCCGATGGCCCACAGCCCCAGGAAGAGGGTGAAGCGGGAGGCCGCGTCGGCGAAGGGATCGAAGAGCTTGCCGAAGTCGGTCACGGCGTCGAAGCGCCGGGCGACCCAGCCATCGAGGGCGTCCGTCACCTCGAGGAGGAGGGACAGCGCCAGGGCGAGCCCGAAGGCCCACGCGCCGTCGCCCAGGACCAGCACTGCCACCGTGAGCGGCGCCAGCGGGAGGCGCAGCAGGGTGATCCAGTTGGGGTCGATGGGGGCGCGCGACATGGCCGGGTGCCTAGCCTGTGTCCCGCACGAGGGCCCGCGGGGGGGCGTCGCGGGCCGGGAGCGCCGGGGTGGCCGGCGACGGGGCGCGCAGCAGCCGAGGCAGGTAGAGGGCGGCGCTCACCGCGGCGAGGGCCAGGCTGATTCCGCCGAGCACGGTCCCGACGCTCATCCAGTGGACGTCGACCCAGGGCTGACGGAACAGCAGGACCGGCAGCGCCACGCCCTCGAAGGACACCATCACCCGTCCCAGCAGCGAGGCCGGGACCGGCCGGCCCCGGAGGAACGCCCACCCGACCGCCACCCCGGCGTGCCGCACCAGCATCCCCACCACCAGCCAGGCCGGGGCCCAGCCCACCAGCCCCAGCGCGGTCCAGGTGCAGATGGCCAGCACCTTGTCCGAGAGGGGGTCGAGCCACCGCCCCACCCGGCTCGTGGCCCCCAGCGCCCGGGCCAGGCTGCCGTCCACCAGATCGGTGAGGATGGCGGCCAGGAAGAGCCAGAAGGCGGCCTGGTCCCAGCCGGGACCCAGCACGAGCCAGGCCACGGCCGGGCCGGCCAGCCCCCGCAGGGCGGTCACCAGGTTGGGCAGCACGGCGCGCATCGGGGCCCTGTATCGCGACACCTCCGGGGGGCCCCTCGGTGCAGCCCCGCGTGTCGCCCCAGCGATCCCGGCCACGGGTGCGGCCCCGTCAAGCACGCTAGGGGAGCCGGAACCCGGAGGTCCCGTGGCCCGGTCCACCCCCTGCCTCGTCATCGGCTCCGGCGTCGCCGGCATGTGGTTCGCGCTGCAGGCCGCCGAGGCCGGCCAGGTCCACCTCGTCACCAAGACCGAGCCCCAGGAGTCCAACTCCCGCTACGCCCAGGGGGGGATCGCGGCGGTCTGGCTCGACGAGGACTCCCCCGAGGACCACGTGCGCGACACCATGGTGGCCGGGGCAGGCCTGTGCCGTCGGGACGCCGTCGAGGTGACGGTCCGGGAGGGGCCGGAGCGGGTCCGCGAGCTCATCGAGGTGGGGGCGCGCTTCACCCGGCGCGACACCCATCCCGACGAGTACGACCTCCACAAGGAGGGGGGCCACAGCTTCCGCCGCATCCTCCACGCCGAGGATGTGACCGGCGCCGAGATCGTCCGGGCCCTCTTCGAGGCCTGCCGCGCCCACCCGAACATCACCCTCCTGGATCACCACATGGTCATCGACGTGGTGACCCGGCGCTGGCTGGCGCGTCGCACCGGGGAGATCCCCCCCACCGCCGACGAGGACGAGGTGGTGGGGGCCTACATCCTCGATCTCGCCGAGAACGAGGTGGAGACCTGGCAGACCGGGATGGTGGTCGTGGCCACCGGCGGTGCCGGCAAGGTCTACAACTTCACGACCAACCCGGACATCGCCACGGGGGATGGTATCGCCATGGCCTGGCGGGCCGGCGCGCGGATCGCCAACATGGAGTTCGTCCAGTTCCACCCGACCTGCCTCTACCACCCCAAGGAGAAGAGCTTCCTCATCTCGGAGGCCCTGCGCGGGGAAGGGGGGCGGCTGGTCCGGCCGGACGGCTCCCGCTTCATGCCCGAGGTGGATCCCCGCGCCGAGCTCGCGCCCCGGGACGTGGTGGCCCGCGCCATCGACGCCGAGCTCAAGCGCCGGGGCCTGGAGTGCGTCTTCCTCGACATGACCCACCTCTCGGCCGAGGCCCTGGGCCGGAAGTTCCCGAACATCGACAAGGGACTGCGGGAGCTCGGGATCGACATGTCGCGGGATCGGATCCCGGTGGTCCCGGCGGCGCACTACGTCTGTGGCGGAATCCAGACCGACCTCCACGGCGAGAGCAGTCTGCGCAACCTCTTCGCGGTGGGGGAGTCGGCCTGCACGGGGCTGCACGGGGCCAACCGGCTCGCCTCCAACAGCCTGCTCGAGGCCCTGGTCTTCGCCCACCGGGCCGCGGCCGTGGTCCGCGCGCGCCTGCCCGACCAGCCCGCCCCGCCCGCGCTGCCGGAGTGGAACGTGGGCTCGGCCGTGGACTCGGACGAGATGGTCGTGGTCCGCCAGGTCTGGGAGGAGGTCCGACGCTTCATGTGGAACTACGTGGGCATCGTGCGGACCCACCGGCGGCTCAAGCGGGCGCGCCGTCGGATCGCCCTCGTCCGCGAGGAGATCGAGACCTACTACTGGGACTTCAAGGTCACGGGCGATCTCATCGAGCTGCGCAACCTGGCCGTGGTGGCCGATCTGGTGGTGCAGTGCGCCCTGAAGCGCCGGGAGAGCCGCGGGCTGCACTACACCCTCGACTTCCCCGAGCCCGACGACCGCTTCATCCAGGACACGGTGATCCGCCGTCGCTTCTCGTGAGGCGCCCCCCGGGCGGCGCTCAGCCCTCGTCGGCCTGGCTCTCGGGGCGGCGGATCCGGTGGGTGGGGAAGGGGATGACCTGTCCCATGGGCGGCGGCGTGTCCGGCGCGGCCACCGGGCCATGGGCGAAGACCCGCTCGGCCTTGAAGCCGCAGAGGTCGCAGCGCTCCTCGACCTTGACCGAGCTGTCCGGCTGCCGGATGCACGGGGTGTGCAGGCTCCGGTTGAGGCAGGAGGGGCAGTAGGCGTACCGGGACTGGTGGCCGTGGACCAGGGTGGCGGCGTTGGCGCAGCCATCGCACACCAGCACCTCGTAGGAGGGGATGCCGCCGTCTTCGCCGGGGCGGGCCACCGTCCGCATGGGGGTGCGGCAGGAGGGGCAGTTGCGCTGTCGGCGGAGGGCCCAGAGGGCCCCACCCAGGATGACCAGGGCGATGGCGACCACGGGGAGCAGCCACAGCACGGAGGCGAGCCAGTCGGTCAGCACAGTCGCTCCTCGGCGGTCGGTCCGGACCCGACGAGGGCCTCGACCGCCGCCGGGTCCTTCGGGATGGCGGAGGTGAGGACCTCAGGAGAGTCATCGGTCACGACCACGTCGTCCTCAAGGCGAATACCGCCGAAGCCCAGCCAGTCCTCGGCCCGCTCCCAGTCCACGCGGCCCCCCAGCGTCTCGCGCAGCTCTTGGTCGGCCAGGATCCCGGGCACCAGATAGATCCCCGGCTCGACCGTGACGACCCAGGAGGCCTCGAGGGGCAGGTCCAGACGCAGGTTGCGCGTGCCGAACTGGGGCGGGCGAGCCTGGCCGGGGGGGTAGCTGGGCCGGTCCCCGAAGGCCTCGAGGTCGTGGACGTCGAGGCCGAGCAGGTGCCCGGTGCCGTGCGGGAAGAAGACCCCGTGGGCCCCGGTCTCGAGGGCCTCCTCGACCGGACAGCGCAGCAGGCCCTCGTCGCGCAGGAAGGTGGCCAGCACCCGGCTGGCGGTGTCGTGGACCGCCCGGTAGCGGACGCCCGCCCGGCAGGCGGTGATGGCCTGGCGCTGCGCCTCGAGGACGGCGTCGTACACCGCGCGCTGGCGGCCGGTGAAGGCGCCGGAGACGGGCCAGGTGCGGGTGACGTCCACCGTGTAGCCGGTGTCCACCTCGCCCCCCCCGTCCAGCAGCAGGAGCTGCCCCTCGCGGCAGGGGTGGACGTGCTCCCGGTTGTGCAGGATCTCGCCGTGGACCGTCAGGATGGGCGGGTAGCCCGGGACCAGGCCCCGGGCCGCCAGGACGCCCTGGAAGAGCGCGGCGAGGGCGCGCTCGGTGGTGCCCGGGCGGGTCGCGGCCATGACCGCCCGGAAGGCGGTGTCGGTGGCGGCGGCGGCCCGACGCAGCTCCTCGAGCTCGAGGGGCGCCTTGGGCCGGCGCAGGCGGATGACCGCGTCCACCAGCTCCTCGGTGCCGGGGTCGCTCCCGAAGGCCAGGGTCTGGCCCGAGAGGCGGGCGCCCAGGGCCGACATGCGCGGGTCGGCCACCGCCAGCGTCTTGGGTCGCCGATCACCGAGCGTCGACTCGAGCGCGCTGCGGGGCCGGATCCGGTCGACGCCCAGGCGGTCCCGCTCGGCCTCCCACGAGGGGGAGGGGCCGTGCCAGAGGGCGTCGTCGGGGGGCCGGGAGGGAAGGAAGAGGGTGCAGCCATCGTCGTCGAGGAGGGCGACAGCCCCCGGCTCGGTCGCGCCCACGAAGTACAGGAAGGTGCTGTCCTGCCGGAACGGGAAGGGATCCAGCGGCAGGTTGCGGGGCCGCTCGTCGTTGCCGAGCAGCAGGATGGGGCCTTCGACGTGGGCCCGAAGGCGCGCACGTCGCTCGCGGAGCACGGAAGCAGGAAGCATGCCCTCAGCGTAGCGGGCGCCGTCGGGCCCCGCACCGCCCTGCCTGGCGCTCTCCTGGCGGTCCCGTACCATCGCCCACGGCGCTGGGATCAGCGGCCGCGGCGGGCGTCCAGGTCCTCCCAGACCACCTCGCCGTTCCCGTAGCCGGAGCCCACGTGGAGCACGACCCGATCCGGCGCGCCCACCGTCTTCTCGAAGCGGGCGATCCAGAGCTCCGACCACACGTTCAGGTGGGCGTACAGCTCCCGGTGGAGGGGGCTCGGTCGCCGGATCCGCTCGATGCGGAGCAGCTCCTCGCGGGTGCCGTCGGCCTCGAGCCAGATCATCCAGCTCGCGTCGCTCTCGCCGAAGGTGTCGGCCCCGGGCAGGCCGCTGGCCGCGCTGAAGACCACGTCGTGGTAGGCCGCATCGTCGGCCTCCATCCGAGCCAGGAAGGCCTCGTGGTTCTCGGGGGCCGGGTTGACCAGGCGCTGCCGCTCGGCGGCCAGCGCGGCCCGCATGGGCGTGTCCAGGTAGGTGGCGCGCAGGATCAGCGCGGTGTCGAAGCCCCGGTAGATCTTGATGTCGTCCGTGAAGTCGTCGAGGACGCGCAGGTAGGTGCGCCGGGGCGAGGCCGCCACCAGCGCCAGGGCCGCCAGGACGAGGCCGAGGGCGCGCAGGGCTCGTCGGTGCCCGCTCACGCTGGCCCGTCCGTCGCGAGGAGCTCGGTGCGGGTGGTGAGGGCCTCGAGGGTGTACCCGGCGGCCGCGAGGGCCTCGGCGGCCCCCTCCTCCCGGTCGACCACGGTGAGGGTCTGGACCACGTGGAGGCCGGCCTCGGTGGCCCGGTCGATGGCCTTCAGCAGCGAGCCGCCGGTGGTGGTCGTGTCCTCGACCATGCAGACGGGGCTGCCCGCGGGCAGGTTGTCGGCGCCGACCAGGTAGCGCCCCACCCCGTGCCCCTTGGGCTCCTTGCGGATGAGGAAGCCGTGGACGGGCCGACCCACGGTGGTGGACAGGGCGGCCGCGCTGCTGGCGAGGGGATCGGCCCCCAGGGTCATGCCGCCGATGGCCACGGCGTCGGGGTGGAGGTGGGCCAGCAGGAGGCGGCCCACCAGCCAGCTGCCCTCGGCGTGGAGGCTCGTCTGCCGCACGTCCACGTAGAAGTCGGAGGTGCGGCCGCTGGCGAGGGTGAAGGTCCCCGTGCGGACCGAGCGCTCCCGGAGCAGGGCGACGAGGCGGCGGTGCAGATCGTCGGTCATGGCCGCCCTATCACCGGGGCCGAGGGCGCCGTCAACGCGACGCGCCTCAGGGCACGTGCTCGATGACCAGACGGGCGGTGGTGGGCGCGTCGTGCTCGACGGGGTCGAAGGCGAAGGTGCGCACGGCCCGGACCAGGCAGCGCCCGGTGCCCTCGCCCTCGAGATCCTCCTCGACGATGGACACCTGGGAGACCGCGCCGTCGGGCTGGATGGTCAGCTCGAAGACGCCCTTGCCCCACCGGGTCCGCTCCAGGGGGGCACAGCCGCGCAGCTCGGCCAGCTCCCGACGTGCCAAGGCGCCGACCTCGAGGGGCTTGCGCTCCCCCTCGAGGATGGTGGCGGTGCCCACCTGGGTCTCGAGGAAGGCCGGGAGGCCGGGGATGGGCATGCCGGCCTGATGGGCGAAGCGCGGGACCCAGATGATCAGGATCAGGCAGACCACCATCAGCACCAGGAAGGGCACCACGCCCCGGATGACCTGGACCAGGTTCCGCTTGAAGGTCGTGCTGGCGACGAAGAGGTTGATGCCCATCGGCGGCGTCAGGTACCCGAGCTCCAGGTTGACGATGAACATGATGCCGAAGTGCAGTGGGTGGATGCCGTACTGGGCGGCGATGGGGGCCAGCAGGGGCGCCACGATGAGGATGGCCGAGACGATGTCCATCACCGTGCCCAGGGCCAGCAGGAAGAGGTTGCAGAGCAGCAGGAAGGTGAGGGGGTCGTCGGCCCACGCCAGCATGGTCTCGGCGGCGGCCTGGGGCACCTCGAGCTCGGCGAGCAGCTTGTTGAGCGAGATGGCGATGACCAGGATGAGGAAGAGGCTGCCGATCATCGAGGCGGTCTCGATGCAGACCTTGGGCACATCGGGGAACTTGAGCTCCCGGTGGACCAGGAGCTCGACCACGAGCGCGTAGACGACGGCGACGGCGGCGGCCTGGGTGACGTCGAAGGCGATGGGGCTGTTGAAGAGGTGGCCGTAGATGCCGCCGAGCACCAGCACCGGCAGCATCAACGCGGCGAAGCCCCGGACGAAGGTGCTCCCCAGATCGGAGAGGTAGTTGCCGGTCAGGGTGTCGTCCGGATCGGCGCCCGGAGGGAGCGGACCGCCCTCGATGCCGGGCCGCGGCCAGTTGGCGTAGAGGGTGTAGAGGATCAGCGCACCGGCGATGAGCAGGCCCGGCGCGAAGCCGCCCAGGAAGAGGTCGGTGGGCGAGACGACGCCGACGATGCCGCCCGGGCTCGACACGATCACCGCGAAGATGATCATGGGGACGGAGGGCGGGATGATGATGCCGAGCCCGCCCGACGTCGACAGCAAGCCCAGGCTGAAGCGCTCGGAGTAGCCCTGCTTGACGAGCATGGGGAAGAGGATGGCCCCGATGGCGATGACCGTGGCGGGAGAGGAGCCCGAGATGGCGGCGAAGATGGCGCAGGCGACCACCCCCGCCACGCCGAGCCCGCCGGGGAGCGGTCCCACCACCGCGCGGGCGAAGTCGATGAGCCGCCGGGCGATGGAGCCGTGGGTCATCAGGTTGCCGGCCAGCACGAAGAACGGGATCGCGATGATCTCCTGCTTCTTGGTGGCCTCGAACATGTCGCTCACCAGGCTCGTGGCCGAGGTCTCCTGGATCAGCATCCACCCGGCGAGGGTGCCGATGCCCACCCCGATGAAGAGCGGGGCGCCCATGAAGACCAGCAGCAGGCTGGCCACGATGATCATCCAGCCCTCGCCCAGCCAGACCGCGAGGCCGAGGGCGATGATCGCGCCGGGGAAGCCACCGGCCAGGACGACGTCGGCGGGGCGACGGCTGGTGGGGAGCGGGGCGCGCGGCAAGTGGGGCGGGGCCGGCGTGGGCGGGGCCAGGGCGATGGCCCCGAAGCGCAGCGTCATGACGGCGAAGGCCAGGAGCAGGAGCAGGAGCGGGATCCAGAGGGGGAAGCCGGCGCCGATGGAGACGGTCTCGTAGGCGAGCCCGAACGGCCACTCCTTGCCGGCGGCGATCATGGCGTCCTCCCACGCGGAGCGCGTGGGGTAGGGCGAGCCGGGACCGAACTTGTCGCCGGGCATGAGCTGGGTGGCCAGGTTGATGGGGGCCACCATCCACCACCAGACCTCGGCCCCGGGGAAGGTGTCGCCGCTGGCGTCGGGATCGGTGATCTTGGCCCACGTGGCCCACGCCATGAGGGCGCAGAAGCCCGCCGAGGTCGCGGCCGTCACCCGCTTGACCAGCCGTGCCGGCTTGGGCGTGAGCACGCGGTCGACCGCGTCCACCGACAGGTGGTTGCCGTCCTGGGTGGCGATGGAGGCCCCCAGGAAGCCGAGCGCCACCATGAGCATGAGGGCCAGGTTGAGCTGACCCTCGGCCGCCCACGGGTTCCACCACCCCTCGTCCGGGAGGCACTGCCAGGTGGCGTCGTTGCAGTAGAGGGCGACCTCGTCCACGCCCTCCTCGATGAGCACGGTTCCGGCCGTGGTCTCGCCGATCTCGGGGAAGGTCGCCCGGATGACCCAGCTCCCCGGGGTGGCCTCGCCGGGGAGGGAGATGGTCTCGGGGCCGACGAGCTTGTGGTCGGTGCCGCCCCCCCGGATGCTCACGGGCACGGCGGGGGCGGGGGGC
>CAZPJM010000104.1:0-11358 GCA_964586865.1 uncultured Enterobacteriaceae bacterium
CACGAAGGGCTTGGTCACGTAGTCGTCCATGCCGGCCTCCAGGGCGGCGCGCCGCTCCCGGTCCAGGCTGCTGGCCGAGAGGGCCACCAGGGGCGTCCGGCGGGCCGGCCCGGCCAGGGCCCGCACCCGACGCGCCACCGCGAGGCCGTCCAGGTCCGGCATCTGGAGGTCCAGGAAGACCAGGTCCACCCCAGCCACGATCCGGTCCAGGGCCTCGTAGCCCGAGCTGGCCTCGAGGATCTCGTGACCGCGGGGCTCGAGCATGCGCCGCGCCAGCAGCCGGTTGAGCGCCACGTCGTCCACGACGAGCACACGGTGGGGGCGGACGGCGACGGGCACCGGCGTCTCGGGCGCCACGGGGGCGGCCGTCGGGAGGGGCAGGGTGATCCGGAAGGTGGAGCCGACCCGCGGGGTGGCCTCGACCTGGACGGTCCCGCCCATCAGCTCGGTGAGCGCCTTGACGATGAAGAGGCCCAGGCCGGAGCCGCCGTACTTCCGCGCGATGGTCGGATCGGCCTGCCGGAAGCGGTGGAAGAGTCCCGCGACGACCTCGGGGGCCATGCCGATCCCCGTGTCCTGCACGGTGAGCCGCAGGCCCTCCTCGACACCCTCCGAGCGCAGGATCACCCGGCCCTCGTGGGTGAACTTCACCGCGTTGCCGGCCAGGTTGTAGAGGATCTGGCGCAGCCGCGTGGCGTCGCCGGCCACGAAGGGGGGCGTCGAGGGGAGGGCCTGGACCTCGAGCCGGACCCCCTTGGCCTCGGCCAGGACCCGAAGTGGGGAGGCCACCTCGTCGAGCAGCCGGGCTACGTCCACCGGGGCCGTGTCCAGCCGCAGCTCGCCGGCCTCCAGGCGGGACAGGTCCAGGATGTCGTCGATGAGCTCCTTGAGAACGGCGCTGCTGCCGCGGATGGCCCGCACCAGCTCGGCCTGGTCCCCGCCCAGGCCCTGATCCCGGAGGAGATCGGCCGCGCCGATGACGCCGTGGAGGGGGGTGCGGAGCTCGTGGCTCATGGTGGCCAGGAAGCGGGCCTCGGCGTCGCGCGCCTGCAGGGCCTCGCGCTCCGCGGTGCGGCGCTGTGCATTCTCGGTCTCGAGGGCCTCGACGGCCCGCCGGAGCTCCCGGGACACCCGCCCTTGGATGGCGAGGAGGGCCCAGGAGGCGCCGGCCACGCCCAGGGTGGCCACCGTGGCGTACATCCAGCGGTCCAGCGGCGGGTGGGCCGGGTCGTGGCGGTAGCCGGCGAAGAGGTGGAGGCCGAGGATGCCGAGCTGGCTCGCCAGGACGGCGGAGGTCCAGACGGCCAGCCCGCGCTGGCCGATGAGCAGGGCGGCGCCGGGCGGCACCACCAGCAGCAGCAGGGGGCTCGCCGAGTAGACCCCCTCGTGGAAGAGCGGGCTGCGCCACAGGCCCAGGGTGAGCGCCGCCAGGACCAGGTGACCGAGCGGCTCCACCGGAAGTGCCCGGGCCCGCAGCAGGCAGAGGCTCCCCACCCCGATGAGGGCCAGCAGGGCCGCCACCACGCCGTCGCCCCAGGCGCCCCGCACCAGCGCCCACGCCGTCGAGCCCGTGGCCAGCGTCCCCAGCAGCACCGCCGTGGCGACCAGGGCCCGCGTCCGCCCACGGGCGACGGGCGAGGAATCCGGCGGCTCGGCCCCCAGGCGTGCCAGCCAGTCCGGATGGGGGTTGGGCACGTTCAAGGTCATGGCTCCCGATTCGGACGTGGCCCCCGGCAGCACAAGCCCCCGGGATGGCACAGGATGGCACCGGCGGGCGAGGGGGGATCCCTCGCCGATCACACAGACCCGGATGCTCTGGTCCCGACCGTCTCAGCGCGGCTCGAGCCGGGGCCGCCATGGCCCGTCCGAGGCCAGGCTGCGCACCCCCTGATCCAGGCCGCGCCCGGTCCGGGAATCGGGCGTCAGCACCCGCACGCCGTTGGTGTCGGGGGGCACGTCGGGCAGGGCGTCCAGGTCGGCGGCGTCCAGCCATGCGGTGGGGTCCAGGCCCAGCTCCAGGTGGACCGGCCCGTCGATGCTGCCCTCGAGCGGCAAGCCGCGCACCCGTCGGATCAGCACCTCGTTGCGGCCCGCCTCGGTCTCGACCCAGCTCGCATCCCAGGTGATGTCGGCCCGGAACGGCAGGATCTGGACGCCCCCGTCGATGGCGCGGGAGGCGGTGCCGGCCACCGAGAGGGTGGGCCCGCCCGCCCGGGGCTCGAGCCAGACCTCGGCGCTGCCCACCGGCCCCACGATGGCCGTGCCCTCACCCAGGGACACCGCCTCGTCGGCCGTCAGATCCACCACCACCTGCCGAGGCAGCTCCCCCACCAGCCGGCCCGCCGCGAAGGGGTCTTCGGCCCGGGCGGGGGTCGTGCCCAGCAGGCCCGCCCACTCCCCCAGATCGAGGTTGGGGCGCTCCGTCCACAGGTAGACCGGGCCCACCGCCAGGGTGGCGCGATCCAGCGCCACGATCCAGCCGCCCACCGCCCAGGAGGGCTCCTCGAGGACCCGCACCTGCCCGGTGAGGGTCACGAGCTCACCGCCGGTGGAGGTGGCGCACCCGGACCCCACCAGGATCAGGCCCAGCAGGGCGTCGCGTCGGAGGGTCACAGGGCCTCCGGGTGCAGGGTGAGGGTGAGCAGGAGGGTGCGGGGGGCGCCGGGGCTCACGTGGCGGGCCGGCAGGCGGGTGGGGTGCTCGGTCCCCGAGACGTCGGGGAACCACGAGGCGAAGGTGTTCTCGGCCAGGGTGTAGCGCGCGTCCAGGAGGTTCATCACGGCGAGTCCCACCTCGAAGGCCTCGTAGCGGAGCTCGGTGGAGGCATCGAGGGTGAAGACCGGCTCGGACCAGGTGGACCACGGCAGGGGCCGGGGCGCCACGTAGGTGGCGGCGAGGCCGTGGCGCAGCCCGAGCCGCTGGATGCGCCAGGTCCAGGTGACGTCGGTGCGGGCCAGGCCCAGCGGCACGTAGGGGACGAGCTGGCCGGCCTTGCGGTCGTCGCGGAAGCGGACGTAGTTGGGCGGGAGCTGCTGGCCGAAGGTGGCGTGGGTCAGGGAGAGGGTGGTGTGGGCGCGCAGCGGGCCCCGGTGGACCTCGCTCGTGAGGGTGGTGCCGTACCGGAAGGTGGAGCCCGCGGGGACGTTGAAGCCCTCGATCTCGTCGAACAGGAGGTCCCGCTCGACCCAGGTGGCGTAGCCGACCACCCGATGGTCCAGGAACCAACCCCCCGGGGTGGCGGTCCAGTGCCACCCCACGTCGCCCGACCAGAGGTCGCCGAAGGGGGCGTCCTCGCCCTCGGAGAGGGAGGTGGCCTCGATGCTCCGGAAGCCCCGCCCCCCGCCCGCCAGCAGCTGGTGGCCCGGCGCGACCTGGAACGCCACGCTGCCGCGGGGGGCCAGGCCCAGCCCGGCGGCGCTCCGCCAGCCATCCCGGCGTCGCACCCCGTTGCGGTCCTCGTCGGGGCAGTTCACATCGTCGGTCTCGGCACCGGGGAACCAGGTGTCCCGCGCCGCGCACCGGTCATGGAGCTGGTAGGCGAAGGCCTGGGCCCGGCCCCCGAGCCGCAGGGTGACGGCGCCGCCCTCCAGGATGCCGCCGGCCCACAGGCCCAGGTCGGCCTGGCGCAGGCCCACGTCGAGCTCGGTGCGGTAGGGCTGGCCGTCCACGTCGCGCAGGCGGGTGGTCACGGCGTCCACATCGTCGAAGCGGGCGCCCAGGCCGGCCTCGAGGGCGAGGCGGGCCTCGGCGGTGGGCTCGGAGAGGTCCCGGCGTACCCGGGCGTCCAGGTGGGCGGTGGTGGCCTGGTGGCGCTGGTCCAGCAGGTCGCCCCGCTGGGGGTGGGGGGACTCGCCCGGGCGGCGGTCGTCGGTGAGGAAGCCCGTGAAGTTGGTGCGGATCCAGGTGGACCGGCGGGCCAGGCTCACGGTGATGGCGCCCTCCAGGTGATCGGAGACCAGATCGCCGTGGCCCACCATCCAGGCATGGGTGGCCCCCACGCCCTGACGGGGGTCCGGGGTGTCGTAGAAGCCGATCCGCCCCTCTTCGATGTCGACGCGGCGCACGAAGCCGGCATGGTCGAAGTCGCTGGCCGCCACCCCGCCGGTGACGCGCCAGGGCCCCCGCTCCACCCGCACCACCGAGGTGCCGCGGAAGCCGCCGCGATTCTCGCCGAAGCCGTCGGTGCGGTAGAGCTCGCCCAGGATGAAGGTGCCGGCCTCGGTGGGGTGACGCCAGCCCAGGAGGCCGCGGACGGTGCCGAAGCTACCCACGGTGCCGCTGGCCAGCAGGCCCGGCTCGGCCAGGCCCAGCTCCACGCCCAGGCTGCCCGCGACGGCGAAGTCGCCCTGGGAGGGGTCGGTGGGCCCGGGGCGCACGTCCAGGGCGGAGATGGCCTCGGCCGGGACCAGGCGCAGGTCGACCAGGCCGTGGCCGTGGGGGTTGCCCACCTGGTTCAGGGGCAGCCCGTCCAGGTCGAAGGCGATGTCCTGACCGTGGCGGGCGTCGAAGCCCCGCAGGAAGAGGCGCATGGGCGCGCCATCCCCGCCCAACCGGGTGAGGAAGACCCCGGGGGCCAGCTTCAGGGCCTCCTCGGCGTCCTGGGGGTGGACGGCCTGGGTCTCGGGGACGGCGACCCGCACGTCGCCGGCGCCGCGGGGGGGGCGGGCCGCCTCGCCGTGCACTTCGATGACACCGGCATCGTCGGCGTGATCGGGGAAGGGGTCGTCGTGCTCGTGCCCGCCCTGGTCCGGGTCTTCCGGGGCGTCCTCGTCGGGGGCGTCGTCCCCCTGGGGGGCGTCCTCGCCGGGGGCGTCCTCGGCCGGGGGGGCGTCCTCGGCCGGGGGGGCGCCCCATGCCGGCACGGCCGCGACGACCGCTCCGCCGAGGGCGGCGTGGAGCGCGAGGAGGACGAGGCGGCGGTTGCGGGTCGGCCGTGGCGGGGTGGCGGACACCGCCCGGAACTACCGCGACGCCTGGCCAGATGCAATGGAGTTGCAGGTCGGAGCGAGCCCCAGGCTGGGGCCTGGGGCCCCACCCCCCGGGGTGATTCGCCACACCCTGCCACCGATCGCGGCGGGTCGGACCGTGCCGATCTTCTGGAACGGGTGTTGCATGGGGGCCGCCCTGGAGGCCCCGGATGGACAAGACCCTCGAGGACGCTGCGACGCGGCTGCTCCTGCCCTTCGGGGGCCAGCCGACCCTGCCGCTGGACGGGCCGGCGACGGAGGGCCCCGGTGACCTCCCCGAGCCCGTCCAGGACCGGCTGTCGGGCCGGTACACCCTTCTCGAGGAGGTGGGCCGCGGGGGCACCGGGGTGGTCTTCCGCGCCTGGGACAACCGGCTCGACGCGGTCCGCGCCATCAAGGTCCTCCGTCCGGGCCTCCCCGGGGCGGATCGCCTGTCCCGGCGCCTGGCCCGCGAGGCCATCATCGGGACCGTCCTGGACCACCCGCACATCGTCAGGGTCCACGACATGGGGGTGGCCGGCCCGTACCACTACCTGGTGCTGGACTGGATGGCGGGGGGCAGCGCCTGGGATCGGCTCGCCCGGGGGCACACCTGGTCCCCCTGGCAGGCCGCGCGCATGGGCCTCCAGGTGCTCTCCGCCCTCGAGGCGGCTCACGCCCGGGGCATCGTCCACCGCGACGTGAAGCCCGCCAACATGCTCTTCGACGGGGCGGGCCGGACCCTGCTCGGCGACTTCGGCATCGCCCGCTTCCCCGACGCCGACGTGGTCGACACCCATGAGCGCTCCATCCTGGGCAGCGAGACCTACATGCCCCCGGAGCAGCGGGTGGGCAGCGAGCGGGTCTCCGCCCGCTCGGACCTCTACGCGCTGGGGGCCAGCCTCTTCCAGCTCATGACCCTGGGCAACCCCGCCGATCTCTACCTGGATCCGCCGGACACGGGCCGGTGGCGGCGCATCCCGGAGATCCATCGGCCCCCGCTGGTGGCGGCGACGCAGCTCCGACCCGAGGATCGGCCCGCGACGGCGGCGCGGCTGGCGCGCATGCTCTACCGGGCCCTGGCCGAGGATCCGGAGGCCCCGCCCGAGGCACGGACCTTCGGCTGAGGCGCTGCAGGGCGGGCCGAGCCCGGCGGCCGCCGCCGGCAGCCCCCCCTACCTGGGCCCGCGGCCGGTGGCGTCGTGACAGTCGGCGCAGGTGGCGAGGAAGGCGCCGTACACCTCGACCTGATCCCGGGGATCGGCCCGCTCGAGATCCCCGCCCTCGGTGAGCTGGTGGACCCGGTCGTGCAGGCGCGCGGCGTCGGCCGCCTCGGCGAGGGAGAGGCCCGCGTAGAGGGTGCTGTTGTCCGCGGTCTCCCCGGAGAGGACCGCGGCGGCCCGGCCCCAGCGGGCGGGTTCCCGGGCGACGAGCCCCTCCCACATGCGATCGGCGGCCCACACGTGCCGCGCCATGGCGGCGTCCTCGGCTGGGACCTCCACCTCCACGAAGGCGGGCCGGGCCCCCACGGCGGCGTGGCAGGCCCCACAGGCCCGCGCGCTGTCGGCCACCGCCTCGGCCAGGGTGGGCAGGTCGTCGGTCTCGGCGCCCTCGGCGGCGCTGTCGCGGAGATCCCGGAGGGGCTCCCGCCACGCCTCGGGCGCCATGGAAGGGGCGATGTCCTGGGAGATCTGCTGGAGCAGCGTCCGCGCCTCGTCGTGGCGGCCGGCGATGACGTGGTCGCGGGCGGCGGTGAGGGTGGCCAGGCGCGCGTGCATCACCTCGGCGTCGCCGGTGGCCTGGACGGAGCTCGACACGCTGGACGCGCCGTCGGCCGCGGGGGAGGCCGGCTTCTTGGAGCAGGCCACCAGGGCCAGGAGCAGGATGGGCCGGACCACGGCACCTCCAGGCCCCGAGGCTACCGCAGGCGTGCGTCCGGTGGGGCCACGGTGCCCGGGGCCGGCACGCGATAGGCGGGTCGCCTCCCGGAGGCCCCCTTGACCGAGCGCATCCCCCTCGACCCGCTCACCTTCGGACCCGACCAGCGGTGCTTCGGCTGCGGGCCCGCCAACCCCATGGGCATGGGCCTGCGCTTCTTCCGAGAGGGGGACGAGGTGGTCACCACCTTCACCGCCCGCGACGGCTGGGAAGGGCCTCCCGGGATCCTCCACGGCGGGCTCCAGGCCACCCTGGCCGATGAGATCGGCGCCTGGACGGTGGTGGGCCTGCGCGGACGCTTCGGCTTCACGGGCTCGGCCGAGCTGCGGTGGATCCGGCCGGCTCGGGTCGACCGGCCCATCGAGGCCCGCGGTCGCATCACCGACGAGGCGCCCGGACGGGTCACGGTCCGGGTCCGGCTCCTCCAGGACGGCCGCCCGGTCCTCACCGGCCGCCTTCGCTACACCCTGCCCACCATCGCCCAGGCCGAGCGGATCCTGGGCGCGCCCCTCCCTGCCGACTGGCACCACCTGGCCCGGCCCGAGGGCGAGGCGGGCTGACCGGGTCCCCCATGGCGGGGGCCCATCGCCGTGGTGGGCGACAGTCCTCCTCCGGTTCATTAGGGTGGAGCGGGGCACCGGAGGTTCCATGCTGATCGCCCTCACCCTCTCCACCCTCGCTGCGGGTCCCGTCGACCTCGGCGGGGACCGACCCGACATCGAGGCCCACCTCGCCACGGTCGAGGCGGACCTGCGCGCCGTGCCCACCGATCACCTGCCCCCGGCCGTGGCGGAGCGGCGGGCCGACCTGCTCGATGTGCTCCACAGCTACCGTCAAGCCGGCGACTACCCGCGGAACACGGTGGCGCCCGAGGGGCGGGAGCGCCCGGTGCCGGTGGACGGCGTCTACCCCGGCGCCGAGGGCCGCACGCCGGTCTTCGTGGACGACCGGGGCGCCCACTGCGCCGTCGGCTACCTCCTCGCGGCCGACGGCCAGGAGGCCCTGGTGGCCGACGTGGTCGAGGGTGGCAACCTCCGCTTCGTCCACGAGATCGACCACCCCGGGCTGCGGGCGTGGGCGGCCGGGGCCGGCTTCACCGTCGAGGAGCTCGCCCGCATCCAGCCCAGCTACGACTGGGAGGATCGGGACGGCGATGGCTTCGTGAGCCGGGAGGACGGCGGCGAGGACTGCGACGACACGAATCCCGACGTCCACCCGGACGCCATCGAGATCTGCGACGACGGCATCGACAACGACTGCGACGACGTCGTGGACGAGGACGAGCCGGAGATCCCCGGGGACGGCATCGACAACGACTGCGATGGCGAGGTCGACGAGCCTGCCATCACCGACCCGGACCCGGATGACGGCGCGGACGACCCGGCCGCGCCCGAGGGCGAGGTCATGGCGGACGGCTGCCACGGCGCGGCGGTGGGAGCCTCCAGCGGGCTCGCGGGGCTGGCGCTGGCGCTCCTGCTGTTCCGACGCCGGCGGGACTGACCCCCGACCCTCACGCCAGCCCGGGCATCCGGGCGAAGGCGTGGAGCCGGACCTGCTGGGCCCGGTCGAGCCGGACCAGGCCCAGGGACTCGTAGAAGGCGGTCTGCTCGGGCCGGTCGTCCGTCAGCAGGGCCACCTGCCGGCAGTGGTCGAACCGGGCCAGGGCCGCCTCCATGAGGGCGCGACCCACCCCGTGCCGCTGGGCCTCGGGGTGGACGAGGACATCCTGGATGAAGGCCATGGTCACGTCGTCGGAGAGGACGCGGATCAGGCCGATCAGATCCGTTCCGCGCTCCGCCACCCGCACCCAGGTGGCGCCGGCGATGGCGGCCTCGAGGGCGGCCGGGTCCCGGGTGTAGACGGTCCAGCCCACCGCCCCGTACAGGTCCAGCAGGGCCGCCCGGGCCGGGCGGTGGTCGCGGAAGGTGATGTCCATCGGGTCCTCCTCGAGACGATGACCGGCGTTCTACAGTCCGTCTCGTCGGTTGGCCATCCGGCCTCGGTTTTTTTAAGCGGGTTTCGAGCCCGGGCCGCGAGGGAAGGGGTGACGCCCACCTTCGCTCCCGAGGTGCCCATGCCCGGCCACGCCCACCGCTCCGCCACCCCCGATGTCACGCCGTCCGCCCCCGCGCCCTCCCCCGGCGTCGCGGGGGGGCCCTCGAACGCCTTCCAGCAGATGCTCGCCCTCGGCGAGGAGCCGGTCGTCCAGGACACGACCACGTTCGCCTCCGCCCCGCTCAAGCCGCTCAAGGCCATCGTCGACGGCGGCAAGAACGTCCACAAGGCCTGGAAGAAGCGCGACGGCAAGGTCAAGCGCTACGGGGTCCGCGACAGCGACGAGATGTTCGAGCACCTGGGCGCCGCCGAGGTCAACACCTTCGACCCCCTCCAGCAGGAGTTCGGCAAGGACGCCCTCGAGGACAGCATCTTCAAGTTCGGCAAGGCCGTCGGCGGCGGGCTGAAGGCCGCCAGCGCCTACGGCGGCAGTCACGCCATCGGGGCCCCCGACGCCACCACCCAGGGCCTCGCCAGCGCCGGTGGCCTCGTCAAGGGAGGGGTCCGCGGCATCTCGGGTGGGATGGACGCCGTCCGCATGGGGCATCGGGTGGGCCAGGCCCGCAAGCACCAGCACCAGGCCGAGGAGGATGGCGATCTGCTCGCCAAGGGGCTGCACGCCACCAAGCGCCACCAGGCCACCGCCCGCAACGACGGCGTGGCCGACGTGGGGATCGGCGCCCTCGGCGTGACCGACGGGGTGGCGGGGCTCGTCGGGGCGGCCGATCCCACGGGCGCTGGCAAGCTCGTCCACGGGATCACGAGCGCGGTCTACAAGCCGCTCAAGCAGGGCACCGACATCTACCGGGGCGCCCGCAAGAAGCGCTTCGGCAAGGAGCGCAAGGCCTTCCGGGCGGCCGCCGAGAAGGGCGACCGTCGGGCCGCCGAGTGGATGCTCGAGAACGACCCCCAGATGGCCAGCGCCCAGCTGCTCATGCACATCCAGGACGAGGAGGCGCCCGAGGATCGCCGGGACTTCGCCCGTCAGGCCACCGGCGACGTCCTCGGCCTGTCCGGTCATGCCACCGCCAGCCTGGACAAGGCCAAGCTCGGGACCTTCGACAAGATCTACAGCAACCGGACCCACACCTCCATGACCGGCTCGGGCCTCTCCGAGAAGGAGAAGCGCGCCCAGTACAAGTGGTCGGCGATCAAGCATGCGCCGGTCGTCGGCGGCCTGGCCAAGAAGCTCGAGAAGGCCGTCGTGGGCAAGCCCAAGGGTCCCGAGGACCTGGGCCCCGAGCCCATGGACCCGAGCCACGACCTGCTGTGGGCCATGAACGAGGGCAACAAGATCCGCGATGCGAAGGCCGCGTCCAAGGCGCTGCGCAAGCAGGGCGCCAGCAAGGCGGAGGTCGAGGCGAGCTGGGACTCCTTCGGCATCCACGCCGACGCGGTGCCCGACCGTCACCATCCGGTGATGCGGGAGTTCAAGAAGATCGAGCGCTACCGGGCGGGCAAGAGCCTGGACGAGCTGATGGACGCGGCGGATCAGAACACCATCCAGCAGGAGAACAAGCACTTCGAGGACGACCGGTCGAAGACGAAGGACGAGCGCATCGATGCGCTCTGGAAGGCCAAGCGCTCGAAGGACTCGGCCGTGACCTCGGCCAACAAGAAGGTCAAGGCCAAGCTGCCGGGCGGCAAGGCGGACACCTTCGCCAACAAGCACGGCGAGCACGTCGCGAAGGGTGTCAAGAAGGAGATGCGCCGCCGCGACCGGCACGCCCGCAAGATGAAGAAGGGCTCGAAGAAGGGCTCCAAGAAGAAGAACGGGACCATCGGCGGCGCGGCGAACGGCCTCGGGTTCAACAAGGCCAAGTGGCCCGTGCTGGACGAGATGTTCCGCCAGGTGCGCAACGACGAGAAGGGCGCCAAGGGCAAGGGCGACCACAAGGGCAAGGCCAACACGACGAAGGGCAAGAAGAAGATGAAGGCCCGGCACGTGGTGAGTCAGACCAAGCGGGCCGAGCCGGGCGCCTACGACACCATCTACCGGCGTGGGATCGGGGATACCGGCGTGCGCGGTGGCGTCTTCCGGGTGAACGACCAGGAGGACTCGGCCGCCAAGCAGGTCGCCGCCAGCCGACTGGACGACCGGCTGGGCACCGACGTCATCCCCACCGCGGTCTTCGCCGACCACGACGCCAAGGGGGCCACCTCGGTCGAGTCGTCGATGCGGCCGGCGGGCGAGCTCTCCGAGGAGGAGCTGCGCAACCCCGAGACCCAGCGGGGGCTCGCCAACCTCCAGCTCATGGACGCCCTGACCGGGCACACCGCCCGGGACCTGGACAGCATCGGCGTGAAGCACGGCGGTCGCGTCGAGGGCAAGCACGACCACGCCGACGAGACCTTCGGGGAGGACGATGGCCTCTACCAGGGGCAGAACGCGGGCCTCCCCGCCCAGGTGGACGCCGAG
>CAZPJM010000104.1:11458-14844 GCA_964586865.1 uncultured Enterobacteriaceae bacterium
CGATGGCCTCTACCAGGGGCAGAACGCGGGCCTCCCCGCCCAGGTGGACGCCGAGGTGGGCCTGCAGCTCCTCCAGATGTCGGAGACCGAGTTCCTCGACCTGCTGGCCGGCCAGAAGAAGGACGACGGCCAGCTCTCGGAGGCGTCGCGCGAGCAGGCCCTCGAGAGCTTCGCGGGGATGAAGGCCCACGTCGACGACCTGTACATGAACGACGAGCTCATCTGGCAGTGGAACGACGAGACCTTCGACGAGGCGATGGACAGCGACGCCGACAGCTACCTGCAGCGGGCGGCGAAGGCCTGAGCCGGGCCCCCGCGTGCGGCGGGCGGTGAGGGCCCGGCGACGGGATCGGAGGGCCGTCCGGCCGGTCCCGTGCCGGCCGCCCCCAGCCCGGGGCGACTTGGAGCCGCGGTCCCGGCGTGATGGGATCCAGCCCTGCCCGCCCCGGAGGCCCCGTGCCCGCGCTTCGTCCCCAGGATCGACCCCTCGAGGCCGACTTCCGCTTTCTCGCCACCACCCTCGGCGACGCCATCCGGCGTCTCGAGGGCCCGGAGGCCTTCCAGGTGGTCGAGGAGCTGCGCCGCGCCTGCCGCGACCGGCGCAGCGGCCACACCGGGGCGCCCGACCTGGATGCCCTCCACGACCGGATCTCCGAGCTGCCCCTGACGACGGCCGCCACCGTGGCCCGGGCCTTCACCCTGTTCTTCCTCCTCATCAACACCGCCGAGCAGGTCCATCGGGTCCGACGCCGCCGGAGCTATCCCTCCGAGCCGGCCCAGCCGGCCTCCTTCCGCTGGACCCTGGCCCGGCTCCGGGAGCGGGGGGTCTCCGCCGAGGCCGCCGCCGCCGCCGTGGCCGCCCTCGACGTGCGGCCGGTGCTCACCGCCCACCCCACCGAGTCGACCCGCCACACCATCCTGACCCTGCTCGCCCGGGTCGCCCAGGCCCTCCTGGCCCGCGACAGCGCCGACGAGGGCCATCGTCGCGCCCTGGAGGCCGATGTGCGCACCGAGGTGGAGCTGCTCTGGCTCACCAGCGAGGTGCGCCGGGACCGGCCCAGCGTGCTCGACGAGGTGAGCACCACGCTCTGGTACCTGGACCACCGGCTGCTGGACCTGGTGGCCTGGTCCGGGCAGGCCGCCCGCGAGGCCTTCGAGGAGGTCTATGACGCCCCCTGGCCGCGCTCCCGGCCCCCGCTGCCGGTCCGACCGGGCACCTGGGTGGCCGGCGATCGGGACGGCAACCCCTTCGTCACCCCCGAGACCACCCTCACCGCCGCCCGCCGCGCCGCCCAGCGGGTCCTGCTCCACGACCGCCGGGAGGTCCTGGCACTGGTGGATCGCCTCTCCCTGTCCACCCGGGTGGCGCCCGCCCCCGAGGCCCTCCTGGCGAGCTTCGACGCCGATCGCGCCGTCCTGCCCCACGTCTTCGCGGCCCGGGCCAACCGGGACCAGGAGGAGCCGGTCCGCCTGAAGCTCAACGTGATGGCCGCCCGCCTCGAGGCCACCCGGGCCCGCTTCGCCGACCTGGACGCCGGCCGCCTCCGAGAGCACCCGGCCGCCTACGCCGACGTGGCCGCCTTCCAGGCCGATCTGGACCTGGTGGCGCGGGCCCTGGAGGAGGCCGGCGCCCACCACGCCCTCCGCCGCTGCCTGGAGCCCCTCCGCCTCAAGGTGGCCGCCCAGGGCTTCCACGGGCTGCGCATGGATCTGCGGGAGGACGCCGAGGTCCACACCCGCGCCCTCGCCGATGTCTGCCAGGCCCTCGGCCTCCCCGCCCTCGACGGCGATGGACTGCGGCGGGAGCTCCTGTCCCGGCGCCCCCTCATCGCCGACCACCTCCCCCTCGACGCCCGCACCCGCAAGACCCTCCGGGTCTTCCAGATCGCCCGCCAGGTACAGGACGAGGTCGGCCCGGCCGCCTGCGAGACCTACATCATCAGCATGGCCGCCACCCCCGACGATCTGCTGCGGGTGCTGCTCCTGGCGCGCGAGGCCGGCCTGGTGGATCTGGCCGCCGAGGCCCCGACCTCGCGCATCGACGTGGTGCCCCTGTTCGAGACCCGGCAGGACCTCCTCGCCGCCCCCGACGTCATGCGCGCCCTCTTCACGGATCCGGCCTACCGACGCCAGCTCCAGGCCCGGGGGCACCGTCAGGAGGTGATGCTCGGCTACAGCGACAGCGGCAAGGACGCCGGGGTGCTGCCGGCGGCCTGGGCCTTGTACCGGGCGCAGGAGGCCCTGGCCCGGGTGTGCGAGGAGCACGACGTGGCCCTCACCCTCTTCCATGGCCGGGGGGGCACGGTGGGCCGCGGTGGGGGGAGCCCCGTGTTCCGGGCCCTGATGGCCCTGCCCCCCCGCACGGTGCGGGGCTCGGTCAAGGTCACCGAGCAGGGCGAGATCATCAGCCAGAAATTCGGCCTGGAGCCCATCGCCGAGCGCAGCGCCGAGGTCCTGGCCACCGGCACGCTGCTGGCCGGCTTCCAGGACTGGCGGGACGCCCTCGAGCCCGGCGAGGAGGAGGCCTTCCGCGAGACCATGGACGCCCTGGCCGCCGCCGCCCTGCCCGTCTTCCGCGGCCGCGTCCACGACGACGACGCCCTGTACGACCTCTTCCTCACCTGCACCCCCGTCCGCCAGCTCGCCCGCGTGCACTTCGGCAGCCGCCCCGCCTACCGCGAGGGCCGCGGCGGCGGCATGGGCGGCATCCGGGCCATCCCCTGGGTCTTCGGCTGGACCCAGTCCCGCCTCATGCTGCCCGGCTGGCTCGGGGTGGGCACCGCCCTCGAGACGGTCGCGGCCACCGAGGAGGGACGCGCCCGGCTCCAGCGCATGGCGTCCACCTGGCCCTTCTTCGCCGATCTCCTGAGCAAGGTGGCCATGGCCTGCGCCAAGGCCGATCCGGCCATCGCGACCCTGTACGTGGAGCGCCTCGGCGGTCCCGCCCACCGCGCCCTGCTGACGGAGCTCCTGGACGAGTACGACCGCACCGTGCGCATGCTCCAGGCGGTCCGGCAGGGCCCGCTCCTGGCCGACAACCCCACCCTCGACGCCGCCATCACCCTGCGCAACCCCTACGTCGACCCCCTCTCCCTGCTCCAGGTGAGCCTCCTGGCCCGCGCCCGCGCCCTCCCCGACGATCACCCCGACCGCCCCGCACTGCTGGAGGCGGTGGGGACCTGCCTGAACGGCGTGGCCCAGGGGCTGCGGAACACGGGGTAGGACCGGGTGGCCTGAGGGTCGGGACGCGAGAGGTGGGGGATCGTGCGCTCGTGGGCACGTGGATCGTGGGCACGTCGATCGTGGGTACGCGGATCGTGGGCACGCGGAATCGTGGACTCGTGCCCTCGTGCCCTCGTGCCCTCGTGCCCTCGTGCCCTCGTGCC
>CAZPJM010000105.1:0-14821 GCA_964586865.1 uncultured Enterobacteriaceae bacterium
GACGAATCGCACGCGACCGGGGTGCTGGGCAAGACCGGGCGCGGGACGGCCGAGCCCACCGGCCGCGGCCCGGCCTGGTGGCGGGAGTTCACGGGCGATGTCCCCGCGCCGGGCCCGGTGCCGGACCGGGTGCCCTCGAGCGAGGTGGCGCCACCGACCATCACCGCCCGCACCCCGCCGCCGGCACGGCCTCGACCCGATCCCGTGCCGCCCCACACCATCGTCGTGTGGGGGCGCCGCCTCGAGGCCGCCCGGGAGCAGGTCGAGGAGCGCATGACCGACCTGGGCTACGCGCCCACCCGTGAGCGCAACGGCCGCACGGTCTGGAAGCCCACCCGACCGGGGGAACGGTGGAAGCCCAAGGTCGTCATCGACGACGACGGCTGGTACGACATCCGCTCCAGCGCCGTCGGCTCCCCCGGCCCGGCCATCATGTCCGATGTCCAGCCCGCCGCCGGCGGGCCAGGCACCTCGGACGGCGCCTCCGCCCAGCTCGACCGCTCCATCCCCTTCGTCGGCCCCGGGGTGGGTGGCACCTTCGCCGGCCGGCGGGTCCTGATGGCCGCCGAGGCGCGGCTGGCCCGGCAGGTCCACGATGTGGTGCGGGAGCTGGCCCGGGCCCACCAGGCCGAGGGCTTCGCGGCCACGGTGGCGGGCCTCCCGGCGCGGCTGGACCGAATCTGGCGGGACGGTCTGGCCGACGACGGCCGCGCGCTGCCCACGCGCCGGGCCCGGGTCGCGGCCCTGCTCGAGCTGTGGGCCACCCGGACCCGCACCGTCGAGGGCGAGACCATCCGGTCGATGGTGGCGGGCTACCTGCTCGAGGAGGTCGGCCAGGAACAGATCGACGAGGATCTTCGCGTCGACGCGGAGCGCCGGTGCGACTGCTCCCTGGTCGAGACCGCCGAGGCCTTCGCCCGGGTGGACGCGGGCTGAGCATGATCCTGGCCCTCGTCCTGGCGGCCCTGGCAGGCGGGCCGGCCGGGGCCGCACCCGGAGCGCCCACCGCTCCCACCTCCGACGCGGTGGAGGCGGAGGTCCAGGTCCTTCAGCTCGCCGACGCCGCCTGGCCCCCCGGGGTCCCGGCGTGGGCCTCGGCCACGGTGCTGGTGCGCCTGGATGCGACCGGGGGGGTGGAAGCGGCGCGCCTGGTGCGGAGCGACGATCCGTGGCTCGGGCGCGCGGCGGTGCGGGCGGCCCGCCAGGCCCGGGGAGCGCCGGGGGAGGGGGCGCGGACGGTGCGGTGGGTGTGGGTCCACCCCGACGCCGAGGAAGCGTCCGTCGTCGAGGTGGTGGCCCGGGCGCCGTGGCGGGCCCGCACCGAGGGCCCGCTCGGGTCGGTGGGGCAGACGCCGGGGGCCTGGCGGCTGTCGGGGGCCGATCTGGAGCAGACCGCCGGATCGGGGGGCGATGCCGTCCGCGCCCTCCAGGCCCTCCCCGGGGTCCAGGCGCCGCGCCTCTCCAGCACCGCCCTCTCGATCCGCGCCGGGGCCCCCGACGAGACCCTGTGGGCGGTAGAGGGGGTCCCGCTCCCCGCACCCAGGTCCGCCGGGACCGTCCTGTCCCGGCTCCCCTCCCTGTGGATCGACGGGCTCACGCTGCACGGCGGCCTGCCCCCCGCGGCCCTCCCGGCGGTGGCCGGGGGCGTGGTGGACGTGGCGCTGGTGGGGCCCTCGGAGGAGGAGCTCGACGGGGCCGTGGAGCTGGGGCCCGGGGTGGTGCAGGGGCGCGTCTCGGGCCCGCTCGGACGGCCGGGGGCCGGACAGGCGCTCCAGCTCGGGATTCGCCGCACGGCGCTGGAGCCGGCCCTGGCCCTCCTGGAGCGCCGCGGCCTGGCCGAGGGGGTGGCGCTCACGGTCGAGGATGCCCTGGCGCGGATGCGCCTCCGCCCCCACCCCGACCACGACGTCGATGCCCTGGTCCTCCTCGGCCGGACCCGGGTCCGCCCGGGAGGGCTGGCGCCCGGCCTGGACCTCCCCCGCGAGGATCGCACCGCCACCGGGCTGGGCCTCCTGCGTCACCGCTGGACCCCGGCCGCGGGCCTGGCTGCGCACCATCAGCTCGCCCTGACCCGGGAGGTGCAGGACGTGGTGCAGGCGGCGGACGACGACCGGCGCGATGTGCGGGACCGCCTGGAGTGGCGCGGGCAGCTCACCCTCGCCGAGGGGAGCCACCGCGTCGGGGTGGGCGGGGGCGTCGCCGGCTTCCGGCTGCGCGGCGCGGGCGTGCTGCGCGATCCCAGGGTGGCGCCGCCCTTCGAGCGCCTGCCATGGCGGCGCATGGACCCGCCGGCGGTCTCGCTCGAGCCCCAGGCGTCGTGGTCCGAGGCCTTCGCCTGGGCGAGCTGGGGTCTCGAGGGGGCAGGGGCCGAGCTCACCGCCACCCTGCGGATGGACCGGTGGCGTGGCCGGTGGCGCCCCTCGCCGCGGCTCTCGGCGGGGGTCCGGATCCCCGGCCCGGAGACCCGCGTGGCCCTCTCCGCCGCCCTGGTCCACCCGCTCCCCCGCGATCCCCTGGAGCTGGACCCCCTCCTGGGGCGGCAGCCCCTCGTGCCGACGCGGGCCTTCATCGTGGCCGGCGAGATCGTCCAGCCCCTCTCAGAGGACGCCATCGTGCGCATCGCCCCGTGGCTCCGGCGCCAAGACGGGCTCACGGTGTGGGAGGGCGCGGGCGGCCCCTCCCGGCCGGACGGGGTCGGATCCGCCCAGGGGGTGGACGCCTGGTTGGCGGTCCGGGCCTCACGGGCGGCCGGCGGTGCCCTCGGAGGCAGCCTGGTGGATGCCCGGCGCGGGTTCGGCGAGGCCACCACCCGGGTGCCGTGGGCCGCGCCGTGGACCGTCCACGCCCAGGCCCACGGGTCGCTGGGGCCCGGGCGCGCGTGGCGGCTCGGCGGGCGGGTCCAGGTGCGCGCCGGCGTCGAGCAGGTGGCCCTTCGAGCCGAGGCCCGGGACGGTCAGGTGGTGGTGGTTCCCGACCTGTCCGAGCGCCGCCGCCTCCCGCCCGTCGCCCGGCTGGCGCTCCGCGCGGCGTGGGAAGGCGTGCTCGTGGGGAGCATCGACACCACCCTCTTCCTGGACCTGGTGGGCACGGCCGGGCCCCTCGGCGAGGCCCTCGTCGGTGGCGAGGCCGTCGGCGATGATCTCGTGGTGCCGCCCAGGCAGACCCGGACCCGGGATCTCCCGCTGCTCCCCTGGCTCGGCGCGCGCATGTGGTTCTGACCCGCCCCTCGGGTCAGCGGCGCCCCGCCACGCCGATGGACCCGCGCGACATTCGGTCCCTGTCCAGAGGACGCTACCCCGCCACCCCACTCACGACGTTCAGGGCCGTCTCGGTGTAGGCCTCGGCCCGGCCCGTCTTCTCCTTCAGCATCTCGATCTCGACGAGCAGGCGACGGGCGGGTCCGTGGTCGCCCTGGACCGTGGCCTCGTGGATGGCCGCGGCGGCATCCTCCTGTCGCGCATGACCCGCGGGCAGGTCCCGGAGCGCGTCCAGCACCTCGGCGTCGGACTTGTCCGCCACCGCTGCCTCGACGCCCTCCACCTTCTGCTGGGCGTCGTAGGCCTTGCCGGCCCCCTGCGCGACACTCGTGGCGGCATTGATCCCCACGTCCCGACCTTCCTCGCGCAGGATCCGCCCCACGCCCTTCGGGCCATCGAGGTCGACCCCCCGCGCGGCCCGCGAGGCGTCCCCGGCCGCGTCGATGGCCTTCGCCCCCTTGTAGGCCTCGGTCATGCCCTTCAGGTCGAGGCCCCCCGTCAGCAGACCCAGCATGGCCGCCCCTTGTTCACCACCGCCGATCTCCTCGCCGGTGACCTTGTAGCCGAAGGACTGCACCAGGTTGTTGGCCACGTCGGCGACCTGCAGCGTGGTCCCGGCCGCCACCTTCGCCTTCTGGGCCCCCGAGAGGGCCGAGAAGCCCGCCCCGCCGGCCTTGCCCGCCGCGCCGAGGAGCTTGCCGGCCTGACCGGTCAGGCGGCCCTGCCCGATGGTGCCCGCGAGCTTGCCGGTGAAGTTGGCGATGCTCGAGGCCATGGCCGCCGATTCGGCGTCGGCGCCCGCCTGCACGGACATGCCCTGGCCCCAGGCGAGCACGTCCTTGCCGATCGTGTCGTCATAGTAGTCGCCGGCGATGGGGATGGACGAGACCATGCCCGATACCGTGGCGGTGGTCGCGGCGGGCAGCAGCCGGGTGGCGTCGCCGGCAGCGTCCATCATCGAGGGCTTGCGCCCCCAGTCCCCCGAGCCCCCCGCATGCTGGCCCGCGCCCGCCCGCCAGGCCTCGAACACCCGGTGCCAGTCGTCGGTGAGGCGGGACTTGAGCGCCGTGATCTTCAGGTCCCCATCGTGGTTGGTGTTGAACAGGCGATTCATGATGTAGTCCCGCTCCTCGGGACTCTCGGCCTTCTTCAGGGCATCCATGACGATGTCGTCGTCCAGGTAGGTGTCGTTCAGCTCGCTGTCGATGGTGCGCAGGATGCCGTCCAGCTTGTCGAAGTCGAGCTCCCCCTCCGGGCCGACCCGGTCCTGCAGCTGGATCTCGTCCTTCGTCTGGATGCGATCCGGATCCACACTGTCGGCCAGGCGCTCGGGCAGCGCATCCTGGAGCACCGCGTCCAGGTACTGTCGTGCCCGTCCCCGCCAGCTGGTGTTCGGGCCCTCGAACCAGAGCCGGTCGAGTTCTTCAACGACCGGGTCGTCGAGGACGTTGCGAGGCCCCCCGGGCCGGGGTGCCTCTTCGGGGAAGGACTCCCCGAACGCGCGCGAGGTGGGGGCCGCGTCGAGGAAGGGAGAGACCTCCTTCGACCAGGTCCCCGCGACCTCGACCCAGCCCGCGAGCTCGTCCACCAGCTCGCCGGGTGTCGTCGCCCGGGCCGGCGGCTCGACCGGGACCTGGGTCGTGAAGCGGTGGGTGCTCCGCTGGCCGCGGTACTCGTTCGCCACGAACAGCAGGCCGAGGCCCGGGGGGAGCTGCCGGTGGACCATGCTCACGATGGCCTCCCGGGTCTGCTGGAGCCCGCTGCTGTCGGCCTCCGTGACGAACCCGGCCCGGTAGGCCTCCTCGATGGCCTTCAGCAGAGCGGGGGCCTGCTTCTGCAGGGCCTTCTCGAAGGCTGCTACGGATCCGTCGTAGGCCTCCGGCTCTCCGGTGGCGACCGCATCCTGGGCGGCGTCGGCGTGGCCCCTCGCCTCCGTGACCTCCGATGCGATGGTCTCCGAGTAGGTCTGCCAGCTGCGCTGCAGATCGTCGATGCGCTGCTGGGCGATCCGCCGCTCCTCCTCCTCGCGGTCCGCCCGGATCTCGTTCTCCTCGCCCTCTTCCTCCGAGAAGGAGAAGGCCTGCCCGCCCTCCTCGGTCAGGCCGTCCTCGCCCTCGCTGAAGTCGAAGCCCGCGGTGCCCCCGGGCCCCTGGGACGCGAGCATGGCGTCCTGCATGGCGGCGTTGCTGCCGAAGTCCTGCAGGTCCTGCCCGGCGCCCTCGACGGCACGTCCGGTCTCTCGGCGGTGGGCTCGGCGACGCTGACCACCCATGGGGTCCTCCTGGGGAGCAACAGGGACGAGGCAGAGGCCTCGACACCGCTGTAGGGCCGGGCCCCATGGATCGAAACCTGGACTCAGGACGAATCAGACCGTCTCAGATCCGTCGCGGCCCAGACCTCGCGGAGGCCCCCGTCACTGCAGGGGCGCGTCCAAGGCATCCTGAAGGGTGAGGCCCCACCGGGTCTCGACCTGCCGCGCCACGTCCTCGACCGGGTCATCCAGGACGTCGAGGCCCCACCGGCGGGCGCTCCCGTCCCAGGAGGCCGAGAAGAGGACGCCCCGCGGAGCGTCCAAGGCGAGCTTGCTGACCCGCTCGCTGTGGCCTCGCATTCGGGCCACCAGCGTCCCCTCGGGCAGATCCCACGCCCGGATGACGCCGTCCAGGCCGGCGGTGAACAAGCGGGTCCCATCGGGCGTGAGGACGGCGTCCAGGACGTCGGTGGCGTCGTGCTCGAGGACCAGGAGCGGGGTGCCCTCGGCGTCGAAGAGGTGCACCTCGTGCGAGCGGGCCACGGCCAGATCGCCGGTGTCCGCGGCACGGGCCACCACCTGCGCGCCCGGCACCCGCACGCGGGTGCGGACCCGGGACGGAGGGCCCACCTCGAGGAGGCTCACCGTGCCGGAGCTCCCCAGGAGGGCGACGACGCTGGCCCCCGGGAGGCTGTCGGCGTCCACCTGGGAGTGGGTGTCCAGGCCCGGCCATCGGGTCGCCGGGGCCGGTGGGCGGGTCGTGTACACGCCGGTGGTGTAGCTGGCCCCCCAGAGTCGACCGTCGGACAGGTAGCCCACCCGTCGTACATAGGGAAACGGCTGGCGGACGACGGGACGGCTCGGATCGGCGGCCCGGATCCGCATCAGGCTGGCCTCGACGCAGCTTGCCACCACCTCGTCCCCGGCCGGGTGCCAGGCCGCCCACACGCAGGCGGGCGTGCCCGAGGGAAAGCCGGTCGGCGTGGAGAGTCGCACCCGGCCCGTGTCCACCTCGTGCAGGCTCACCGCATGGTCGCCCCGGGCCAGGGCCAGCAGGCGCCCGTCGGGGGAGGGGACGGCGTGGGAGAGCCCCACACCGGTCTCGTAGCGAAGCGGTCCGGTCCGCGCGGGGAGGAGCCAGCGTGTCCGGTCCCGGCCACTGAACGTGTCGAGGGTCGCGTCGTTCACCCACCGCACGGCGCGGGCCCCTCCGCTCGGCAGCCGGCCGACGAACAGGCCCGTGGCCGGATCCCAGAGGTGCACCCCGGTCCGGTCCACCCGGACCGCCACCAGGTGGCCGCTCGGGGAGGGCGCCAGCTCGCGCACCGTGCCGCCGGGCGCCCGGGCGAGGGGGCGGGGCTCGCCGGTGTCGAGATCCACGAATCCGACGCCGCCACGGAGGGTGCCCACCAGCACGGCCCCGCGCCCGGGCATCCAGACCACGGCGGAGGGGCTCTGTTCGCGGGTGTAGGGGGTCTCCAGGGTCCGCACCTGCCCGGGCTCGGGACCCTCGATCCGCAGATCTCCGTTCCCGCAGGCCATGGCGAGCCTGTCGGTGCTGGGATGGTGGGCCGCGGCGTCGGTGGACCCTCCGCCGCAGGGGTCGAGCCGTCCGGCGACGCGGCCGCTCTCCAGGTCGACGGTCACCAGACTGCGCAGGTGACCGAAGGCGGGGGTCCAGCCCTGGCCCGAAGCGGCCTCCGGCCAGGGCTGTTGGACGGGGGAGCTGGCGAGCCGCTCCATGACCCGGCCCGTCCGGGTGTCCACGAAGAGGAGCTCGGGGAGGACCTGGACGAGGGAGAGGGGCGCGGTGGCCTCGACGACGCCCCCGGTGGGGCCCGACACCGCGATCTCCCAGCGGAGCGTCGGCGAATCGCCGGAGAGGTCCCACCAGCCGGCGGAGGCTTCGCGCAGGCAGAGCAGGGCCTGGCCGCGGGCGCCGATGACATGCGTCGTGCAGGCGGGGAGGGGGGTCGTCGCCAGGCGTCGCGGCGCGGACTGGGCCGCGAAGGTGGCGAGGGCCCCGCGGGCGTCCGGGGAGGGTCCGGAGCGGAGGGCGTGCACCGCGAGGGTCTCCGCCTCGGGACGGGCTCCCAGCCCCGCCGCGGTGGCCGCGCGCTCGGACAGGGCGCGGGCCAGCGCCCGATCCGCCTCGCCCAGGGCCTCGACAGCCACGTCCTCGGCCTGGAGGGCCCGATCCCGCTCGGTCTGGGTGATGGACCAGGCATAGCCGGCCCCCGCGGCCAGGAGCACCGCGCCCGCCGCCGCCACCGCCAGCGGGGCCCGCCACGCCCAGGCCGTGCGACGGAGCAGCTCCAGGGCGGTGTAGTCGTGGGCGAGCACCCGCCGCCCGGCGAACCAGCGCTCCAGATCCCGGGCCAGGTCGAGGGCCGAGGGGTACCGGTCCGCCGGATCAGGCGCCAGGCAGCGCTCGGCGATGGCCGCGAGCTCCGCCGGGACCTCGGGGCAGCGCGCGCGGATCCGCACCGGCCGTCGCTGGGTGGCGGCAGGCAGGGTCCCCGACGCGGAGGGGCCGTCCCACGGCGGTCGGCCGGTGAGCACGTGGTAGAGGATGCCGCCCAGGCTGAACACGTCGGAGCGTGGGTCGGGCCGGGCCCCGCGGGCCTGCTCGGGCGCGGTGTAGGCGGGCGTCCCCACCCCACCCCCGTCGGGCTCCAGGGAGAGCAGGGCCTCGGGCAGCCCCAGGCGGGCCCACGCGGCCCGGTCGTGGGCCTCGGGGATCCGGGCCTCGCCCCAGTCCACCACCAGGGTCTCGCCGAACGAGCCCACCATCACGTTCCCGGGCTTCAGGTCCCGGTGCACCACCCCGGCATCGTGGGCGAAGGCCACGGCCTCGCAGGCATCGAGGACGTGGCGGACCAGGGACAGGCGGGCCTCCAGGTCGGGGGCGGCCTCGAGGGCCCGGGCCAGGCTCCGGCCCCGGACCAGGCGCATGGTGTAGTAGGTGCGGCCGTCCGGCGTGCGTCCCAGGTCGTGGATGGGCACGATCCCCGGGTGCTCCAGGTGGGCGGTGAGCCAGGCCTCGCGCGCCAGGCGACGCCGGCTCGCCTCGCTCTCGTCCAGCAGGTGCTTGCGGGCCACCTCGCGCTGCAGGCGCCGGTCCACCACCGCCCGCACCTCGCCCATGCCGCCCCGCCCCAGGAGCTGTCCGAGGGAGTAGCGCTCGGACTCGGGGACCTCGGCGAGGGCCGGCGCCTCGGGATCGGCGGGGCCCCCGGGCGAGGCCGGATCCTGCGGGGGCTGGGAGATGAAGGGCCCGCTGCCCCACGGGTCCGGCGTCTCCCCGGTGGGCGGGCCGCTCACGTGCGATCCTCGAAGACGTCGTTCGCATGCCGCACCAGGCCCACCATCCCGGTGCCCATGGAGGACACCAGGTCGTCGCGCACCCCGGCCTCGCGCAGCCGGCTGCGCAGCCGGGCCAGCCCCACGTCCCACCGCCGGCGAAGGCGATCCGTGTCGGCGCCGTCGGTCCAGATCTCCCGGGCCAGGACCTCCCACGAGACCGGCCCGTCGAAGGCCACGAGCTCCGAGAGGATCCGGGCCGAGACGCCGGACAGGGTCACGGCCGGCTCGGCCTCCCGGAGGATCCGGACCCGGTCGAACTCGGCGATGAGGGTGATGGGCGGCGTGAAGGCGCCGGCGCCCCGGGTGGGCTGGGCGCTGGCCACCCCCGGATCCACGGCGACGGCCTGGAAGGAGCGGCCCTCGAGGGTGAAGCGATCGCCGGGGCCGAGGGCCCGGGTGCGCCCCTCGAGGCGGAGGCTCCACCCCGTGCCCGTGTTCCAGAGCTGGGCGGGAGCGGCGCCGTCGAAGCCGGCGGTGAGGGAGGGGGCCGGCCGCACCCGGAGCGAGCATGCCCCCGAGAGGACACGGCGGGGCAGGCCCTCGCCCTCCAGGGCCAGGACGCGCTCGGGCAGCCTCACCCGGGCGACCTGCAGGGCCAGGTCGGGGGCCACGTGGATGGTCTGGCCGGCAGCGAGGGTGGCCTGGTTGCGGGGGGTGCCGTCGACGGTGAAGCGCCCGCGGAGCGCGAGCAGGCACAGGACGCTGCCGCGCAGGCTCACCATGGCGTGCGCCTCGGAGATGCGACCGTCATCCAGGTGCAGGGCTGCCGACCAGAGCCGGCCCACCAGGTCGCCGGGCGCCAGATCGCGCTGGGAGCCGTCCGGCAGGATGAAGCGGACCGATGCACGCACGGGACCCTCCTGGGCGGAGGGTATCGCGCGCCGGTCCGTGCCGGAGACGCACCGCGGGCCATGGCGGTGGGTGGACGCCGCCGGACCGTACGGGCAGGATGGGGGGAGGAGGCGCCATGCGGGATGCACGGCTCACCTGGCCCGCCCCGGAGCGGAACAAGGAACCCATCCTCGAGGCCATCCGGTCCCGGCTCGGTCCGGCGGCGCGGGTGCTCGAGATCGCCTCGGGGACCGGTCAACACGCGGTCCACCTGTGCCTGGGCCTGCCCGGGATCACCTGGTGGCCCACCGACATCGTCGAGGATCACCTGGCCAGCATCGCGGCGTGGCGCGCCGCCGCCGAGGCCCCGGGCCTCCAGGCACCGGCCCGCCTCGACGTGTGCGAGCGGCCCTGGCCCCACCGCGACCTGGACGCGGTCTTCACCGCCAACCTGCTCCACGTCTCCCCGTGGCGGGTGACCGAGTCGCTCCTCGACGGGGCCGCCGAGGCCCTCCGGCCCGGCGGGGAGCTGCTCGTGTACGGCCCCTTCCTGGGCGTGCCCGAGGGGGATGCCGAGAGCAACCGGGCCTTCGACCGCTCCCTGCGCGCCCGGGACCCGGCGTGGGGGGTACGCACCCTCCACGCCGTCACCGCCCGGGCGGCCCGGGCCGGGCTGGTCCTCGAGGGGGCCCTGCCCATGCCCGCCAACAACCGGCTCCTGGCACTGCGGAGGCTCTGATGGGAACGCCGGCCCGGGACGCGCCGAGGCCGGTCAGCCCGTCTTCCTGCGGCCCTCCAAGGCCCGCCAGAGCAGCTTGGGGGCCTCGCGCACCGCCCCGCGCAGGGTGGGGCCTGGGGGGCAGGGCACACCGATGACGTCGGCGTGGTCGAAGGCCCGGCGGAACCACAGGCGCGCCCGGGCCCCGTGCCAGCGCTCCGTCACCACCAGGATGGGCGTGCGCCGGCCCAGCAGGGCAGCGGTGCGAGAGGCGTTGGCGGCGGTGCGATGCGCCGTCTCTTCGAGGAGGATCGCCCCGTCGGGGACGCCGGCCTCGCGGGCCAGGCGCGCGCCGACCGCGGCCTCCGACGCGGGCCCCCGACCCCGCCCGGTCACGACGATCCGCGGCGCCACCCCCTGCCGCCACAGGGCGACCGCCCCGTCCACCCGCCGTCGGAGGGCGGGCGAGGGGGCGCCGTCGGGGAGGACCCGCGCCCCGGGGACCACCAGGGCCTGGTACGGGCCGGGGCCCGGCCGTCGGGGCACGGTCAGCACCGGGATCACCACCGCGGCCGCGCCCAGCACGGGCACGGTCAGCAGGGCGAGGGCGGCCAGGGACGGGACAGGTCGACGCGGCACCCGGGCGCCTTATCCTCCGGGCCGGACCGGCGGGGTGGGACCGGTTACGCCTGCCGGCCACCGCGTAAGCGGGGAGGGCGAGATGACCGAGGATCGTCAGTTCGACGAGGGAACCACCCTCGACCGGTACCTGATGGAAACCATGCGGGACTACCCGCAGGCCACCGGGCAGTTCGTCAACCTCTGCCAGTCCGTCGCGCTGGCCGGCAAGATGATCGCCAGCCGCGTGAACCGGGCCGGGCTGGCCGGCATCCTGGGCGATGCGGGCGGCACCAACGTCCACGGCGAGTTCGTCCAGAAGCTCGACCTCTACGCCAACGACGTCTTCAAGCGCAGCCTGGAGCACCGCGGCCACACCTGCATGATCGTCAGCGAGGAGGAGGGCGGCCCGGTGCTCACCCCCTCCCGCTACGAATCCGGCGGCTACGTGGTCACCCTCGATCCCCTGGACGGCTCGTCCAACATCGACTGCAACGCCACCATCGGCAGCATCTTCGGCATCTACCGCCGCCGGTCCGAGGACGGGACCCCCGCGGTCCAGGCGGACGTGGTCCGCCCGGGCACCGATCTGGTGGCCTCGGGCTACATCATCTACGGCTCGGGCACCCTGCTCGTCCTGGCCACCGAGGCCGGCGTGTTCGGCTTCACCCTCGACCCGACGGTGGGCGAGTTCTTCCTCTCCCACCCGGCCCTCCGGATCCCCAAGGGCCGCATCTTCAGCATCAACGAGGGCTACGCCCGGCAGTGGCAGCCCGGGGTCCGGGCCTACGTGGACGCCCTCAAGGCCTCCGAGAAGCCCTGGAAGGCCCGCTACATCGGCTCGCTCGTGGCCGATGTGCACCGCAACCTGCTCAAGGGCGGCATCTTCCTGTACCCGGCCACCCCCGGCGCTCCCCGGGGCAAGCTCCGCCTCCTCTACGAGGCCTTCCCGCTCGCCTACCTGGTCGAGCGCGCCGGCGGCGCCGCCACCGACGGCGTCCGCCGCATCCTCGACCTCCACCCGGAGGGCATCCACGACCGCACCCCGCTCGTCATCGGCGACGCGGACGAGGTGGCCCGGGCGACACGCCTGATGGCCCAGGACCCGCCCTTCGACGCCTGAATCCATCCCTGCTTGTCCGGAGGCCCCCGTGGCGTGCCGCTCCTTTTCGTCCGAAGCCGCCCTCATGGGCGCCGTCGCCCGCGATGGCGGGACCATGCCCTTCGCCGAGCCGGGCGTGACCCCCAACTACGCCCCGTCCCGCTTCGTCCGGATCGCCCACATCGACCTCTCCCTCGATCTGGACATCCCCGGGCGCCGCTTCACCGGCCGGGCCGTCTACCGCATCGCCCTGCTGCCCACCTACGATGGCGTGGTGGAGCTCGACGCCGACGACATCGTCATCGACGCGGTCGAGACCGAGGGCGGCGAGCCCCTCGACTTCACCCACGACGACGAGGTCCTCCGAATCCGCGGCCTGGACGAGGACGGGACCTTCGTGGTGCGCTGGCACGGGCAGGACCCCACCCGCGGCCTCTACTTCACCGGCCCCGAAGCGTGGGCCCCCGACCGCCAGGAGATGGCCTGGACCCAGTGCCAGGACGAGGACGCCCACTTCATCGTGCCCTGCCACGACCACCCGGGCACCAAGCACGCCTGGACGGTCCGCCTCCGCGCCCCCGCCGGCTACACCCTGCTGGGCAACGGGCGCGAGGTGGAGCAGTCTGAGGGCGAGCAGGGCGCCCATGCCGTCTTCGAGCAGGCCGATCCCATGCCCGCCTACCTGCTCGTCATGGTGGCCGCCCGCCTCGTGGCCCACGAGACCACCTGGCGCGACGTGCCCGTGCGCTACCTGGTCCCCGAGGGCGAGGACGAGGCGATGCTCCGCGCCTTCGGCAAGACCCCGCTCATGATGGAGCACTTCAGCGCCATCACCGGCGTGGACTACCCCTGGCCCCGCTACGACCAGGTCGTGGTGCACGACTTCATCTTCGGCGGCATGGAGAACACGGCCTGCACCGTCATGACCGACCTGCTGCTGGTCGACGAGGCCTCCAGCCTGGAGTGGGACCCGGACCGGCTCGTCTGCCACGAGCTGGCGCACCAGTGGTTCGGCGACCTCCTCACCTGCCAGGACTGGTCCCAGGGCTTCCTGAACGAGTCCTGGGCCACCTTCATGGAGGAGGTCTGGTGGGCCCATGACCGCTCCGAGTCGGACCTGGCGTGGTACCGCTACAAGCACGCCCAGGGCTACCTCTCCGAGTTCGGCGGGCGCTACCGGCGGCCCATCGTCAGCTACCGCTTCCGCGAGCCCATCGACGTCTTCGACCGGCACCTCTACGAGAAGGGGGCCTGTGTCCTCAACACCCTCAAGACCGAGCTCGGGGATCGGGCCTTCTGGGCCGGCGTGAAGCACTACCTGGAGTCCCACCGGCACGGCACCGTGCACGCCCGCCACTTCCAGCGCGCCCTCGAGGAGGCCACCGGCCGCAACCTGGACCGCTTCTTCCACCAGTGGTTCTTCGGGGCCGGCCACCCGGCCTTCACCATCCGGCTCGGCACCGAGGGCGAGCTCCTCACGGTCACCGTCGAGCAGACCCAGTCCGGCGACGAAGTGGCCGAGGCCTTCCACTTCCCGCTGGTCCTCGAGATCGTCATGGACAGCGGGGATGGTCGGCGGATCACCCTGCCCGTGCGGGAGCGCCAGCGCACCTGGGCCATCCCGGTCGACGGCGAGGTCCGGACCGTCCGGGTGGATCCCGGCTTCAACGGCTTGTCCACCATCTCCCTGAAGGCGCCGCGGGCCTGGCTCGAGCGCCTCTCCCTCGACACCTGCCCGGTCCTCTCCGCCCGGGCGGCGACGGCCCTCCTCGAGGACGGCTCGCGCAAGGCCGTCGACGCCGTCATCCACGCCTTCCGCACCCACCCGGCCTGGCAGGTCCGCGAGCACCTGGCCGGCAAGCTCGCCGCCCGCGGGGGGGAGCGCATCCGCGACGTGCTCCTCGAGGCCCTCTCCGCCGACGAGGATCCCCGGGTCCAGCGCGCCGCCGCCGCGGCCCTCGGTCGCTTCCGCGAGACGGTGGTGGCCGACGCCCTGCTGGCCCGCATCGCCGAGCCCGACCCCGCCACCCCCCACCTGCGGGGCGCCTGCCTGAAGAGCCTTGGCAAGACCCGCGATCCGCGGGCCGTCGACGCCATCCGGCCTCACCTGCAGATCGAGAGCTGGGCCGACATGGTGGCCGCCGGCGCCGCCGAGGGCCTGGCCTGGACGGAGGACGAGGGCGTGCTCGACGATCTGGTGGCGGCCAGCCAGCCCGGCCGGCGTCCCCGGGTGCGCATGGGCGCCGCCCGGGCCCTCGGCATCCTGGGGGATCGGGTGGAGCCGGTCCGGACCGCCTGCGTGGAGCGCCTCGTCGAGATGCTCGCCGAGGAGGGCTTCCGCGAGCAGCTCTCGGCGGTCTCGGCCCTGGGGGGCCTCCGGGATCGGCGCGCCGTGCCGGCCCTCGAGCGCCTGCACCGCAGCGCCCCCGACGGCCGCAGCCGGCGCATGGCCTACGAGGCGCTCTACAAGATCCGCCGTGGGCGCACCACCGAGGAGGGGCTCTCCACCCTCCGCGCGCGCATCGAGACCCTGGCCGAGGAGAACGCCACCCTCCGGCGCCGCCTGGACAAGCTGGAGCGGGTCGAGGAGTAGCCGTCAGTCCGCCGGCCTCGCCCCCGGTCCCGCCGGTGAGATCGGAAGAGCACACGTCTGAACTCCAGTCACGTGAAACGATCTC
>CAZPJM010000106.1:0-14789 GCA_964586865.1 uncultured Enterobacteriaceae bacterium
ACCCGCCTCCCAGGCCGCCCCGCCCCCCGAGCCCGCCGCCGGCCCCGAGGTGCGCTTCGTCGACGAGGAGGACGCCGGCTTCGAGCTCGCCCGCGAGGTCCACCTGGTCCACTCCGGCTGGATGGTGGTGGGCGAGATGACCTGCGGCAACCACACCGGCTGCGAGCTCTCCATCCCCGAGAACCGCATCGAGCCCGACCAGACCTTCGAGCCCACCGAGTACTTCAAGCTCAAGGTCCGCGGTCGCCGGAGCACCCTCACGGTCCTGAAGCCCTCCGAGTTCCTGTTCGACGAGGCCGACGTGGACGCCGAGTCCTTCAAGGACGTCATGGAGATCCCCATCGACGTCATCCGCCGGGACGACGCCGGGGACGAGGACTTCGCGGTCCGCCTGGAGCTCTTCGAGGATCCGACCCTGCCCAATCCCCGGGCGGCCTTCCTGGGCATCGACACCGCCGACAAGCTGGCGGCGGCCCTGGTCACCCGGGGCATGCCCCTGAACCAGCCCCGCACCCTCACCCTCGGGGGGATCACGCTCACCGTGGTGGCCGACGGCACCACCGCCACCATCACCGACTACCTGGACAGCTACCGTCTCCCGGACGGCTCCTTCCAGCCCTTCTTCGTCCAGCACGGCGACGAGGACTTCAAGACCGCCCCCGAGGACGGCTCGCCCATCCAGCTCGGCAATGACGATCGGATCATCGTCGGCGCCGAGGTCTGGCTGGTCCGCGACAAGTAGCCGCCGTCCTGGCCGGGCGGCCCGGGGCCCGGGCGCGACCGCCCGACCGGGTCCCCCGACGGCTCGTCCCCCTCGACGCTGGGCCCCGCTCGGGGCGGACCCACGAGGGAGCCATGGCCCGTATCTTCCTGCTCCTGCTCCTGCTCATGGCCCTCGCGGCCCCCCCGGCCGAGGCCGCCGATCTCGAGGCGGTGCTCGGGAGGACCGAGCTGGAGATCCGCTCCGCCCCGGGCCCGGTGGTGCCCGGCCTGTCCGAGGCCATGCTCGAGGAGCGCCTCGAACGCCTGGGCTATCGCCGGGATGCCCGACCGGAGCGCCACCCCGGCACCTGGACCCGGGAGGGGTCGACCTTCCGGATCCACCGTCGGGCCTTCCGGCACGCTGGCCGTCGCGAGCGGGCGCGGCTGCTCGTGGTGGACGTGCGGGGCGGGCGGGTGGCCGCCGTCCGGACCGATGGGGGGCGCGACCTGGACGCCGACGATGGGGCGGCCGTCCTCGAGCCCGAGGTGCTGGCGACCTCCTGGGAGGGCGGGCGGGCCCCTCGGCTCCCGGTCGACCTCGACGCGCTGCCCGAGCACGTGTGGCGGCCCGTGCTCGCCCTCGAGGACCACCGCTTCTTCCAGCACGCCGGGGTCTCGGGGCGGTCGCTGGCCCGGGCCGCCCTGAAGAACCTGCAGGCCGGCGGGGTCGCCGAGGGCGGCAGCACCCTCACCATGCAGCTCGTCAAGAACCGGGACCTCACCCCGCGCCGCAGCCTGGACCGGAAGGCCAGCGAGGCGGTGCGGGCCCTGGCCCTCGAGGCCACCTACACCAAGCGGGAGATCCTCCAGGCCTACCTCAACACGGTCTACTTCGGGCACGTCGACGGCGTCGGCATCTACGGGCTCGGCCGGGCCGCCCGGGCGTGGTTCGGCAAGGAGGCCCGCGACCTCCAGGTGCACGAGGCCGCCCTGCTCGCCGCCCTCCTCAAGGGGCCCTCCGCCTACCACCCCATCCGGAACCGGGACGCCGCCCGGGAGCGCCGCGACCACGCCCTGACGCGCATGGCCGAGCTCGGCTGGCTCGACGACGCCACCGCGGCCGAGGCCCGCGCCCGCCCGCTGGGGATTCGGACCGTGTCGAGCCCCCGGGAGGCGCCGGCGGCCCTGCTGTCGCGGATCCGCCACACCGTCGAGGACGACGCCGCGCGGCGCCTGGAGCGGGGCCTGGGCTTCACCGTCGACACCACCCTCGACCCGGTGGTGCAGGACCGGGTCGAGGCCGAGGTGGCCGACTGGCTCGGCAAGCTCCGCACCTGGAACCCCCGCCTGAAGGGGGCGCCCCTGCAGGCCGCCGTCGCCATCATGGACGCCGACACCGGCGCTGTGCTGGCCTGGGTGGGGGCCGATCCGGCGGCGGCCTCGGACGCCTTCGACCGCGTGCGCCGGGCCCGCCGTCAGCCCGGCTCGACGGTCAAGCCGCTGATCCTCCTCGAGGCCTACGACGACTGCGGGCCCCACGACCC
Organism: uncultured Enterobacteriaceae bacterium; assembly: GCA_964586865.1. Taxonomy (GTDB): domain Bacteria; phylum Myxococcota_A; class UBA796; order UBA796; genus REDI01. The sequence continues at coordinate 2,247 of CAZPJM010000106.1, forward strand.
CATCCGCCCGTCCACCCTCCTGCCCGACACCCCGCTCGAGGTGGACGGCTGGGCCCCCCGGAACGCCGATCGTCGCTTCCTGGGGGCCGTCTCGGCCCACGAAGCCCTGGTGGCGAGCCGGAACGTCCCCCTCGCGCGCCTGGGGCTGCACTGCGGCCTCGAGGCGGTGGCCGAGCGCTTCGAGGATGCCGGCCTGTCGCTGCCCGAGCCCGTCCCCCCCTCGAGCCTGCTCGGCAGCGTGGAGGCCCGACCGGTGGATCTGCTCCGCGCCTACAGTGCCTTCAGCGGCGACCTGGGGCGGACCGTCGAGCCTCGGGTGGTGGCGCGGATCGCCCGCGCCAACGGGACCCGCACCGGCGGTGAGCGGGTGCGTCGCGACCGCCTGGCCGGACCGGGGGCGGCGTGGATCGTGGGCGAGGCCCTCGAGGACGTGGTGAGCCGCGGCACCGGGCGCAAGGCGGCGCTGGGGCGGGGCTATGTGGCCATCGTCGCCCGGGGCAAGACGGGCACCTCCTCGGAGGGGCGGGATGCCTGGTTCGCGGGGGTGGCCGGCGGTCGGGTCGCCGTGGTGTGGGTGGGCCTGGACGAGGGGCGGCTGGGGCTCTCGGGCGGCGAGGCGGCGGCCCCGCTGTGGGCCCGGATCATGCGCGCTGCCCTCGACGCCGGCGCCCGCGACACCCCGGAGCGCCCACGGCGCGTCCGGACCTGCCGGGTGGACCCCGCGACCGGGCTCGCCCCCGGGGTGTTGGGGGACGGGGATGCTGCGCGGGTGCCGTGCCTGCGCGGGGCGGGCCCACCGAGGAACCAGCCCTGGCGCACCGACCGGCCCGACACCCTTCCCGCCGAGCCCTGATGCGTTCGTTCTGAACCCGGATGCAACCTGATCCGATGCCCGGGTCATGCGACTTCGCACCAAGCTCCTGCTGCCGATCGGGGCCGCCCTGCTGGGCACGCTCGTGCTGCACCTGTGGGCCCACGCCCTCCGGTCGGGGCTGGCCCAGGAGCACCTGGCGCACGTGGCGATCACCCAGGAGCAGGTGGAGGGGGCCCTGGCCACCGAGGTGGCCCTCGAGGCGACGACCCGGGCCTACCGGGCCCTGCTGCTGGCGGACGAGGACGACCGCGCCGAGCGACACGCCGAGTTCCTCTCCTTCGAAGCCCAGGTCCGGCGGCGGAGCCGCGCCCTGGCCGAGACCGCGGACGACCCGGCCCTGCGCGCGCTGGTGGAGCGTTTCCGGGACCAGCACCGCGCCGTGTCGGTGGCCTACCGCGAGGCGCTCGACGCGCTGGGGGATCGGCAGGATCCGAGCGCCCTCCGCCAGGCCGAGGCGCGGGTGCGGCCCGTGGAGGGCGCTCCTAGGGCCACCTTCGCCGCGGTCCTCGAGCACCTCGACATCGCCCAGGAGGCGAAGCGTGGCGACGATGCCTGGCTGGCCTCCCTGACCGAGCTGGGGATCGCCGGCGCCTCCCTGCTGCTCTCGGTGGGGATCGGCGTCGCCCTGCTGCTCCTCATCCGACGGCTGGTCACCGCCCCCGCCGAGGAGGCCACCCTCCTGGCCGCGCGGCTGGCCCGCGGCGAGGCCCTCGACGAGGTCCAGGTGGTCCCCGACGACGAGCTCGGCGACCTCTGTCGCTCCCTCGTGGATCTCCACGGCGCCTTGGAGGCCGAGCGCCAGCGCACCGCCAACACCCTGGCGGACCTGCGGCATGCGCGGTTCGAGGCCGAGGCGGCCGCCGAGGCCAAGCAGACCTTCCTCGACAACATCACCCACGAGCTGCGCACCCCCCTGCACGGTGTGCTGGGCACGATGGAGCTGCTGGGGCAGGAGCTGACGGGGCCGGACCAGCGAGAGCTCGCCGAGGCGGCGACCCGCAGCGCGCGGAACCTGGTCGACATGGTGGAGGATCTGCTGGAGCTCACCCAGGTATCGGGGGGCTCGCTCATCCTGGAGGCCCGCCCCGTGGATCTGGGATCGCTGCTCCAGGAGGCGGTGGTGGCGGCCCGAGCCCGACCCGAGGCCCGGGGGATCCGCATCGACTTCGAGGCGCCCCCCGAGCGGCCGACCCGGGTGCTGGCCGACCGGGCCCGCCTGCGCCGGGTGGTGGACGAGCTGCTGGGGAACGCCGTGCGGCACGCGGGGGGAGACGACATCGAGGTGAGCCTCTCGGCCGAGCGGGCCGGGGACCGCATCCAGGTGGAGGTGGAGATCCTGGACGCGGGCTGCGGCATCCCGGAGGACCACGCCGAGCGGGTGTTCGAGCCCTTCACCCAGGTGGAGGAGGGGCGGGCCCGTCGCGCCGGAGGGGCCGGCGTCGGGCTGGCCCTGGCGCGGCGGCTGGTGCTCCACATGGGGGGGCAGCTCCTCTACCGGCCTCGGCCGGGGGGCGGCAGCGCCTTCAGCATCCGACTCGAGCTCGCCGCGGACGGCACCATCAGCCAGGACGACGGCAGCCTCGCCGATGATCTGGAGCCCCCCGCCCAGCCGGCGGCGCAGGTCCTCCTGTTCGACGAGAACCCCGTCTCCCGCGTGGTGGGGGCCCGCATCCTGGACGAGCTGGGCGTGACGGCCCACGTGGCCGATGCGGTGGATGCGGCCGAGGCGCACCTCGAGACCTCCGCCCTCGCGGTGGCCGTGGTCGTCCACGGCTGGGACCAGCCGGGCATGCTGGAGCGTCTGCGCCAGGCCGCGGATCGGGGCGGCCACCTGACAGCCCTGGTGGCGGTGGCGTCGGCCGATCGCGCCCCAGCCCTCCGCGAGGCAGGCTGGGACGACGTGATCGAGGGTCCCCTCACCGCCGAGGGAGTGATCCGGCTGCGGGGGACCTGGCTCTTCGACACCGACCAGCGAACCGGCTGATCGCCACGAGGCGGATCAGCCCTCGGCGTTCATGACCGCGAGGCGCACGAAGTCGGCCTCGGTGACGATCCCGACCAGGCGGGTGCCCTCCACGACGGGGCAGCACCCGAACTTGTTCTCGAGCAGGCGCTCGGCGACCTCGACCAGGCTGTCGTCGGGCGCGCAGGTCTCGGGGCCACGCACCATGATGGTGTCGACGGTCTGGGCGGCGAGGACGGCGCGCTTCTCCTGCTGGGGCAGCTCGTCCACCAGGCCCAGCGCCCGGGTGGCCAGGTCGCGATGCGAGACGAGCCCGATCAGCTCGCCGTCGTCGTTGACCACGGGCAGGTGCCGGATCCGGGCATCGTCCATCAGCTCGAACGCCACGGCCAGATCGGTGCCGGCACGGGCGGTGACGAGCTCGGTGGACATCAGATCGGCGACGGTCTCCATGGAACCTCCTCGGGGGGTGGACGGGCCCATCCTGCAAGTCCGGGACCAACCGACGGGCACGGGTGGAAGGGGCTCGCCGGCCGAGGGATGTGTCAGATCCCCCACCCTGTGGGATCGTGCACCACAGGGGCCCACCCGTCGAGGTCGGGCTACCGGACGGCGCACGGAGCCCCGATGAAGCAGGCTGCCCAGGCCCTGGGCCTCCCGCTGCTGCTGTGCCTCACCCTGGGGCTCGCCCCGTTCTGGCCCGAGCCCCACATCGTGGGCAAGCTGCGGTGGGTGGCGGGTGGGGCGGTGGGCATGGCGCCCATGGACTGGTTCGACCTGGCGCTCCACGGCTTCCCCTGGCTGCTCCTGGTGGGGGTGGCCCTGTGGCGGGGGGTCCGGCTCGCCCGGGACACGGCCGGCCCGGCGGAGCCTCACGACCCGACGTGAGATGCGCCCTCGCTCGTGGCGCCGCCCTCGGTAGTCCGCGCGTCGGTGGGCGGCGCCGCGGTCGGGCTGGGATGCCGCCCCCTGCATCGCCCTGCGGGATCAGCCCCAGCCGCCGGTCTGGAGCTTGCCGCCCCGCCGCCCCTCGATGCCGCGGGCCGCGCGATCCTCGGCCAGGGCCGTCAGCCGCGCCACCGCCTCGTCCGGGGCCTCGGCCGCCCACAGGTGCTCGGCCACCTCGCGGTGGGTCCGGCTGTCCGTGTCGGCGAGCAGCTTGCCGAGGGGGGTCTCGGGCTCGGGCGAGGCGTCGCGGGTCTGCATGAGCGGGTGCTCGGCGGCCCGCTCCCGCCAGGCCTGGTGGGGCAGGGGCCGATAGCGGGAGAAGAACGAGAAGTGCCAAGGCAGGAAGCCCATGGTTCGCCGATGCCCGATCTCGTCGTCTCCGAAGTACTCCCGGAAGTAGCCAGCCAGGCGGTGGTAGACCGCGATCCGTGCGGACGGGTCCAGGCACAGCTCCCGGCGCTCGCGGATCTCCTGGAAGAGCCAGGGCTTGATGAGCGCCCCCCGGGCCAGCATCAGCCCGGCCGCGCCGGACCGGGCCCGTCGATCCTCGGCCTCGTACCAGGTGAGCACGTCGCCGTTGCCGATCACCGGGATGGACCGATCCCGCACCAGCGCCCCCACCGCCTCCCAGTCCGCGGCGCGGCTGTAGCGCTGCTCCCGGGTGCGCCCGTGGACGATGACGGCGGCCGCACCCTCGTCCTCGGCGATGGCCGAGGTGACGTCGGCGTTCTCCTTGCCGGTCCGGAAGCCGAGACGGATCTTCACGGTCACCGGCACCTCGCCCGCGGCGTGCACCATCGCGGCGACGATCCGCCGCAGCATCCCCGTGCGCTGGAGGAGCCGTGCCCCCATGCCCCGGCGGACCGCATCGTCGATGGGGCAGCCCAGGTTCAGATCCACCCACCGGGCCCCGTGCTCCACGGCGAGGGCGGTGGCCTCGCCCGCCAGGTCCTCGCGGTGGGTGGCGAGCTGCACGCCGAAGTGCCGCTCGCTCTCGTGGTGTCGGAGCAGGGCCTTCTCGCGCGGGCTGTCCTTGAGGAGCTTGTGGGCGTAGGCCATCTCGGAGCACGTCACGACCGCGCCGAAGTCCACGCAGAGTCGCCGGAACGGCAGCGTCCCGCCCTTCGTGAGGGGGGCGAGCAACACGTCGTCGGGCCAGGGAAGGGGCATGGGACCTCGGGGGCGGAGGCGCCATCACCCGCCCCCGCAGGCGCGGCAAGGTCCCAGCTCCGGGTGGCTTCTCGCCGCGCATCCATGTAGATCGGCGAGCCCGCCGGAGGATCGCCATGGCCGACACCTACCACCTGCTCGACCCCTGCCTGCCCCCCACCGCCGCCGACGCCGTGGTGGACCGGATCACCGCCCGGGGGAGCTACCCCATGTACGTGGAGGCCCCCATCCGAGAGGGGTTCGGCGCCGGGCTGGTCCGCCGGCATGACGCCTTCCTCCACTACGTCCAGCAGAAGGCCGCCCGGGGCGAGACCGAGTCCTTCCGCGACACCGCGGCCCGCACCAACCTGTTCCGCGGCGTCTTCGCCGAGGGGCGGAACGTCCACGACCCCGAGCTGGCCGATCTCCTCTACGACCATGGACCCTTTCTCCAGGCGGCCCGGGACCTGACGGGTCGCGACCTGGTGGTCCCGGACATGCTGTACGCCAACCTCCTGCTGCCCGGCCAGGAGCTGGCCCTGCACACGGACACCCCCGAGTACCGGGGCATGTCCAAGGCCACGACCCCCGAGTGGCTGCTGGTGGCCATGCACCACGCCGGCCTCTTCGAGGACTGGCGGGTGCGGATCGCGGGCGGCGTCACCTTCTTCCACCCGCCCGCGTCCGGCGGTGCCTTCGTGCTCTACCCCGACGGCCCCACCGGCCCGCGGCTCCGCCTGGGGGTCCGTCACAACACCAGCGTGCTGCTGGACGCCGATGCGCTCTTCCACGGGGTGGAGCGGGTGGGCGGCCCGGACGCCCCGAGCCCCGACGTGCTACCCGGTCAGGCCATCCACTGGGCCGGCGACGGCACCTGGGAGGTCCGGGACGGCGAGCGGGTGGTGGGCCGCTACGCCTGGGGCGCGCTGCGCCTGTCGCTCCAGTGGAAGGCGCTGTGCTTCGCCGACGCCGCCGAGCGGGCCGCCTACGAGGACGGCACCGACGACCTGGACCTGGATCGGGTCCTCGAGACCCTCCTGGCCGATCTGCGGTCCCGGGGGGTGCTCGGTGCGGCCCGCCCCGACGACACCGAGCTGGCCATCACCCTCATGCGCACCTACATCCCCTTCCCCGAGGCCTGAGCCCGCGGGCCCGGCGTCGCGCGTCAGCCCCCCACCCGCTACGGCCCCTCCCCGGAGGCTCCGTGCGCATCCTCTTCATGGGCACCCCCGACTTCGCCGTGCCCACCCTGCGGGCCCTGCACCAGGCCGGTCATGACATCGCCCTGGTGGTGGCCCAGCCCGATCGGCCGGTGGGCCGGGGCCGCAAGGTGGTGTCGCCGCCCACCATCCAGCTCGCCCGGGAGCTGGGGCTGCCCACCTCCCAGCCGCGGGCCATCCGCTCGGGCTCCTTCCCCGCCCGGGTCGCCGCGCTGGGCGCCGAGGCCGCCGTGGTCATCGCCTATGGCCGGATCCTCACCCGCCGGCTCCTCGACGCCCCGCGCCACGGCTGCATCAACGTCCACGCCAGCCTGCTGCCCCGGTGGCGCGGCGCCGCACCCATCCAGGCCGCCCTCCTCGCCGGCGACACCGAGACCGGCGTGTGCACCCAGCGCATGGTCGAGGCCCTCGACGAGGGGCCCCTCTACGTGACCCGGCGCTGCCCCATCGCCCCGCGGGAGACCGCCGGCACCCTGCATGACAAGCTCGCCGCCCTCTCGGCCGAGGCCGCCGTCGAGACCCTGCCCCTGCTCGGCCAGAAAGAGCCCGTCCCTCAGCAGGGCGCGCCCACCTACGTGGGCAAGATCGGCCGGGAGGACGGGGAGCTCGACTGGGGCCGGTCCGCCATGCAGCTGGACCGCCAGGTGCGGGCCATGACCCCGTGGCCCGGCGGGTGGGTGCCGTGGGGCGATGGGCCGCTCAAGATCCTGTCCGCCCACCCCGCCGAGGGGACCGGCGCCCCCGGAACCGTCCTGTCCACCGCCCCCGATCTGGTGGTGGCCTGCGCCGAGGGCGCCCTGGTCCTCGACCGGGTGCGGGCTCCCGGGCGCAAGGCCGTCTCGGGCCGGGACTTCGCCAACGGTGCCCGCCTCGTCGAGGGCGCCCCCTTCGCCCCCGTGGAGTGACCATGGCCCTCGTCGCACCCTCCATCCTCTCCGCCGACTTCGGACGCCTTGCCGCCGAGGTCCGGGACGTCCTCGACAAGGGCGCCGACTGGATCCACGTCGACGTCATGGACGGCCACTTCGTGCCCAATCTGACCATCGGTCCCCCCATCGTCGCCGCGCTGCGCCGCCACGAGCCCGACGCCTTCCTCGACTGCCACCTCATGATCACCGACCCGGACGCCTACGCCCCGACCTTCCGCGAGGCCGGCGCCGACCAGATCACCGTCCACGCCGAGGCCAGCGTCCACCTCCACCGCTCCATCCAGGTCGTCCGCACCACCGGCGCGCGGGTGGGCGTCTCCCTCAACCCCCACACCCCCGAGACCGTCCTCGACTACGTCCTCGACGAGCTCGACCTGGTCCTTCTCATGACCGTCAACCCGGGCTTCGGCGGCCAGTCCCTCATCGAGGCCATCTTCCCCAAGATCGAGCGCCTGCGCCGGACCATCGACCAGCGCGGCCTGGACGTGCAGATCCAGGTCGACGGCGGCGTGAAGCCCGACAACGCCCGCCGCTTCGTCGAGGCCGGGGCCCAGGTGCTCGTGAGCGGGTCCGGGATCTACAAGGCCAAGGACCGGGCCGCCGCCATCGCCGCCCTGAAGGCGGCCTGATACGGCATCGGCCCGGGGCTCGCGAACGATGCGGTCCTGGCTGGACGCCCGGAGGAGCCGTGCCCGAGGCCTGGACCGACCATCACCGCGCCATCGGCCCCGTCGCCGCAGCCGCCGCCATCGGCCGGGGCGGCTAGCCGATGCTGCCCGAGCTGGTCACGCCCTTCGCCGAGTGGTGCGCCGCCGCCATCGAGCTCATGGGGGTCGGCATCCTGCTCGTGGCCTCGGCCTACGCCCTCCTCCTGGCGGGGTACCGCATCGTGCGGCGCACCGGGTCCGAGGGCGTCCTGCAGGCCGTCCGCCACCGGCTCGGGCGGGGGATCCTGCTCGGCCTCGAGTTCCTCGTGGCGGCCGACATCATCCACACGGTGGCCGTGGAGCTCACCTACGAGACCGTCCTCGTGCTGGCGGTCGTCGTGCTGGTGCGCACCTTCCTCGCCTTCACCCTCGAGCTCGAGATCACCGGCCGGTGGCCCTGGCAGGCGGCGCCGCCCAACCGGCCCGCGGGGACCGACCCGGAGGCCGGACCCCCGTGAGCCCTCGGGCCCACGCGGGACGGACCGGCCTGCCCGACGGGGTGCCGCTCAGCCCGACCCGACCGGGTGCCCCTCCTCCTCGGCCCAGCGCTTGGAGTAGGCGATGACCCGCCCCGTGGCGTCCTTCTCGCCGAAGATGATGAAGACCGGGCACGCCAGGCGGAACCGTCGGTAAGCGTACTGCAGCAGCCCCCGGTAGACGGCATCCATGATGTCGACCACCTCCCGCTTCGTCTGGCCCTCGAGGACCTTTCGCATGTAGGCGCGACCCGCCTCGGTCGTCGACACTCCATGGGCGATGCTGCGCTTCAGCATCCCGGAGGGAAACCCCTTCAGGAGGGTCGGGGTCATGCCCAGCAGCCACCGATCCATCCGGCTGTAGTAGGTCGCGTCGAAGGGCGAGGAGTCGACGGCCACCACCGAGGCGACGCGATCGGGGTGTTCCAGCGCCATGACCTGGGCGACGTAGCCCCCCATCGACTGGCCCACGATGTGGGCGCGCCCGAGGCCCTCCCGATCGAGGATCGCCAGGGCGTCCCGGGCACAGTTCTCCAGCGTGAACGGCGCGTAGGGTCTCGACCGCCCATGGGCGGGCAGATCGGGGACGATCAGGCGATGGTGTTCGGAGAGGGGGCCGACCTGGGGGGCCCACATGCCGTGGTCGGCGGTGGCGCCGTGGAGCAGCACCACGGGCTCGCCCGCGCCAGCCACCCCGTAGTGGACGGCGCCGCGTCCGGTCGGCAGGATCCGCGCCTCGAGCCCGGTCATCGCCTGTTCCATCGGGCCGGCCATGTCAGGCATCGGGCGTGGTCGGTCGCGCGACGGTCAGGGCCTTGCGGAAGAAGACCTCTCCGACGCCGCCCGCGTTCACCCCGGCCAGCAGCCCGCACTCGGCGAAACCCATGCGGCGGTGCCACGCCTGGGGCTCCGGCTCGTCCGCCTGCGAGGAGCTGTAGAGCGCGGCGTGTCCGGCGCGGGCGACCTGGGCCTCGACATGGGAGAGGAGGGCCCGACCGACGCCGCCCCGGCGATGGGACTCCAGCACCCGGATGTGCTCGATGTACGGCAGCGCGGACCACAGCCACTCGAGCCTCAGGTAGCCCACCGGCCCATCGTCTCGGAGGGCGACACAGACATCACCGTCGTCCAGCTTCCTCAGGACGACGCGCTCGGGCAGGAGACCATCCTGGGCGACGAAGCCCAGGTCGGCGCGGGTGGCGGTGCGGACGACAACCGATGATGGGAGCACGGCGAGATCCATGGGGGCGGCCCCGAGCGTACGCCGGCCTACCGGGCGGATCCAGCGCGATCGGGCCAGGAGGAAGGGCGACCCCCGCCCGTGCCGCGTGCCGGCCTCGACCGCAAGGACGGCACTCGCTACCCTCGCTCGGTGCGACGCCCCCCCGAGAGCTCCCCGTGCCCGCCTCGCGCTCCGACCCCTGGGATCCACGCCCCCTGCTGCCCACCGCCCGGCGGTTCTGCCGGACCGAGGAGGAGGCCGAGGACCTGGTGCAGGCGGCGTTGGTGGTCGCGCTCGAGCAGGGTCGGGGACCCGGCGACCGTCCGTGGTTGGTGGGGGTCATGCGCAACCTGGGCGCGATGACGGCCCGGTCCGCCGGGCGACGGCGCCGCCGAGAGGAGGCGTTCGCCGCGCGCCCCACCGAGCCCACCGCCCCCCTCCGGGTCCCCGATCCGGAGGGCCTCTCCCCCGCCCTGCGCCGGGTTGCGCAGCTCGTGGGAGCCGGCTGCACCCGCGACGAGCTCCGGTGGCTGCTTCGGATCCCTGACACGGCCCTGCGGGCACGGCTGTCGCGGCTGCGCAAGGTGGCCCGGCCCATCGCCCCGCCCGCTCCGACGCCACCCCTCCCGGGCCCCACGCGCGCCCAGCTCGTCGGTCATCCCGGACTCGCCCACGCGCTCGTGGGCAGCGCCGACCCGGATGGACACCCTCTCCTCTTCGCGATGCTCACAGATGGGGCCGCCGCGGCAACCCCCACGCGACCCATGCCCTGGAGGCCATCATGCTCGGATCGTACCGAATCGGATCGCTCTTCTTCCTCTCCGCCGACATCGCCAGGACCGAGGTCTTCTACCGCGACGCCGTCGGCCTCGCCGTGGAGCGCCTCCCCGCCGAGGAAGGCCCCGACTGGCTGATCGCCCACACCGCCGGGGGCGTCGACCTCGTGTTCTGCCCCGGCGAGCCGCGCCCGGGCAACACGCCGCTGGTGGTGTTCGAGCTGGAAGACGGGGGTATCGACGACGTCGTCGATGGGCTCGTGCAGGCGGGCGCCACCCTGGTCACGCCCGTCTCCCACGCCCCGGGCGGGTGGACCAGCGACCTCACCGACCCCGATGGACACGGGCTCTCCCTGTACCAGAGCGCCGAGGCGCCGCGACGGCGCGGGTGAGATGCCGGACGGGTCCGTGGGGGCCCGCTTTCAAGGATCGGCGTGGACGGATGCCGACAGATCCTCATGGCTCGACGTCGGTGCGGCCTGGGACAAGCAGACGGGCGCCGAGTTCGTCCGGCGCTTGGCCGCAGACCGATGAAGCGCCTCAAAGGGAGGCTACCACCCCGGGCGATGTCCGAGTACGCTCACGGTGTCTTGGAACAAATCGTGGCCACACCTGCCCTATGTGGCTACGATTCGTAAATGTCGCCACGCCACCTACCCGACGACCTGCCCCGTTCGTTCACGACCTCGACGGCCGAGGACGCAGGCCTGTCGCGACGTTCCGTCCGAGACCTCGTGGCTTCCGGGACGCTCGAGCAGGTCGCCCGCGGGATCTACCGCCGCGCCGACGCCCCCCTCATCGATCTGGACCTCGTCGAGATCGCACTCCGCACTCCCGAGGCCACCCTGTGCCTCGAAACAGCGCTCGCGCACCACGAGCTCACCGACCGCATCCCGATGGCGATCGACGTCGCGCTACCCCGCAGACGACGGCAACCCGCAACAGCCGCACCCGTCCGCTGGCATCGCTTCCACGAAGAGACCTTCGACCTCGGTCGTGAGGAGATCGAGCTGGAGCCCGGACTGACGCTGGGGTGCTACAGCGCAGCCCGAACCCTGGCAGACGTCTTCCGGCTGCGGCACCAGGAGGGCTCCGACCTCGCCTACGAAGCCCTCAAGAACTGGCTTCGCACGCCCACGACCACGCCGGCCGAGCTCCTCCGACTGGCGCGCCACCTCCCGCACGCAGAGCAGCCGATCCGGCAGGCCCTCGAGGTGCTGTTGTGACGAAGCCCGCCCGAGAAGCGCCAACAGGATCCGCGTACCTCGGGCTGCGCGCGCTCGCGCGAAGGACCGGCAGGCCGACTGCAGAGGCCATCCAGCTGTACGTACTCGAGCGGTTCGTCGCTCGCGTCGGTGCGTCACCACACGCCCACCGGCTGGTCCTCAAGGGCGGCGTGCTCATGGCCGCCTTCGGAGCCAGGCGCCCCACGCGCGACGTCGACCTGCTCGCGGTCGACACGTCGAACGACGTCGATGCCGTTCGAGCTCTGGTGCTCGAGGTCGCGACCCTCGACCTGAACGACGGCGTCCAGATCGACCTGAAGGACAACGAAGCGCGGATCATCCGCGAAGGCGGCACCTACCCCGGCGTGCGCGTCCGTCTCCGTGCACGACTCGCTACCGCGCGGGTCGCGTTCCACGTCGACGTGAACGTCGGTGACCCGGTCGAGCCTCCGGCTCGGCCCACCGAGATGCCCACGCTGTTGAACCACGCACCGTTCGTTGCGCTCGCGTACCCGGTCGAGATGGTGATCGCGGAGAAGCTCGTCACGGCGATGCAGCGTGGTGGAACCAACACTCGGTGGAGAGACTTCGTCGACCTGCTGGCGTTGGCGCAGGTCGGTGTCGACGACGAGCGCGCCGCGCGATCCCTCCGGCGCGTTGCCGAGCATCGGGGCGTCGGCCTCACGGGCTTCGGTCGGCTGCCTGACGAGTTCAGCGCCGACGCGGAAATCAGGTGGCAGGCATGGACGCGAAAGTCGGGACTCAAGGGGGAGGTTCCTGATGAACTTGCCGAGGTCCTGGCCACGCTGGCGCCGTGGGTGGACCGGGTTGTTCGCCACGCCGAGACCCTCGGGCACAGTGACCAAGGTGAAGGAGGCGTGCACCGATGAGCACGGGTTCGGGTTGTTCGGTCAGGTCCCCGGTCCTCTAGAACTCGGTGTCGCCCAGAAGCGTCAAAGCCCCTGGACATCCGAGGACGCCCAGGGGCTCGTACAAAATGGTCGGGCTGGTTGGATGATTTGAGAACGTGGGCGGTGGATCCGGGGGACGCGA
>CAZPJM010000107.1:0-14737 GCA_964586865.1 uncultured Enterobacteriaceae bacterium
GTTCAGACGTGTGCTCTTCCGATCTGCCCACGCCGCCGCCCTCTCGGGCGCGGCCGGCGCCTGCCCGGAGAGGGCGGCGGCGTGGGCCTCGATGCGCTGCTGCAGGCGCAGGAGCTCGCCCATCACCCAGCGGCCGTCGAGCGACTCGGGGCTCACCCGCTCCCGGGCGCGCAGCAGCTCGGCGTGGGCCGGGATGAGCTGCTCCCGGGCCTCCAGGACCTGGGAGAGGGCCACGAAGACCCGCGGGTTGCTCGGATCGCGCTCCACCAGGCGGCGCACGTCGCGCTCGGCGTCGTCGACCTTGCCGCGGGCCAGGTCCAGCAGGGCGGACTCGAGGCGGATCCGGTTGGCCCGCTCCGAGCGCCGATCGGAGAGCTTGCGGGCCTGCTTCAGCAGCCAGGCCGCCCGGTCGAGCTTGCCCTCCAGGCGCTCCAGACGGGCCAGCAGCAGGAAGCCCTCGGCGCTCTTGCCGTCATCGCGGGTGATGGGGGCCAGCAGCTCCCGCGCCTCGGCGCGCAGGGCCTCGGCCTGGGCGGGCTCGGAGGCGGCCCGGGCCCGGGCGAGCAGCACGGTGACCAGGCGGGGCACCTGCACCGGATCGCCGGGGGCCAGGCGCACCGCCTCGCGCAGGAGGGTCTCGGCCTGCTCGAGGGACTCGGGCCCCTCGTCGAAGCGCGCCATGCCGAGCAGCCCGTAGGCGTCGTGGAGCATGGGCGACTGGTCCATGGCCTGCTGGAGCAGATCCAGGGCCTCGTTGCGCCGGCCCTGGCGCATGAGCAGGGCGGCCAGACGGGTCTTGAGCCGCGGCTCGCCCGGCAGGGCCTCCACCCCGGTCTCCAGGACGGTGATGGCCTTGCCCCGCGCCTTGCGGGACAGGTTCCAGGTGGCGGCATCCTGGAAGACCTCGGCGCAGGGGGCCTGGGCCATGGCGGCCGCATAGGCCTCCTCGATGGCTTCCTTCTTCGCGTCGAGGCGGCGGAGGAGCTCGAGCTGGAGGAGGTGGAGGTCGGCGTGGCCCGGCCGGGCCTTCAGCCGCTCGGCGAGCCGCTGCTGGGCGAGCTGGAAGTGGGGCCGGTTGGAGCGCATCATCCCGATGATCGCCTCGCACTCGGGGTCGTCATCCGGGTACTTGATCTGGATGGTGTCCCGGCCGCGACGGGCCGCGGTGAGGCAGCGGTTGGCCTCCTGCACCGCGACGATGCGCTCCACGCCCTCGGCGGACTTGCCGGCGGCCGCGTAGATGCCGGCCACCTGACGCAGGGTGTCGAAGTCGCTGACCTCGCGGTAGCGCAGGCAGGAGCGGATGAGGGGGTGCACCCGGTAGCGCTTGTCGTTCTCGGTGCCGCAGGGCTCGAGGAGCCCGCTCGCCACCAGGCCCAGCCGCACCTTGCGGGCCAGACCCAGCTCGGAGAGGTCCCGGCCGGTGGCGGGCAGCCCGAAGTGGGCGGCCCGGGCCAGCGCCTCGCGGGTGGCCTGGGGCAGCTTGTCGATCCGCTTGCGCAGGTGCTTGCGCAGGGTCGCCGTGTCCTCGGGGCCGTCCATCTTGAGGAACTTGGGGTCGTCGAGCAGCGCGAGCCCGTCGTCCCGACGCCGGACCTCGACCGCCATGGCCCGCGCCGCCATGGGGTGGCCGTGGAGCCGCTCGGAGAGGGGGCCGTACTTCTCGCGCGGGAACTCGGGGGCGTGGTACGCCTCGAAGATCTCGTGGAAGAAGCGACCCTTGATGCCGCCCAGATCGAAGCGCCGCAGCGCCGTGTTGGCCTCGTGGTCGTACAGGCGGGGCTGGGCCTCGGCGACGAAGACGAGGCGCAGGGGGTAGCGCCGACCGAGCAGGGCGTGGACGAGCGTGCCCAGGGGGTCCTTCCGGAAGAAGTCCAGCTCGCGCCCGGCGGCGGCCTCGAGGGGCTGGACCACCATCACCTGATCGGCGGCGCCCTCGGCGGCCTCGAGCGCGGCCAGGGCCGCGGCGGTGACCTGGACCGGGGTGGCCTTGCCGTCGGAGAGCAGGTCGGCGAGGGCGGAGGAGCCGGCCAGGTTGGTGATCTCGGCGAGGCGGGCCAGCAGGGTGTCGAAGCCGGCGCCCCGCCCGAGCACCACGTCGGGGTGGCGGGTGAGGCCCGAGGCCTCGATGGCATGGTCGAGGAGGCTGTTGCGGCCGATGCCCTCGGGGCCGGCCACCACGATGGGCCCGCCCTCTCCGAGGAGCTCGACGACCTGGGCGACCTCCTCGTCGCGACCGACGAAGACCCGGCGCACGCCCTCGGGCTTGCTGGAGCTCTTCTTCACGGCCTCGACCGGGGCCGGCTCGACCTCGGAGGCGGCGGGGCGGGGGAGCTTGCGCAGCACCGAGGCGCCGCGCGCCTTCTCGAACTGGAGCGGTACGCCCCGGAACAGGAACTGGTAGAGGAGCGGGCTGGCGGAGCGGCTCACCACCACCACGGTGGGCTTGTGGGGCGCGGCCTTGACGTGCTCGGCCAGGGCCTCGAGCCCGGGGCGATCCCGGTCCTCGGGCTCGACCAGCAGGAGCACCCCATCGGGCTGGCCGAGGGCCCGCGCCACGTTCTCGAGGTTGATGGCCCGGGTGGGAGGGACCACCGGCCCGGACAGCGAGACCGCCGGCAGCGCGGTGCGGTCCCGCAGTGCCAGGAGCACCTTGTCGTCCTTGAGGAGATGCGCGCCGACGCCGACGACACAACGACCCGCCTCGACGGCGGAATGAACCCGATCCATGGAGTCGCTCCGGAAGCCCGCCCAGGCGTTCGTGGCTGGTGGGCCCAGGCGCAGGGCTGCCGGCGGTAACCGGCGCCGTCACGGGGTTCAAGCGATCGGCCCCCGATGGGCACGAGCCTGGCGAGGCCGTGGGGGTCGTGGTACCGTCCCGCGCCTCGGAGGCCCCATGGCCCGTCGCCGGGTCGGTCGACGCCCGCGGATCCTGCTCGTCTCGGCCCTGCCGCCCCCCGCCGGCGGCGTGGCCGTCTGGACCGCCGAGCTGCTCGCCTCGCCCATGGCCGACCGCTTCGAGATCGAGCTGGTGGACCGGAGCGCCGGCCTGCTCGGCGGCACCGGCGTCGACACGGTCGTGGCCCAGACCCGATCTGGCGGCCGGGCCCTCGCGCGCGCCCTCTCCCGCATGGCCCTCCGCCCCCCTGATCTGGTCCACATCTGCTGCACCGGCAGGGCCCCGGGCGCCCTCCGCGACATCCCGGTGGTCCAGGCGGCCCACCGCCGCGGCATCCCGGTGATCATGCACATCCGGGGCTCGGCCAGCCGGCTCGGGGCCTGGCCTGCGTGGCTGCCCCTGCTCCGCCGGGGCCTGGCGCCCGTCGACACCTGGCTCGTCCTCAACGCCACCTCCCAGCGCGAGCTCCTGTCGCTGGGCTTCGGCCCGGCCCAGCGCCTGCACAACGCCATTCCCGACCACCCCCTCCCCACCCGGGACTGGCCCCCCGCCGACCGCCCCCTCCGGGTCGTGTACGTGGGGTGGCTCAAGCCCGCCAAGGGCGTGCTGGATCTGCTCGACGCGGTGGCCCGGGTGCCGGGGATCCAGCTCGAGCTGGTCGGCCGCTTCGTCGAGGAGGGCGGGGCCACCTGCGAGCCCCAGGTCCGGGCCCGGCTCGAGACCCCCGAGCTGGCCGGGCGCGCGCGGCTGGTCGGCGAGGTGCCGCGGGAAGAGGTCTGGGACCACCTGGCCCGCGCCGATCTCTTCACCCTCCCCTCCCACGGAGAGGGCTTCCCCCTCTCGCTCCTCGAGGCCATGACCGTGGGCCTGCCCTCGGTGGTCACGCCGGTGGGAGCCATGCCCGAGGCCGTCCGGGACGGCGTCGAGGGCTGCGTGGTGCCGGTGGGCGACCCGGAGGCCCTGGCCCATGCCCTGAAGGAATACGCCACCCATCCGGAGCGGGTGGTCCGCCATGGCGCCGCTGCCCGGGCCCGGGTCCGGGAGGCCTTCAGCCTCGAGGCCCACTACGACGGCCTGGCCACCCTGTGGGAAGACCGGATCCGGCGTCGCTGATCGTCGCGGGCGCCCCCTCGGGGCCGGGGTCCCGCGTTAGGCTGCCACGATGTCCGGCCCCCTCGCCGAGAAGGTCGCCACCGTCCCGACCACCTCGGGCGTCTACCTCTTCCGGGACGCCCGCGGCACGGTCATCTACGTCGGCAAGGCCGCCAACCTGCGCGCCCGCCTCCGCCAGTACCTGCGCGGGGACGACGGGCGGTTCTTCGTGCCCTTCCTGGTGCGCGAGGCCGCCGATGTGGACGTGGTGCTCACCGGGACCGAGAAGGAGGCGCTGCTCCTCGAGAACGAGCTCATCAAGCAGCACCGGCCCCGGTACAACGTCAAGCTCGTCGACGACAAGAACTTCCTGCACCTGCGCATCGACCGCCGGGCCCGCTGGCCCCGCTTCACCCTGGTGCGGCAGATCGGCGAGGACGGCGCCCACTACTACGGCCCCTACCACTCGGCCTCCAAGGCCCGCGACACCCTGGCCATGCTCCAGCGGACCTTTCCCCTCCGGACCTGCACCGATCACGTCCTGAACAGCCGCAAGCGCCCCTGCCTGCTCCACCAGATGGGCCGCTGTGTGGCGCCCTGCGTGGGGCTCACCACCCCCGAGGACTACGGCGCCATCATCGACGAGGCCGAGCTCTTCCTCAAGGGGCAGCACCGGCCCCTGCTGCGCCGGCTGGAGTCCCGGATGGCGGAGCACGCCGAGGCCCTCGAGTACGAGAAGGCCGCCCGGGTCCGGGACCACATCCGCAACATCCGCCAGACCCTCGAGCGGCAGCAGGTGGTGGACACGCGCCTCGGCGACCGGGACGTGTGGGGCCTGCACCGGGACGAGGACCGGGCCGGACTCGCCATCCTGCCCGTGCGTGAGGGCATCATGGGCGAGCCCCGCCTGACGGTCCTCGAGGGACTGGGCGGCGCCGAGGCCGAGGCCCTCTCCACCCTCGTCAACACCGCCTACCCCGAGGGCACCTACATCCCCCCCGAGATCTGCCTGCCGGCGCTCCCGCCCGACGCCGACGCCCTCGCCGAGGTCCTCTCGGAGCGCCGTGGCAAGAAGGTGCGGATCCTCGCCCCCAAGCGCGGCAACAAGGCCCGGATGGTCGAGCTCGCCGCCGAGAACGCCCGCCTGCGCCTCTCCCAGGCCGCCTCCGAGGAGGCCCGTCGGGCCGACGCCCTGCAGCGGGTGGCCGAGATCTGCCGACTGCCCGCGCCACCCCACCGGATCGAGTGCTTCGACAACTCCAACCTGGGCGGCACCGACCCGGTGGCCGCCATGGCGGTCTTCCTGGACGGCCAGCCCGCCCGGGCCGAGTATCGCCGCTACCGCGTCAAGACCGTGACCGGCGCCGATGACTACGGCACCATGTACGAGATCATCTCCCGGCGGGTCCGCCGCGCCGCCGACGAGGGCACCTGGCCCGACCTGCTGGTGGTGGACGGGGGCCGGGGCCAGCTCAACGTGGCCCTCGCCGCCCTGGAGGACCTGGGCTTCGCCGGCGATCTGCGCGTGGTGGGGATCAGCAAGCCCCGCACCGAGCGACGGCGCGGCGACCGTCACAGCACCGACAAGATCGTCCTGCCCGAGATCAAGGACCCCATCCGCCTGCCCCGCAACGATCCGGGCCTGCGCATGCTCCAGCACATCCGGGACGAGGTCCACGACACCGCGGTCCGCTACCACCGCAAGGTCCGGCGGCGCACCAACCTCAAGTCGGTCCTGGAGGCCATCCCGGGGATCGGGGCGGGCCGCCGCAAGGCGCTGCTGAGCCACCTGGGCAGCGCCGAGGCGGTGCTGCACGCCTCCGAGGAGCAGCTCACCCAGGTGCCGGGCATCGGACCCGCCGTGGCGCGACAGATCCGCGAGGCCCTCCACGGCCCGCCGGACCCCGCAGACCGCCCGTCCTGACCCCGAGGGGGGCCGCGTCAGGGATTCAGGACCGTCACCCGGCCCGCGGGGAAGGCGTCCCAGTCGTCGGGGCCCGCGCTCCACGCGGCCAGGTCCAGGCCGAAGCCGGAGCCCGCGGATCGGCCGTAGAAGGTGACGGGCCAGCGGTGGCCCTCCTCGGCGGTCTCCAGAGAGGCGGGCCGCAGGGCGGTCACATCGACGTTGTGCGCCATGTCGAGCAGGCCATCGGTGGCCGGCACCCCGTCGTCCCGGTTCACGTAGGAGAAGGCGGCGTCCACCTCGGCGCCGAACCGGTCCCGGCCGTAGCCCCAGCGGAACAGCCCCGAGCCCACGTAGGGGTCGAGGAGGGTGAGCTGGACGGTCTCGGCCGAGGTCTCGGAGAGCAGGCCATGGGCCAGGTGGGCGCCGGCCGAGTGCGCCACCACGTGCAGCGCGTCCAGCGACCAGGTCTCCACCTCGGCCGCCAGCTCCTCGCCCAGTCGCCGCCCCCGGGCGGGGGCACGGACCCGGTTGCGGGCGCCGTCGGACCAGTCGACGGTCCGAACGGCCCAGCCGGAAGGACGCTGGACCTCCATGGCGGGCAGCACCTCCGGATCCCACACGCTCGGGTCGTCGGCCGCGCCGTGGATGAGCAGCACCACCCGCTGCACGCCCGGATCGGGCGGCTCCACCTGGGCCGGGTCGACGCCTCCGCAGCCGAGGAGCAGGCAGAGGGCGGACAGACGCGGGACGGGCACGGATCCTCCTCCGGGACGCCTACCCCGCTGGCAGGCGCCACGTCGGTTACGGTCGGGCCTTCGACGGAGGCGGGATGCCCGCACACGTGGCCACCACCGCCCGGGGGGCCGAGCCCGCCCTGGTGGCCGAGCTCGCCCACCACGGAATCGACGCCACGGCCACCGGGCGGGGTGCGGTGCGCTTCGAGGGCGACCTCGAGCAGGCCTACCGGGTGTGCCTGTGGTCCCGGGTCGCCTCCCGGGTCCTGGCCCCGCTGGGCACCGTGCCCGCCCACGACGCCGACGCCCTGCTCGCCGGCATCCGCGGCCTGGACTGGGGGGCGCACCTGCCCGAGGGCGCCACCTTCGCCGTGCACGGGGTCGGCCGGAACGCCGCGCTCCGGAACAGCCACTTCATCGCGCTGCGCACCAAGGACGGCATCGTGGACCGGCTGCGGGCCGATCGGGGCCACCGTCCCGACGTGGATCCGGACGCGCCGGACCTGCGGGTGAGCGTCCACGTGGACGGGGCCCACGCCGAGGTGGCCATCGACCTCTCCGGCGAGGCGCTCCACCGGCGGGGGGGCCGCGACGGCGGGCCGGCCCCCCTCCGCGAGACCCTGGCCGCCGCGATCCTGTGGATGGGGGACTGGCCCGCGCTGGCTGCCCGCGGGGTGCCGCTGGTCGACCCCCTGTGCGGCTCGGGGACCTTCCTCCGCGAGGCGGCCGGCCTGGCCCTCGACCGGGCCCCGGGCCTCGTCCGGGACCGCTTCGGCTTCCACGGCTGGCTCGGGCACGACCCCGGTCTCTGGGGGCGCCTCGTCGACGAGGCCCGGGCACGCCGGGATCGCCCGGTGCCCCCGCCCCTGCTCGGCGCCGACCGCGACCCGGCGCAGATCGCCCGCACCCGGCGCAACCTGGAGCGCGACGATCTGACCCACGTGGTCCGCACCGCCCGCCGGCCCTGGGATCGGCTCGAGCCGCCCCCCGGCGCCGCGGACACCCCGCGGGGCCTGCTGGTCGCCAACCCCCCTTATGGCGAGCGCCTCGGGGAGCTCCGGGAGGCCCGGGCCCTGGTCCGCAGCCTCGGCGACCGCCTGCGTCGGCACTGGCTCGGCTGGCGCGCCCTGCTGCTGGTGGGCAGCGTGGATCTGGCCAAGAACCTGGGTCTGCGCCCCTCTCGGCGCATCCCGCTGCGCAACGGCCCCCTGGATGCCCGGGTCCTGGATCTGCAGATCTCCACCGAGCCGGTGGCCCGCGACCGGTAGCGTCAGTCGTGGAGGAAGACCACGCCCCGGGTCCCGTCCACCGTGATGGACTGCCCATCCCGCAGCCGCTGCAGGGCTCCGTCCACGTTGCAGACGCCGGGCACCCCATACTCCCGGGCGACGACGGCCCCGTGGGAGAGCCGCCCCCCCAGCTCCAGGACCACGCCGGCGGCCGTGAGGAAGAGCGGGGTCCAGCCCGGGTCCACCGCGGGCGCCACCAGGATCTCGCCCGGCTGGAGGGCGTCGGCATCGGCCAGGCTCCGCACCCGGCGCACCGGCCCGGTGGCCCGGCCCGGGCTGATCCCGAGCCCCTGCAGCCGCGTGGTGCCGTCGGCGACCGGGTGCGCCTCGTCCCCGCGGAGGAAGGGCCGGGGGTGGTCCCGGAAGGCGGCCTCCCAGCTCGTCCGACGCCGGGTCACCCAGCCCGGCACCCGGTCCGCGTCCACCGCCCCGTCCAGCAGGCCGAGCACCTCGTCCCAGGTCAGGAAGCGCACCGATTCCGGCGCGGACAGGACCCCGCGGTCGGTCAGGTGCGCCCCGAGCCACAGCAGGGTGCGCTGGTGGACCCACTGGAGCTGCTCGAAGCGGAAGCGCTGGTTCTCCCGGAGGAGCAGGTAGCGACGCAGCAGGTCCACCGCGCCCAGCAGGGCCCGACGCCGCCCGGGATCCTGGACCGCCCCCGCCACCCGCGCCCGCGCCGCCCGGAAGGCCCGATCCTGTTGCCGGGCGCGCGCGTCCAGGTCCTCACCCTCGGCCCGGGCGCGGAGCAGCGGGACCAGCCGGGCCGGCTCCTGGCGCCACCGGGGGGCGAAGACGTCCCAAGAGGCGTGGCTCCGGTGCCCGTAGGCCTCGAGGAACCGCGCCAGCGCCGTCCCGAACGGCTCCTCCGGGGCCTCCCCGGCCTCGAGGCGCGAGAGGTCCTGGTCGCTCGCCGTGCGGGCCAGCGCCACCAGCGCCCGGTTCACCTCGAGGGTGCGGTTGCCCGGGGGCGTCGTGGCCAGGGCCTCCCGCAGGGCCACCGCCTCCTCGGGCAGCCACAGGGCCAGCAGCCCCTCGAGGACCTGGTCCCAGAGGTTGGCGAAGAGCAGGCTGCAGACGTGGATGCCCACGTAGCGGCGGAGCAGCTCCTGCTGATCCTCCACCAGCCGCACCGCATCGGAGGACCCCCCCGGCGTCCGCGAGAGGAGGGGGAGGGCCTCGAGCAGCTCCACCTCGAACCGGGTCCAGGCGTCCGGGTTCGTGAAGGGGTTCCAGGCGAAGCGGCGCCAGCGACGCTCGCGGAAGGTGGTGCGCAGGATGGCGCCGTACACCGAGGTGTCGGGGAGCACGGCGAAGCGCCGCCGGAAGGCGTCGGCCTCGTCGGCGGGCAGGAGCTCCAGCATGAAGCGGGGCGGCGGCCGACCGGGGAGCTTGAACGCCAGGTGGGGGAAGACCGAGGCGTTCAGGTAGGCGTAGCCCCCCACCAGCCGGAGGGCCGGCCCTCCGGCCAGGTAGCGGGCCTGGACCTCCGGGTAGGCGATGAAGTGCTCCAAGAGCGGCCGGATCAGCGACCAGGCGAGGGGCGTCACCGGCTCGGGGAAGCGCTCTCCGAGGAAGCGCCGGGTCCACAAGACGTCATCCCGGGCCCGGGGGGCCTGCCCGGCGGTGACCGGGCGCGACTGGAGCAGCCACAGCCGCCCGGCCTGGTCGAGGGCCCACTCCACATCCTGCGGCGTGCCCAGGTGGGCCTCGACCCGCAGGCCCAACCGACACACCCTCCGCAGCGCCGACGGGGGCAGGGTGGGCACCCGCTGGAGCCCATCGGGGACCGGCTCCACCCCGACCGTGCCGTCCGCCCGCCGGACCCACCGGCTCTCGAGGGCCGGCAGGTCCTCCTGGACCCGCTGCAGCCGCACCCGCGCCAGGAGCCGCTGGACCGGGCGCGGGGTGCGCCGGGGCCGCCGCACCAGGTACCAGTGAGGCGTCACCTGCCCGGCCACCAGCCCCTCGGCCAGACCCCACACCGCCTCGACGGTCATCTCGCGCCACGAGCCCGTCATGGGGTTGATGGTGAAGAGCACCCCCGAGACCCGGGGGTCCACCAGGCGCTGGACCAGCACCGCCAGGGCCCCCGGCGCGGGACCCCGCCCCCCCCGGTAGGCCAGCGCCCGGGGGCTGTACAGGGAGGCCCAGCACTGCCGGACCGCCTCGGCCACCTCGGTGGGTCCCACCCCGAGCACCGTGCGGTGCTGTCCCGCGAAGGACCGGGTGCGGCCGTCCTCGTCGATGCCGCTGGAGCGCACCGCCACCACCCCGCCGAGCCGCTCCACCGCCCGCCGGAGGGCCCCCGCCAGCGCGGCCGGTACCCGGAGCCCCTCGAGGCCCGCCCGCAGCGCCTCCGCCGCCGCGCTCTCGCCCTCCCGCGCGACCGTCCTCGCCAGGGGGAGGAGCCCCGCCTCGTCCAGGGCCGCCTCGAAGGCCTCCACCGGCACGATGACCGCCCCCGGCACCGGCAGCCCGTCGGCGGCGAGCCGGGCCAGGGGCAGGACCTTGCCGCCGACCCGCCGACCGTCCTCCGGGGTGACGTCCTCCAGCGCGACGAGCGGCACGGTCCGGTCCAGGACGTCCTCCACGACGGTGTCCCGGCTCCGTTCACGCGCCCGGGCACCCGCGTCCACCGGACTCCGCACTTGACACCTCTCTCCCGACCGATAGAGAATGCGTGCAGTGGACGTCGGCCAACAGCCACGCCCACGCACGACGCGCGCCGAGCACCCTGCTGGCGCCTTCGGCCCCTCGGCCGCGGGATTGCGTGCGGGTGCCTTCTCCGGGCGCCCCTCTCTGCGTCCCCTCACCCCTCGACCCGTCCGCAGGTCTACCGGCACCGGTCCATCGCTGGTCCCGAATCCGATCTGCCCGGACCTGGGAGGGCATCCGCCATGGTCCGTACATGCGCGTGAACCCGTCGAACCCCGTCATCGTGCAGGGGGACGGCAAGGTCCTTCTCGAGACCCAACACCCCGAGTTCGACCGCGCCCGGGACTTCCTCGCCCGGTTCGCCGAGCTCGAGGCCTCCCCCGACCTGCTGCACACCTATCGCATCTCTCCGCTCTCCCTGTGGAACGCCGCCTCTGCCGGCATGACCCGCGACGAGATCGTGGACACCCTGCGCGGCCTGTCCAAGTTCGACATCCCCGCCGAGGTCCTGCAGAACATCGGCGATACCATCGGGCGGTACGGGCTGGTGCAGCTCCACCCCCACCCCGACACCCCCCGGCAGTGGCTGCGCGTCACCTTCGCCACCGCCTACGTCGAGAAGCTCATCAAGCGCACCGAGGTCGGTCGCGACATCCTCGAGCGCGACGGGCGGCGTCACTGGAAGATCAAGGCCGGCCTCCGCGGGCTGTTCAAGCAGCGCCTCCTGCTCGAGAACTGGCCGGTCGAGGACCTGGCCGGCTTCGCCGACGGCCTGCCCCTCCCCCTGAAGCTCCGCACGACCATGAAGTCCGACGGCAAGGCCTTCTCGCCGCGCGACTACCAGCAGGAGGCGGCCCGTCGCTGGTTCATGGACGGCCATCCCGCCGGCGGGCACGGCGTGGTGGTGCTCCCTTGCGGGGCTGGCAAGACCATCGTGGCCCTGACGGCCATGACCACGGTCCAGCAGCACACCCTGGTGCTCTGCAACAACGAGACCGCCGTGCACCAGTGGGTCCGCGAGTGCCTGGACAAGACGACCATCACCGAGAAGCAGATCGGCGTCTATACCGGCAAGACCAAGCAGATCCGCCCCATCACCGTGGCCACCTACCAGGTGCTCACCTGGCGGCGCTCCAAGGACGCCGACTACGAGCACATGCACCTGTTCCGGGACCACGAGTGGGGCCTGCTCGTCTACGACGAGGTGCACCTGCTGCCGGCGCCGGTGTTCGGCGCCACGGCCGAGCTCCAGGGCTGCCGACGGCTGGGCCTGACCGCCACCCTCATCCGCGAGGACGGCCGCGAGGGGGACGTGTTCAGCCTCGTGGGCCCCAAGCGCTACGACCTGCCCTGGCAGCTCCTCGAGAAGCGGGGCTTCGTGGCCGAGGCCCAGTGCTACGAGATCCGCGTGCCCTTCTCCCGCCGGGGCCGCCACCAGTACGAGCAGGCCGGCAACGCGAAGAAGTTCCGCCTCGCGTCCGAGAACCCGGCCAAGCTGGCCGTGGTCGAGGAGCTGGTCCGGCGCCACCGGGACGACCACGTCCTCATCATCGGCACCTACCTCTCCCAGCTCCGGGAGCTGGCCCGCGACCTGGGGGCGCCCGTCCTCACCGGCTCCACGCCCCACCGCGAGCGCGAGGAGCTGTTCAAGGCCTTCCGCTCCGGGTCCATCAAGGTGCTCATCGTCAGCAAGGTCGCCAACTTCGCCATCGACCTGCCCGACGCCAACGTCGCCATCCAGGTCTCGGGCTCCTTCGGCTCCCGCCAGGAGGAGGCCCAGCGCCTCGGTCGCATCCTGCGCCCGAAGGACGATCCCGCCACGTTCTACACGGTGGTGACCGCCGACTCGAAGGAGCAGGAGTTCGCCATGAAGCGGCAGCTGTTCCTCACCGAGCAGGGCTACCGCTACTTCATCGAGGACCACGTCGCGGCCAAGTGAGCCGCCGGTCCGCCTCCCCCGGCGCCGCGCCGCGGCGCACCCCGGAGTCCCGATGTCCGAGAACCACGCCAAGCCCGAGGGCGGCGGACGCAGCAAGCGACGCCGTCGACGCCGCCGGCGCCGCGACAAGAAGAAGAGCCAGAGCCAGGCCCAGGGTCAGGGCGGCGGCCAGCAGGGCAGCCCCTCGGGCCAGGGAGGCAAGGGCAAGAACCGCCGCTCGGTGGACGTCTCCGGCCCCCCGGTCAACGTGCCGTCCTCCGGGCGGAACCCCCACCGCAAGCGCAACAGCCGGAGCCGTCGGGCCACCCCCGGCAGCGCCGCCGTCCGCCGGCGCCGCCTCTCCCGCGCCGAGATCGACGACCTGACCCGCTGGCTCGAGCGGATGCCGCGCCCCCTCGTGGCCAACCTCTACAAGGGGCTCGGCGGCCAGCCCGGCCGGGTCGCCTCCGACGAGCGCATGATCCAGCTCGCCGTCCGGGCCATCGCCCAGGGCAGCCGGCTGGCCAGCCTCCTCAAGCAGCTCCACGAAAGAGATCGCAAGGCCGTCTCCGCCCTCCTCCAGTGTGGCGGCATCGCCCACAACGAAGAGTTCCTCCGCGAGCTCATGCTCTCCTTCGGCGGCCACGAGCGCGAGTGGCGCAAGACCATGTCCATCCTGGCGGATCGCGGCGTGGTCTCCAGCGCGGGCAACACCGACAGCCAGTTCTTCTTCGTCATCCCCGAGCCCCTCATCGACGGGCTCGCCGCGGCCCTCGAGGACGACCTGGCCCTGCCCACCTTCGCCCACGAGGACGTGGAGATCGTCGAGTCCCAGGCCTTCTGCCCGCCGCTGGACTTCACCATCACCTCGCTGGCCACCTACATCGACCAGAACCACCCCCGGCTCACCCAGCGCCAGGAGATCTACCGCCACGACAAGGAGGAGATGGACGGCTTCTTCTCCCAGCTCTGGGACACGGACAGCGAGCTCTTCCACTTCCACCTCGACTTCCTGATGATGCACGGCATGGTCGAGCTGCGCGGGGAGTACCTGGCGCTCAACCGTGACGTCATGGAGGAGTGGATCCGCCTCGAGCCCGAGGACCAGCGCGACCTGCTCTTCCGGGCGCTCGACAAGCGCTTCGACATGGCCGAGTGGGTGTTGTGGGCCATCCACGCCGCCGATGGCGAGTGGGTCCCCGAGCGCCCCCTGGCGGCGCTCTACCGGCGCTGGAAGCGGGGCGAGGACTGGCGGACCCGGTTCCAGCGGGGTCAGACCCAGTCCGGGCGCACGGGCGACCGCGACAGCTACAGCTTCGCACCGCTGGTCCGGGCCGGCCTCCTCGAGCTCGGGCGCTGGGGCCAGGAGAAGTTCTACCGGCTCTCGCCCCGGGGCAAGCTCCTCCTCGAGCCCGCCGAGGACGATGGCTTCCGCCAGTTCTACCTGACCCCCTCCTTCGAGGTCATGGCCCCGGCCGGTCTGGCCCCCATCCTGCTGTTCCGGATCGGCGAGCTGGGCGAGCTCACCGGCTGCGACCGGGCCAACACCTACCGGATCACGGAGCAGACCGTCGAGCGGGCCCTCGAGCGGGGCTGGCGCCGCGACGATGTGCTCCAGTTCCTGCGCGACAACAGCCAGATCGGCCTGCCCGAGAACGTCGAGAAGACCCTCAAGGGCTGGATCGGCCACCGCGGCGACGTGGAGTTCCACGACCTCATGCTCCTCACGGTGCACCGGAGCCAGATCCGCCGCCTCGAGGGCAACAAGCGGGTCAAGCCCTACCTGCTCCACCGCTTCGCCCCCGGGATGTACGCCATCGACCGCAACCGCAAGGACGAGGTCGCCGACGTGCTGCGCAACAGCGGCTTCGACCCGTCCAGCGACGTGCGCGGCTACCCGGGCGACCCGGAGCAGGTCGAGGCCCGGCAGCGCCTGCGGCGCATGGTGGCCGAGGCCCGCGAGGACGCGCTCGGTCCCTCCAGCAGCTCCGGCACCGAGCTGGTGGAGCCCGAGTCCCTCAAGCCCGTCCCGGGCACCAAGCTCGCCCGTCGCAAGTCCGCCCAGCCGGACCTCCCCCCGGTGGTCGAGGCCGGCGAGGTCCGGGGCATCCTGGAGAACGCCCTCATCCAGGGCCGCGATGTCGAGATGGTCTACAAGACCCGCACCGGCCAGGCCACCGCCTGTCGGGTCCAGCCCCAGCGGTTGGCCTTCAAGGCTGACGACCCCGTCCTGGTCGGGCTGGA
>CAZPJM010000108.1:0-14731 GCA_964586865.1 uncultured Enterobacteriaceae bacterium
GCTCGTTCGGGATGAGGTCGAGCGCGCCGCCCGCATTGGGGTCCTCGTCGCCCATGAGCAGCTCATCCAGATCCGAGTCCTGGGGCCCCGACCGCAGCGCCAGCGCGATGCTGGTGACCATGAACAGCACAGCCACCGCCGTGGTGGCCCGCGTGAGCAGCGTGGCGGGACCGCGCGGTCCGAACATGCCGACCCCGCCGCCGCCACCGCCGCCGAACGCCGCGCCGACATCGCCACCCTTGCCCGGCTGGAGCAAGATGATGAGCACCAGCAGGATGCACAGGATGACGTGCAGGACGGTGATGAAGAGGTCCATGGGCTCCTCGGCGGCGCCGCCTTCCTAGTCCCGACCGCCCACACCGGCAAGGGGCGGTCGCTCAGGCGTCGGTGGGCTGCTGTCCATAGCGGCAGGGAAGCCGGCAGGCCCCGTAGATCTCGTGCCGGTGCTCCACCACGTCGAACCCGAGGGACCGCGCGATGTTGGACTGCCGACGCTCGATCTCCAGGTCCTCGAACTCGATGATCTTCCCGCAGCGGGTGCAGATGATGTGGTCGTGATGGTCTTCGTCAGCCCGCTCGTACCGGGCCTGCCCGTCATCGAAGCGGTGCTCGGTGGCCAGCCCCGACTCGGCCAGCAGCTTCATGGTCCGGTAGACCGTCGCGTAGCCCACCGAGTCGTGGGACTGCCGCGCCCGTTCCAGGATCTGGTTGAGCGTCAGGTGTTCATTGGAGCCGAAGAGGACCTGCGCGATCACCCGCCGCTGACGCGTGAACTTCAACCCCTGATCCGACAGATACTGCCGGAACGCATCCATATGGCTCTCTGCCACCGGGGTCATCTCGCCTCCACGAACCGAGCGCACCGCGTATCACACCGGACGCCACTCCACCGACCGAAGCGGCCAATCGAGCGCCGCGGCGACGAGAGAGCGCACCACCCGCGCCGGCGATCAGCCCCGGTCGTCCTCGTCCGTGCCCTCGGCGCCGGCCTCGTCACCGCCGTCGGTGGCCTGCTCGGCGTCCGCATCATCGGCGCCCTCGGCGGACGGCGCGACGTCGTCCTCGGCCGGCGCGGCAGCCTCCTCGGAAGTCGCGGCGGCGTCCTCGGCCACGTGCGACGTGTCGTCCTCGCCGCCCTGGGCGAGCGGCTCACGCACCAGCTCGATGATGGCCATCGGCGCGTTGTCCCCGGGACGGACCCCGGCCTTGATCACCCGCGTATAGCCCCCCGGGCGATCCTTGTAGCGCTCGGCGTACTCGGAGAAGAGGCGCCGAAGCACATCCTGGTCGTGGACCCACAGGGCCGCGCGACGGATGGCGTGGACGCGCTGCGCCTGGGCCTTCTGCCTGGCATCGCCGGAGAGGGCGTCGATGTCGGCCTCGGAGGGGGCACGGCGGCCGAGGGTGATGACCCGCTCCGCGTAGCCACGGAGCTCCTTGGCCTTGGCCTCGGTGGTGCGGATCTGCTCGTGCTCGAGCAGGGACGTGACCATGTTCCGGAACATGGCCTTGCGGGAAGTGCTGTTCCGTCCGAGCTTGCGACCGGCCTTGCGGTGGCGCATGGGGACCTCCAGGGGGAGCGCGGCTCGCGGCGAGGTGGGGACCCCGCGACCGCACCGGGGGCGTCAGCCCACCTTGTGCTTCGGGAAGTTGTGGAGCTTCATGCCGAGAGAGAGTCCGAGGTCGGAGAGGATCTCCTTGATCTCGTTGAGGCTCTTCCGGCCGAAGTTCTTGGTCTTCAGCATCTCGGCCTCGCTCTTCTCGACGAGCTGGTAGATGTGCTCGATGCCGGCGTTCTGCAGGCAGTTCTGGCTCCGGACCGACAGCTCGAGCTCGTCGACGCGCTTGAACAGGTTCTCGTTGAACTCCTGCTCCTGCTCGTCCTCCTCCTCGAGCTCGGGCTCCTCTTCCTCGGCGAAGTTGATGAAGATCTGGAGCTGTTCCTTGAGGATCTTCGCGGCATAGGCCAGCGCATCCTCGGGGACCACCGAGCCGTCGGTCCAGATCTCGAGCACCAGCTTGTCGAAGTCGGTGCGGTTGCCGACGCGGGCGTTGGTGACCTGATACCGGACGCGGCTGATGGGGGAGAAGATGGCGTCGATGGGGATGGTGCCGAGGGGCTGGTTCTCGTCCTTGTTCTCGCCGGAGGGGACGTAGCCCTTGCCCAACGAGACGGTGACGGACGCCTCGAAGACACCGGCATCGGTCAGGGTGGCGATGGGGTGCTCGGGGTTGAGCACCTCGACCGCGCCGTCGAAGGTCATGTCCTTGGCCCGGACCACGATGGTCTGGTCGGCCTCGCCCTCGACCTTGACGTGGCCGTTGACCACGTCGGGCGAGCTGGTCTTGAGCAGGACACCCTTGAAGTTGAGGATGATGTCGGTGACGTCCTCGACCACGGAGGGGATCGAGGAGAACTCGTGGAGCACGCCCTCGATCCGGACGCTGGTGATGGCGGCGCCCTGCAGGCTGGAGAGCAGGATCCGCCGCAGCGAGTTGCCGATGGTGGTGCCGAAGCCCCGCTCGAGCGGTCGGACCACGAACTTGCCGTAGGTCCGGTGGCTGCGGTTGTCGCGCTCGACGCGGCGGGGCCGGATCAGGGAGCGCCAGTTGGCGTAGACGGTCTCGTCCATCATGGGGATCTCCAATCAACCGCTTCGGCACCCGATGGCTCGGGTCGGGGCCCAGCGCGTGTTGACGGTGGCCAGGTGGCCGTGAAACAGGTGCGACGCCCCGCGAGGCGCCGCCGAGCCGGAGAGAGCAGGAGGGTCAGACCCGCCGACGCTTGGGGGGCCGGCAGCCATTGTGCGGGATGGGGGTCACGTCCTTGATGTGCGTGATCTTCATCCCGGAGTTGGCGATGGCCCGAAGGGCCGACTCCCGGCCGGTGCCGGGGCCCTTCACGAACACGCCCACCGAGCGCATGCCGTGCTCCATGGCCTTCTTGGCAGCGTCCTCGGCGACGAGCTGGGCCGCGAAGGGCGTGCTCTTGCGAGAGCCCTTGAACCGCAGGACACCCGCCGAAGACCAGGACACGGCGTTGCCGGTCATGTCGGTGATCGTGACGATGGTGTTGTTGAAGGTCGCCTGGATGTGAACGATGCCCGAGGGGATGTTCTTGCGCACCCGGCGCTTGGTCTGCTTGCGCGCTGGCATGAGGTACCTCGACTACTTGCGGCGGGCGACGGTGCGGCGCGGGCCCTTGCGGGTCCGAGCATTGGTGTGGGTCCGCTGGCCGCGGACCGGAAGGCCCCGGCGGTGCCGGAGACCCCGGTAGGCGCCCAGGTCGATGAGCCGCTTGATGTTCATGGCGGTCTGCTTCCGGAGCTCACCCTCCACCGTGTAGGAGGACTGGATGATCTCGCGGATCCGGGCGACCTCGTGGTCGGCGAGCTGGTAGACGCGGGTGGACCGGTCCACCCCGGCCTGCTCGATGATGTCGAGCGAGCTGGTCTTGCCGATCCCGTAGATGTAGGTCAGCGCGATCCAGACGGGCTTGTTCCGCGGGAGGTCGACGCCTTCGATACGTGCCACTGAAGTCCTCTACAGCCCGGAAGGGGTCTTCGGTCTCCGACGGAGGCGGCGAGGGCCGCGGGCACGAAGGAACTCGTGCCGCCGGAGCACCGAACGATGATGATGACAGGCGAGGTTCCTGGGGCGGGCCCGGGTTCCATGACACCGCCGTGGAGGCGGGGCCGACGAGGAAACCCTCGCCAGAGCGGGGTGCCTATACAGGCTCGGGGAGGCAGCGTCAAGCAAACGGCGGCCTCTCAGAACAGACCGGCCTGGCCGCCCAGACGGCGACGGCGACCGCGGACCTTCTTCCCACCGGGACCCACATTGGCGTCGTAGTGACGCTCGGCCAGCTTGGCCTCGATCTGTGCGACCGTGTCGAGAGACACGCCGACGAGGATGAGCACGCCCGTCCCGCCGAAGTTGAAGAAGATGTTGAGGTTCTGGACCTGGGTGGCCAGGACCGAGGGCATGACGCACACCACGGCCAGATAGACCGCGCCCCCCGTCGTGAGGCGGGTCAGGAGCCAGTCCAGGTAGTCGATGGTCTCGGCGCCGGGGCGCACCCGAGGGATGAAGGCCGCCTGCTTCTTCAGGTTCTCCGCCACGTCCACCGGGCTGAAGGTGATGGCCGTGTAGAAGAAGGCGAAGAAGATGACCAGGCCGGCGAAGACCACGTTGTAGAGCCAGCTCCCCGGGTAGAACTGGGCCGCGATCCAGTCGAGGACCGCGATGTTGGCGAACGCGTTCACGGTGCTCGGCAGCATCAGCAAGGAGCTGGCGAAGATGGGTGGGATGACGCCGGCCGTGTTGACCTTGAGGGGCAGGTAGGTGGTCTGCCCCTCGTAGACGCGCCGTCCCAGCACCCGCTTCGCGTACTGGAGCGGCACCCTCCGCTGACCCCGTTCCACGAAGACGATGGCCATCACCACGACGAAGAGGAACACGAACAGCAGCACGGCCTGGAGCAGGTTGAGCTCGCCGAGGCTCACCAGGGTGAACACCTGGCTCACATCGCTCGGGAAGCTGGCGATGATGCCGGCCGTGATGATGATGGAGGCACCGTTGCCGATGCCCCGCTCCGTCATCTGCTCCCCGAGCCACATGATGAAGCACGACCCAGCGGTGACCGTCAGGACGGTCATGATCCGGAACGGCCAGCCCCCGTCGGGCACCACGGCCCCGCTCTCGACCCGCATCTGCTCCATGGCGGTGGCCATGGCGAAGGACTGGACCACCGCGATGGCGATGGTGAGATAGCGGGTGTACTGCGTGATCCGGTTCCGGCCCTGCTGTCCTTCCTTCTGGATCCGCTCGAGGGCCGGCACCATCCGCGCCATGAGCTGCATGATGATGCTGGCGGTGATGTAGGGCATGATGCCCAGCACGAACACGCTGAACTGGGACAGCGCCCCGCCAGAGAACATGTCGTACAGACCGAACAGGGTGCCCTGCTTGTCGTCGAAGAACTTGCCGAGCTGCTCGCGGTCGACCCCGGGGACCGGCACGAAGATGCCGAGGCGGTAGACGCCCAGCATTCCGAGGGTGAACAGGACCCGATTGCGCAGGTCCTTCATCGCCCAGATGCGACTGACGATGTTCGCCACGGGGTCTCCGTCCTCGGCTCGGGTGCGTGGAGGCGGCTGCAGACCGCCCGACACGGGCCCCTCTAGGCGGGCGCCTCGGGGAGATCACCCTCGACCGTGCCGCCCGCCGCCAGGATCTTCTCGGTGGCGGACTTGCTCAACTTGGCCACGCGAACGTGGAGGGCAACCTCGATCTCGCCACCGCCCAGGATCTTGACCCCGTCGCGGCCGATACGGCTGATGATGCCGGCGGCCTTCAGGGACTCGGCGGTGACGATGGAGCCGGCCTCGAGCCCGGAGAGCTTGCCCAGGTTGATGACCTCCAGGTCCTTCTGGAAGACGTTCGTGAAGCCCTTCTTGGGGAGGCGGCGATGAAGCGGCATCTGACCGCCCTCGAAGCCCCACCGACGGCTGTAGCCGCTGCGGCTCTGCTGGCCCTTCTGGCCCCGGCCGGCGGTGGTGCCCTTGCCAGAGCCCTCGCCCCGACCCACGCGCATGCGGCGCTTGCGGCTGCCCGCGCCGTTCTGCTCCCAGGACAGGACCTTCATGTTGGAGAGCTCGTCAGCCATTCGACACCTCCTCCACGTCCACGAGGTGAAGAACCTTCTTCACCATGCCGCGGACCGCGGGCGTGTTCTCGAGGACCCGGCTCTGACCCAGCTTGCGCAGACCCAGCCCCTTGATGGTGGCGAGCTGCTTCTGGGGACGGCCGATGGTGCTGTGACGGAGGGTCACCTTGATGTGGGTGGCCACGACTGCCTCCCCTACCCGACCGGACGGGGCCGGACGGTGTAGTTCGCGATGACGTCCTCGTAGGCCTTGCCGGTCCGCGCCGCGTACTGCTCGGCGGACTCGAGGGACTCGAGGGCGGTGAAGGTCGCCCGCACGACATTGTGCGGGTTGGTGCTCCCCAGGCTCTTCGTGAGCACATCCTGGACACCCATGGTCTCCATGATGGCACGCACGGCCGGGCCAGCGATGACGCCGGTACCCGGGGAAGCGGGCTTGAGCAGGACCTCGCCCGCGCCGAAGTGGCCGACCACCTCGTGAGCGACGGTCTGGCCGACCATGGGGTAGGCCTTCATGGCCTTCTTGGCCTTCTCGGTCGCCTTCCGGATGGCCTCGGGGACCTCGTTGGCCTTGCCGAATCCGAATCCAACCTGCCCCTCGCCGTCGCCGACGACCACGATGGCCGAGAAGCTGAAGCGCCGACCGCCCTTCTGGACCTTGGCCACGCGGTTGATGTAGATGACGCGCTCGGTCACGGACGAGTCTTCGTCTTCGCGGCGGCGGCGTCGGTTCATCCTGCTCATGTATCCTCCAGCCCGGCCGGCCCTAGAAGTTCAGCCCGGCTTCCCGGGCACCATCCGCGAGGGCGGCGACGCGGCCGTGGTAGCGAAATCCATTGCGGTCGAAGACGACGTCCGAGAGGCCCTTGGCGAGGGCACGCTCGCCGAGGAGCTTGCCCACGGCGCGAGCGCCGTCCTTGTTGCCACCGGTCACCTGATCCCGGATCTCCGGCATCAGGCTCGAGGCGGACACCAGGGTGACGCCCGACTCGTCGTCGATGATTTGCGCGTAGATGTGCTTGGCGCTCCGGAAGACCGTGAGCCGGGGGCGCACCGGCGAGCCGGTGATGCGCTTCCGGACGTACTTCTTCCGACGAAGGCGGCCGAGACGACGCGGGTTGGTGCTGGACATCGTTCTCTCCTCGTCAGGCCGACTTGCCGGCCTTGAGGTACACGTACTCACCGACGTACCGGACACCCTTGCCCTTGTAGTGGTCGGGCTCGCGGTAGCTGCGGATCTTGGCGGCGACGTGACCGACGAGCTGCTTGTCGACGCCAGCCACGGTGATGCGGTTCTGCTTGTCCACCGAGATGTCGATGCCGTCGGGAATCGCGTACTCGATGGGGTGGGAGTAGCCCAGGTTCAGGACCAGGTTCTTGCCCCGCACGTCGGCGCGGTAGCCGATGCCCTGGATCTCGAGGTCCTTGCTGAAGCCCTTGGTGACGCCGTCGACCATGTTCTGGATCAGCGCGCGCATCAGGCCGTGGTTGGCCTTCGCCTGCTTGATCTCGGCGGTGCGACGGACGTTGAGGGTCTTGTCGTCGAAGTCGATCTCGACGTGTTCCACGACGGCCTGCGAGAGCTGCCCCTTGGGCCCCTTCACCGACACCTCGCCGTCCTTGACGGAGATGGTGACGCCGTCGGGGATGCTGACGGGCTGACGTCCAATACGCGACATGATGGCTCCCGCTTACCAGACCTTGCAGAGGACTTCGCCACCGATCCCGGCCTGGCGGGCCTGATGGTCGGTGAGCACGCCCCGGGGGGTGGTGAGGATGGCGACGCCGAGGCCATTGCGGACCCGGGGGATGTCGTCCTTGCCGACGTACACCCGCCGCCCGGGCTTGCTCACCCGGTGGAGGCCGCGGATGATGCCCTTGGACTCCTCGTCATACTTGAGGAACACCTTGACCTTGCCGTGCGCCCGGCCGGGCGTCTCGACGTAGCCCTCGATGAACCCCTCGTGCTTGAGGATGCGGATGACGCCGAGCTTCAGGTTGGAGCGCGGGATGACGACGGCGCTGTGGCCGGCCATCTGGGCGTTCCTGATCCGCGTCAGCATGTCCGCGATGGGGTCGGTCATACCCATGGAAGTCTCTCCACACTGCTGGGGGTCACTCTGCGACCCCCAAGTGGTCCGGAATCAGGAGGCAAACGGCATCCCGAGGTGCTTGAGGAGGGCGCGGCCCTCTTCGTCGCTCTCGGCACTGGTCACGAACGCGATGTTCATGCCGTTGATCCGCTGGACCTTGTCGTACTCGATCTCGGGGAACACGATCTGCTCGGTGACACCGAGCGAGTAGTTGCCGCGGCCGTCGAAGGCCTTGGGGTTGACACCGCGGAAGTCGCGGATGCGGGGGATGGCGACCGAGACGAGCCGGTCGTAGAACTCCCACATGCGATCGTTGCGCAGGGTGACCCGCGCGCCGATGGGCATGCCCTCGCGAAGGCGGAAGCCGGCGATGGACTTGCGCGCGCGGCTGATCACGGCCTTCTGCCCGGTGATGAGGGTCAGCTCCTCGGCGGCGCGCTCCAGGATCTTGACGTTCTGGATGGCGTCCTTGATGGAGGTGTTGACCACGATCTTCTGGAGCCGAGGCACCTGCATGACGTTGGCGTAGCTGAACTCCTCGAGGAGCCGGGGAACGACCTCCTCGCGGTAGCGCGCCTTCACTCGGGGGATGTAGCTGTCCATGGTCGACCTCAGACGTTGTCGATGGCTTCGCGGGTCTTCCGGTCCACCCGGACCTTCTTCCCGTCGATGACCTCGTAGGCGACCTTGACCTTCCGGCCGTCGGCGCCTCCGACCCAGAGCGCGACGTTCGAGATGTCGATGGGCATCTCCTTCTCGAAGATCCCACCGGGCTGGTCGCCGACAGGCTTCTGGTGCCGCTTCACGCGGGCCACACCCTCGACCACCACCTTTCGAGCCGCGGGGAGGACGCGCAGGACGCGACCACGGGCTCCCTTGTTCTTTCCGGCGGTGACGACGACGGTGTCGCCAGACCGGATTCGGCACTTCGCCTTGGACATCGAAATCTCCTGGGTCCTCAGAGGACCTCGGGCGCCAGCGACACGATCTTCATGAAGCTCCGGGTGCGGAGCTCCCGAGCGACCGGGCCGAAGATGCGGGTACCGATAGGCGCGTTTTCCTTGTCGACCAGGACGGCGCTGTTCTTGTCGAACCGGATGTAGGAACCGTCGATGCGACGGATCTCCTTCCGCGTCCGGACGATGACGGCGCGCGCCACCTGGCCCTTCTTGACCTTGCCGTTGGGGGCGGCGTCCTTGACGGACACCACGATGACGTCCCCGATCCCGGCGTACTTCCGCTTGGAACCACCGAGGACCTTGACGCACTTCACGCGCTTCGCGCCGGAGTTGTCGGCGACGTCGAGCACGCTCTCCATCTGGATCATGGAACCCTCCCGAGGGGCGTCGTGGGGACGACGTCAGTTGGCGCGGCGCTCGATGACGACCCACCGCTTGGTGCGCGACAGGGGACGCGACTCCTGGATGACGACGGTGTCGTTCACCGAGCACGCGTTCTCTTCGTCGTGGGCCTTGAAGTTCTTCCGGCGGCTGACGTACTTGTGGTACTTGGGGTGCTTGATCCGACGCGTGACCTGGACCGTGACGGTCTTGTCCATCTTGTCGGAGACGACCGTTCCCACGAGCACACGACGGCCGGACTTGTTCTCTTCGGTCGCCATGGGACCCTCTTGTCCACCCGGGCGAACCCCGGACGGTTGTCGATGAATGCAGTAGTTGGCGCGAAGGTCTCCCACCCTGACGGGCAGGACGCTCCGCGACATGGCCCATGCCAGCACCGCCGCGGTGACGCGATGGTGCCCAGAGCGCAGGAGCGCTGCCGACCGACCGGCCGGCCCCGCGCTCTTACTCGTTCGGCTTCAGCTTGTCAACGATTCCCTTCAGGAAGCCGCCACGCTCCTCCTGGGGAGCGGCCTCGGCGCCGGTGGAATCGGGGACGAAGCTGGACCGATGCTGCCGGATGAGGCTGTCCTTGGGCATGTCCTGCTCGAGCTCACGGCGTCGCGCCTCGGTCTTGATCCGGGCGATGTCCTTCCGCATCTCGCGAAGGGCGGCGGTGTTCTCGAGCTGGCCCATGCTGTGGTCGAAGCGGGCCTTCACGAGCTCGCGCTCGACCCGGAACAGCTGATGCGTCAGCTCCTGGTCGGACAGGCTCTTGATCTCGTTCGCGGTGGCCATCAGATGATCTCCTCGCCCCGCATGACGAAGCGGGTGCCGACCGAGAGCTTGTGGCCGGCGAGGCGGAAGGCCTCGCGGGCGACATGCTCGGGGACGCCGTCGAGCTCGTAGAGAATCCGCCCGGGCTTCACGACCGCGACCCAGTGGTCGGGGCCGCTCTTGCCCTTACCCATACGGGTCTCGGCCGGCTTCTTCGAGATGGGCTTGTCGGGGAAGATCCGGATCCAGACCTTTCCACCGCGCTTCACGTAGCGGGTCATGGCGATACGGGCCGCCTCGATCTGCCGCGAGGTGACGCGACCGCAGGTGGTGGCCTGCAGGCCGTAGTCACCGAAGGAGATGTCACTCCCGCGGTAGGCAAAGCCCCTCATCCGGCCCTTCTGGACCTTCCTGCGACGAACGCGCTTGG
The DNA here is from genome assembly GCA_964586865.1 of uncultured Enterobacteriaceae bacterium. GTDB lineage: Bacteria > Myxococcota_A > UBA796 > UBA796 > REDI01. Next base: position 10,309 of record CAZPJM010000108.1, read on the forward strand.
GCGCAAGCATGATGTACTCCTTGGAGGCTCAGCCCTGGCGGCGTTCGCCGGGCATGATCTCACCCTTGAAGATCCAGACCTTGACGCCGATGACGCCGTAGGTGGTCTTGGCCTCGGCCAGACCGAAATCGACGTCCGCGCGAAGGGTGTGCAGCGGGACGCGACCCTCGAGGTACCACTCGCGGCGAGACATCTCGGCGCCACCGAGGCGCCCGCCGCACATGACCTTGATGCCCTTGGCCCCGGCACGCTTGGCCGAGGTGAGGGCCTTCTTCATGGCGCGTCGGAAGCTGACACGCTTGACGAGCTGCTGGGCGATGTTCTCGGCGACCAGGACGGCGTCGGTCTCCTGCTTGCGGACCTCCATCACGGTCACGTAGACCTCGGTGGACGCCATCTTCTGGAGCTCACCGCGCAGGACCTCGAGCCCGGTGGTCCGCTTGCCGAGGATGATCCCGGGCTTGGCGGCGTGGACGAACACCTTCGCCTTGTTGGCGGCGCGCTCGATCACGATCCGGGAGACCCCGGCGTTCCGCAGCTTGTGCTTGACGTGCTTGCGGATGCGGAGGTCCTCCTCGAGGTAGCGGCCGTAGTCCTTCTCGGCGTACCAGTTGGAGTCCCAGCCCCGGGTCACGCCGACGCGGAAGCCGATCGGGTTGATCTTCTGTCCCATGCTTTCCTCACCGAGTGCCGAGCACGACCTGGATGTGACTGGTCTTCTTCTGGATGCGGGTCGCACGCCCCTGGGCGCGCGGGCGGAAGCGACGAAGGCTGGGGCCCTCGTCGACCGTGATCGTCTTGATGTAGAGCTCGTCGACGTCGAGATCGTCACCCGTGGAGTCTGCGGAGTGCTCCGCGTTGGCCACCGCGCTCTCCACGAGCTTGCGGATCATGGGGGCCGACTTCTTCCGGGTGAAGGCCAGGACCTCGACGGCCTCGGCCACATCGAGCCCGCGCACCAGGTCCGCCACGAGGCGGGCCTTCTGCGCGGAGACGCGGGCGAACTTGAGCTTGGCGGTACTTTCCATCATGCCCTCCTACCGCTTCGCCTTGCGGTCCGCGGCGTGGCCGCGGAAGGTGCGGGTAGGCGCGAACTCGCCGAGCTTGTGACCGATCATCTGCTCGGTCACGTAGACCGGGATGAACTGGTGACCATTGTGCACGGCGAAGGTGAGCCCGATCATGTCGGGGCTGATGGTCGAACGACGGCTCCAGGTGGTGATCACCTTGTTGGAGCCGGACTCACGAGCGACGCGCACCTTCTTCCGGAGGGAAGGATCGATGAACGGGCCCTTGATGATGGAGCGTGCCATGGGTGCCTCCCCTAGTTCCGGCGCTTGACGATGAAGCGGGAGGAAGTCTTCCGCTTGTTGCGGGTGCGGTAGCCCTTGGTGGGCTTGCCCCAGGGGGTGACGGGGTGACGGCCCTTGGCGCGTCCCTCACCACCACCGTGGGGGTGGTCGACCGGGTTCATGGCGGTGCCGCGCACGGTGGGACGGATGCCCATCCAGCGCTTGCGGCCGGCCTTCCCGATCTTGATGTTCTCGTGCGAGACGTTGCCGACCTGACCGATGGTCGCGCGGTTCTTGCCCCAGACCTGGCGGAGCTCGCCGGAGGGCAGGCGGAGCAGCACGTAGCCACCCTCCTTCGCCATGACCTGGGCATACGCGCCCGCCGAGCGGCAGAGCTGCCCGCCGCGGCCGCGGCTCAGCTCCACGTTGTGGACCCAGGTGCCGAGGGGGATGGCCTCGAGCGTCATGCAGTTGCCCGGCGTGTAGTCGGCGTCGTCGTCCGTGACGACCGAGTCACCGACCTTCAGCCCGACGGGATGCAGGATGTAGCGCTTCTCGCCGTCTGCGAAGTGGATGAGGGCGATGTTGGCCGAGCGGTTCGGGTCGTACTCGACCGAGGCGACCTTGCCCCGGACACCGACCTTGTCGCGCCGGAAGTCGATAATGCGGTAGCGACGCTTGTGGCCGCCGCCCCGATGTCGGACCGTGATCCGACCCCGGTTGTTCCGACCGCCCGACTTGGGCGCGGATTCGACCAGGGAACGCTCGGGGTCGTTGCCCTTGGTGATCTCCGCGAAGTCCGACACGGTCATGAACCGGCGGCCATCGGAGGTCGGCTTGAACTTCTTCACAGCCATGGTTGCCTCAGGCCTCGTAGATGTTGATGGAATGGCCGTCGGCCAGCTTGACGTAGGCCTTCTTCCAGTTGGACCGCTTGGCGATGCGACGGCCGAAGCGCTTGACCTTGCCGCGCATCACCATGGTTCGAACCGACTCCACGCGAACGCCGTAGAACGACTCGATGGCGCGCTTGATCTGGATCTTGTTGGCCTTGAGCCCGACCTCGAACGCGTAGGTCGCGTCGGTTCCGAGGTTGGTGGTGCTCTTCTCGGTGACGAGCGGCCGAACGAGGATGTCCTTGAGTTCCATGTCAGCCCCCGAGCCGCTGGGTGAGAGCCTCGGCCGCGGCCCTGGTGAGCACCAGGGTCCGGCGGTGGAGGACATCGCGGACGTTGACGCCCTCGACGGGCAGGTAGGTCACGTTCGGGAGGTTCCGAGCAGACAGGGCGACCTTCTCGTCACGCTCGTGCATGACGAGGAGGGCGTCCTCGAGCTCGAAGGTCTCCAGGAACTGCTTGACCAGGCGGGTCTTGATCTCGGGGAGCTCGAGGTCATCGAGGATGACCACCGAGCCCTCGGTGACCCGCTTGGAGAGCGCGCCGCGAAGGGCCGCGCGCCGAACCTTCTTGTTGAGCTTGAAGGCGTAGCTCCGGGGGGTGGGGCCATGGACGACGCCGCCCCCGCGCCACTGGGGCGAGCGGATGGAGCCCTGCCGGGCACGCCCGGTCCCCTTCTGGCGCCACGGCTTGCGGCCGCCGCCCCGGACCTGGGCGCGACCCTTGGCCTTGTGGGTACCCTGGCGCTTCTTCGCGAGCTGGTAGCGCACCGTGGCGAAGAGGATCTCCTCCTTCACGGGGGCAGCGAAGACCGCGTCGCTGAGAGCGAGCTCGTCGACCTTCTCGCGGCTCTGGTTGTAGACATCGACCGTCGGCATGGGGCCTCCGCGCTGTCTAGGACAGCTTGATATCGACGTGGACACCCGCAGAGAGGTCGAGCTTCATGAGCGCGTCGACGGTCTGCTGGGTGGGCTCGATGATGTCGAGCAGTCGGTGATGGGTGCGACGCTCGAACTGCTCGCGCGACTTCTTGTCGACGTGCGGGCCCCGGAGCACCGTCCATCGGTTGATGGTGGTGGGGAGGGGGAACGGGCCACGGATCTCGACCCCGGTCCGGCGTGCGGTCTCGAGGATCTCCCGGGCAGACTTGTCCAGGAGCTTGTGATCGTAGGCCTTGAGTCGAATCCGGATCTTGTTGCTGGAAGCCATGGTCGGACCCTTGGGCCCCGTGCGGGGCCTGGTTCGTGGACAGAAGGGCGCGCAGCCCACAGGCAGAGCCCGAGGGGAGCGCCAGGACCGCACATGGCGGCCCGGGGGGGCGGGCGACGCGCCTCGTCGTGCGCGCGACCGCGACGTTCTTCAGGGAAGGAGAGAGCGAGGCGCCCGAGGGGGCGCCGGATCCACTACCAGCGGTAGTGGGAGAAGGCCTTGTTGGCCTCGGCCATGCGGTGGACGTCGTCCTTCTTCTTGACGGCGCCGCCCCGGTTGTGGGAGGCCTCGATCAGCTCGTTGGCGAGCTTCTCGCGCATGGTCTTGCCCCCGCGCTTGCGGGAGTGCTGGATGAGCCAGCGAATGGCCAGGGCGGTGCGACGGATCGGACGAACCTCGACCGGGACCTGGTAGGTGGATCCACCGACCCGACGGCTCTTGACCTCGACCATCGGCTCGGTGTTCTCGACCGCCTTGCGGAAGACGAGGAGCGGATCCTCATTCGTGCGGGTCTCGATGATGTCGAAGGCGCCATAGACGATCCGCTCGGCGACGGCCTTCTTGCCATCGACCATGAGGACGTTCATGAACTTGGCGACGAGCAGGTCGTGGTAGCGGGGATCCGGGAGGATCTGGCGCTTCGGGACTTCGCGACGGCGGGGCATGGTGGCTTCCTACTTCTTCGGGCGCTTGGCGCCGTACTTGGAGCGGCCCTGCTTCCGGTCGGAGACACCCTGGGTGTCGAGGGAGCCGCGGATGATGTGGTAGCGGACGCCGGGCAGGTCCTTGACGCGGCCACCGCGGATGAGCACCGAGCTGTGCTCCTGCAGGTTGTGGCCCACGCCGGGGATGTAGGACGTCACCTCGATCCCGTTGGTCAGCCTGACACGCGCCACCTTCCGGAGGGCCGAGTTCGGCTTCTTCGGGGTGGTGGTGTAGACGCGGGTGCACACGCCGCGCTTCTGGGGCGAGCCCTGCAGGGCCGGCGCGGTGGACTTCTTCTTGATGCGCTTCCGCCCCTTGCGG
>CAZPJM010000109.1:0-14704 GCA_964586865.1 uncultured Enterobacteriaceae bacterium
ACGGCTCCGGCGCTTTCGGGGGGCGGGGCGGGCCCACGGGCGCTGGGCTTCGTCCGTGTCCTCGGCCGAGACCGAGGGCTCTTCAGGGCGCGGCAGGACCAGGGCGTCTTCGCCCATGATCCCCACAGCGCGCCGCACGGCGCCGGAGCGGAAGGCGTCGAGAGGCTCGAAGCGGACGTCGCTGCCGGCCGCCGCGAGCTCGGCCCGCTCGACGAGACGACGCCGGGCGGAGCGCGCCCGCCGACGGGAGCGGGCCAGGCGGCGGCCCATCCGCGCCACCACACGGGCGGCGGTGTCGCCCTCCTCGTCTTCGTCCTCGGGGGGGAGGGTCAGGTAGACCAGCTCCCAGTCGGCGAGGTCCGGGCCCCGCGCGTTGAAGGGATCGTCGACCCCGAGACGCTCGAAGAGCGTGGAGGAGGCGTGAGAGCCCAGCATGCCACCGAAGCGGGCGAAGAGTCGCTCGAACAGGCGGCGGCCAGGCACGGATCGGGTCCGGAGTGTCATGGACCAGCCCTCGACAGAACAGAACAGAGAAGACAGAACGGATCGTCAGCGGAAGTATAACCCAACCAAGCCCGAGAAGGGCTGCGTGCCCCCTACTCCGAGCCCTCGGTGATGGTGAGACCGTCGTGCGCGAGCTCGAGGGTCTCGAGGGACAGGGCGGAGCCGCCGCTGGTCAGGCTGGGGCCCTCCCAGGAGACGGGCCAGGCGTTGGTGAACTCGTACCGGCGCAGGACGTCGCCGGAGTTGGCCATGAGCACGATGGCGCCGGAGGCCTTCTTGGGGTCGATGCGCAGGCCGTCGGTGAACTTGTCCTGGAGGAAGTCGTCGCGCCACTTCAGCAGCTCGTTGCTGGCCGAGGTGCCGTAGCGGAGGGTGATGTTCTCCCACTTGGACTGACCGGTGCGCTTGTGGGTGCGCCCGTTGAGGCCGCCCTCCTGGATCTCGAAGACCTCGGCGGAGTTTTTGAGGCCCGAGCACTCCATGAAGTGGGCGATCTCCTTGTCGTCGATGAACAGGGCGAACCGGTAGTTGCCCCAGGGATCCCGGTCGACGATCTCGTCCGGCTGCTTCATGCCTCGAGCGCCCGGCGTGGTGGCGGGCCTCTCGATCTCGCGCTTCTCGATGTGGCGCGTGTAGATCTTGACCGACCGTGCCGTCACCTTGGCCTTCACCTTCATGGAGCGGGTGAACGGCTTGACGGAGGTGGCCGTCGTCTTGGCCGCCACGGTCATGGACCGGGTCATGGCCGCCACCGAGGTCGCGGTCACCCGCGCCTCGGAGGTGCGCCCGCGGGTGCCGGGCTTGACCGACACCGAGGTGGTGCGGGCCCCCTGGCTCATGCGCCGGGTGTAGACATCCACAGAACGGGCGGAGGCCTTTGCCTTCACCACCATGCCGCGCTGATACTTCGCCATCAGATCCCTCCACCGGCGCCATCGGCGCCGAGCCGGAGCTCTACAAGAATATACTCGGTCGTCGAAATCGGTCGAAGCCAGATCCGGACGTTGACCTGTCCGGCGTCCCGGGCCTCGGGCGGGTTGGTCTCGTCGTCGCACTTGATGAGGTACTGCTCGCCGGCGGACTCTCCGGTCAGAAGACCGGCAGACCAGAGCTGGTCGAGACGACCTCGAACGGTGCGGGTGATGGTGCTCCAAAGCTCGGGGGTCTGGTTCTCGAAGACAGACCACTCGCTGTCTCGTCGAACCTGCTCGCAGATCAGGGAGACGATCCGTCTCGAGTTGATGTGTATCCAGTTCGGGTCGGATGACAAGGTCCGAGCCCCCCAAACGACCACGCCGCGAGAGGGCTGCATGAGGATCGGGTTGATGGCCTGCTCCGAGAGGTCGCCGCCCTCCTTCCAGCGGAGCTCCACGGAGGGGTGGGTGACCCCGCGCAGGCTCTCGTTGGCCGGCGGCCACTTCACGCCGAAGGGTGCGTGCTCGTTCTCCACGCGGGCGAAGACGCCCGCCATGGGGCCGCTCGGCGGGAACTCCTCGTCGCCCTGCATGAGCCAGGGGTAGTAGATGGCCCCGAAGCTGGCGATGGCGTCGTTCCGCTTGCGGAAGTCTTTCACCCAGTCGGTGAGCGCCCGGTCGTGGAGCTCCCGCGGCGGGTCGATGATGAGGAAGCGGTTGTTCATCTCCTGGCAGTGGCCGAGGAGCATGGACCAGATGGCTTCGCCGCCCACCACGGGACGGCCCCCCACCATCGACTGACCCCCCTCGAAGGTGAGGGGCAGGTAGCCCAGGGCGGGCATGGCGAGGATGCCGATGTCCTCCTCGCCCCTGAGCCGGTCGATGAGCGAGGCGAAGACGGCCTCGAAGGGGTCGTCGACCAGCAGGTCCTGCTCGTTCCGGATGACCAGCCCGAAGAGATGGCAGGTCCGCCCACCATTCTCGAAGAAAGCTCGCACGGCGCGCCGGGAGGCGGCGTCGAACAGCATCTTGCCCCGGTTCTTCTCGAGATCGGCGTGGCTGTCCAGGCGAAGCTCGAGGAAGTCGCCCACCGTGACCCCGGCCGGCCAGCGGTCCTGGGTCACCACGCCGATGACGCCGAGGATGTCGCTGCGGACGGTGGAGGTCTCCCTGGTGAGCTCCTTGGCATGCTGAACGATGATTCCGGGACGCACGGCCACCTCTGTAGGTCTGGGGGGCTTCGGGGCCCCGTCCGGTGGGGCCCGGGGGAGCCGGAGTCGCTACCGGCTCTTGTTGATACGCTCGTTGATGTCCGAGATCTGGCGGACCCAGGTGTGTCGTTCCTTGTGGGACAGGCCCAGGATCTCGTCGCGGCTCCAGTGGAAATGATAGGCGATGAAGGCTACCTCCTTGAAGACGTTCTCAAGGGGGTAGCTGACTATTCCCCCAGGCGGCCGAACTCCTTGTCGAACACGTGTCCGCACTCGGGGCAGGTCACCCGCACCGTCGCCTCGTCCTCGTTGACGCGGTTGTACATCTCTTCGAGGAAGCGGAGGTCGGCGGCGAAGAGGTTCTCGATGACGCCGGTGTTGACGTCGGAGACGGTGCCCACGCGCTTGATGACCCGGGAGAGGAGCACGATGATCAGGTAGGCGCGGTTGCGCTGGACGCGGAGGTCGTTGAGCGGGACGATCTCGTCCTTGGCGTTGGCGAGGCGCATGACGCCTTCGCGGTGGACGTTGCCGTCCTTGTCCACGTAGCCGACGGGGAGGGTGAACTCGTACTCGGTCTTCAGTGACATGAGCGGGGCTCTCCAGAGCGGTGGACCCGGCCGTGAACCGGGGGGTCCGAGAACACATCGGGGGAAGATCTCGCGCGGATAGAACAGCCTTTCGGCGAGACCCGAGTCGCAGAGGCGACCCGGAGGGACCCGCCCGCGGCTGCGGACGGGTCCCGGGGGTCAGGGGGCGATCACTCCTCGATGAGGGCGCCGCCGTCCCACTGACCGATGGAGAACACGACGAACTCGGCCGGCTTGACCGGGCAGACGCCGATCTGCACGTTGACCTGGCCCGCGTCGATGAGGTAGCGGGGGTTGGTCTCGTCGTCGCACTTGACGTAGAAGGCCTCGTCGGCGGTGTTGCCGAACAGGGCGCCGGAGGCCCAGACGCGCTGGAGGAAGGCCCGGGTGTCGCGGGTCAGCTTCTTCCACAGGGCCTGGTCGTTGGGCTCGAACACGGCCCACTGGCTGCCGAGCATGATGGACTGCTCGATGAAGATGAACAGCCGGCGGACGTTGACGTACTTCCAGCTGGGGTCGGACTTGGTGGCGAGGGTACGGGCGCCCCACACGCGGATGCCGCGATCCTTGAAGATGCGGATGACGTTGATGCCACGGTCGTTGTACTGACCCTGCTCAATCCGGTTCACGTTCTGGGACAGGCCGGTGATGCCCATGACCAGCTCGTTGGCCGGAGCCTTGTGGACGCCGCGGTCGGTGTCGACCCGGGCGTACACGCCGCAGATGTGACCCGAGGGGGGCACGAACAGCTCGTTCTTGTCGGTCTTGATGAGCTTGCGGCGCAGGGGGCCGGTGACCTTGAGGTCCTGCTCACCCACGTACCAGCTCGGCTTCGTGACCTTGAGCCAAGGCACGTACATGGCGCCGAAGCCCTTCTCGGAGGCCGGGATGTCCATGTCGCCGCCGGAGACCATGGGGCCGTCGAGGATGGCGAAGCGGTCCTTCCGCATCTCGCAGTGCTCGAGGGTCTCCTTCTGCTGCTGGAAGTTGAGGCCCGGCGAGACGTGGAGCGCCATGTCGTCGATGTCGTCGAAGGCGTACAGGCCAAGCTTGTCGGCCTGGTTCTCGCGGATGGAGACGTCCAGGTCCTGGACGCCCATCAGGTAGACGTAGGACTTGCCGCCGCCGTTGTCGTAGAAGCCGTTGACGGCCGCGACGAAGTTGAAGACGGAGGGCTGCGAGAGCCACTTCCGGAACTCCTCCTTCAGGGCGTCGTCGGAGGAGAGGGCCTCGAACACCGCGTCGGCGGCGTCGTCCGGGTCCTCGATGTCCTCACCGACCAGCTCGACGATGGAGCGGGTGGAGCAGAGGTACTCGGCGAAGTAGCTCTGCAGCCACCGGAAGAACTCGCTCTTGTTGGTGACGGCGAAGGGCGGCACCGAGTACTCGCTCATCATGGCGGTGCCCTTGGCGCCCTCGAAGGAGTAGCCGTAGACCTCGAGGAAGTCCTTGGCGGTCTTGGGCTGGGGCTTGTCGATGGCGAAGGTCTGGCTCACGGTGTTGAGCAGGTCCTCGACGGCGGCGTCGTCGTCGGTGACCACCTTGCCCGAGGCGTCGAGGACGGCCTCGTCGACCTCGACCGAGTCCTTGCCGACGGTGATCTTGGTCTTGCCCTTGGCGCCCTTGCCGACGCTGGGCTTGTGGCCGTTGAGCTCGAGGAGCTTCTTCACGTCCTTGACCGCGGAGCGCTTCAGGCGGAAGGCCTGGGTCAGCGCGGTGACGGCCTCGTCGTTGTCGCCGGCCACCTTGCCGCTCGTGTCCACGAGCTGCGGCACGACCTTGCCACGGATGGTCTTGGTACCGTCGGTACCGGTGATGGCCACCGCATCGGTCGGCGGCTCGAACTTGAACATGCCCAGGAAGCCGGGGATCGAAGTGGCCACGCCGGCAATCGGCTTGGGACCGGAGTCGACCTCACGGATGTAGACACCAGGGGTATGGTATTCCATTGCTTGTCAGCCCTCGTCGTTGGAGTCGTCGAGGTCACGCACACCGTGACCCGTCGGACCGATTTCGTTCTGCCTCTGACTGGTGGGTCGCGTCTTCATCCGGCCGCTCATGCGGCCGTTGGGACGCTCCCCGTTTGGACGCTCGGACTCCATGGAGCCCAGCTCGTGCGCCCGAACCGTGGTGGGAGGCGCCGCGACCAGGGGGCCGCGGATGGAGCACCGGGCCTGGTACGTGACGTACGGCCTGTACGGCGCCTCGTGGATGGTGAAGAAGTTGATGGCATCGCCGACGGTGAAGTCATCGCACAGGGACAGCGCGACCTTCTCCATGATGACGTCCTCGCCCTCGTTCTCGATGCTCCAGTCCTCGCCCGTGGAGTCGACCACGCGACCCTCCGGCAGGACGTAGCGACGGGGGCGGTACAGCAGATGGGTGGCGTGGTGCAGGCGCATCATCACCCACCCGAGGAGGCGCTCGGCGTCGCTGCGGAACTTCGAGTGGACCGAGATCATGTAGTAGAGGTCCAGGTAGAGCGGCGGCCACTCGTAGTAGAGCTCCGAGTCCTCGGGCTTGTCCGGGTCGGGAACCGAGAAGGGCGTGGTGCGGAAGCGCTTCGGGTTCCGCAGGGCCTCGTTCTGGGCGATCCGGTACATGTAGATGTAGACGACCTCTTCGCGGTCCTTGGGGACGAAGGAGAGGTCCTCCTCGAGGCGGGGCGGGGGGATGTCCTCGGGCCAGCCGTCCAGGATGAAGCGCTGGAGGGCCTCGGTGACGTCGCCGATGGTGTTGTCGGCCTGGTTGGGGCCGATGGCGAAGCCGGGCGGTGCGACGCGATCCATCAGGCCCTCCCGACGCTGTCGAGCCACTCGTCGACGCCGGGGGGCGGGGCGAGGGGCTCGGGGTGGATGGCGAGCGCCTTGAACGGGTTGCCGAAGAAGGGCTCGTCGCGCAGGGCGCGCACCTCGGTGACCGGGGCGGGGCGCGGCTGGAGGCGGTCGCGCTCCATGGACACGGGCTCGAACACCTGACGGCGACGACCCGAGGTCACGTCCTGCTCGTAGGGGTACTTGACGATGCGGATGAGCAGGGGGGCGTTCTCGCTGGTGTCGGCGAGGCGGCGGTTGTCGCGGACCTCGCTGACCTTGAGACGCACGGCATCCTGGAAGAGGCCCTCGAAGACGGGGGCCTCCCTGTCCCGCTCCACGAGCCGGGACACGAGGGGTCCGAGCTCCAAGAGGGGCTCCCCCGGGTAGGTGCGGCAGAGGCGCGCGTGTCGTTCGATCAAAGAAATGAGTCGCTCCAGGTCCCTTGCGGGACGGCGATCCTCACCACCCTTTTCCGGAGAGATCAAGCCCCACCCGCGAGTCGGGTTCCAGAGCCGATCCATGACACGTCGACGGCCCCGTGGTGCGTGGTACAGTCGGGGCATGCAGGGACCGAAGAAGAACAAGACCGGCGGCGCCGCCGGCCAGAGCATCGCCGAGCACGCCGCGCGGGGCGCCATCCAGGACCCCCGGTCGGCGCGCATGGTGCGGATGGGCCAGGCGCTCGGGAACGACGAGCTCCAGCGGCGCCTCGACCAGGGCAGAGCCACCCGTGACGAGCTGCTGACCTACCTGTCGCAGCGCCTCGGGGCGATGCGCGAGGCCCAGCTGCGCGAGGAGCAGTTCGGGAAGGAGGACATGCGCTCGGCGTGGAAGGAGATTGCCGACCACCACAAGAGCGACATCACCAAGCCCGAGCCCACCCGCTGGCACGAGGCGGCGCGGCTCTACGAGGAGGCCGCCAGCCAGCTCTGTCGGGGCGCCCTCGACCGGGGCGCGCAGATCCTCGAGCGCGCCATGTCGGCCGAGGAGCGGGCCTTCGAGCGGGTGGGCGATCAGATCGGCGTGAAGGATCTCTCCCCCGGAGAGGACGCCCCGGCCGCCCTCGATCAGGTGAAGCCCGGACAGGGCTGCCCGCCGGCGGACGTGCCCTTCGACATCGAGGCCAACGCCCACGCCATCCAGGCCAACACCACGACCTTCAAGGACCAGCCGGTCAAGCGGCGGATCGCCGACCCATGGTGGACCCTGGAGGAGGAGGAAGAAGAGGAAGAGGGCGGAGAAGCCGGGTAGTCGGGGGGCGGACCGCGTCCCGAGCCCAACGCGGGGCGACTCGGTGACGATCGTGGAACCCGCACCGCCCGAGGTCCGCCCTCCCGAGCCCTGGTGGGGCGGCCGGTCAGGCCGACGGGAAGAGGGCCTCGAGGACGGGCCGCGCCGCGGCCAGGGCGGCGTCGCGCTCGGGGTGCCGCCCATCCCGGACCACGCGCCGGCCCCCGACCCAGACGTGCCGGACATGGCCGGGGTCGGCGCCGAAGATGGCCGCCTCGAGGGGTGGGACGCCGAGGAAGGCCGGGCCGGACAGGTCGATGGCCACCAGGTCCGCGGGATCGCCGGGGCGGAGCCGGGCCTCGGGGCCGCCCAGGGCCCTCGATCCGGCGGTGGTGGCGGCCCGGAGGAGCCGCTCGGCGAGGCCGTGACGCTCCCCAGGAGGCGCCAGGACGTTGCGACGGCCGGTGAGGCCGCGGGCGTGGAGCTCCAGGGTGCGGGCCTCGTGGAGGAGGTCGATCCGGGCGTGGCTGTCGGAGCCGAGGCACAGGCGCGCCGCCTCCCTCACCGCCACCGGCAGGAAGCCGTCCCCCAGGTCCAGCTCGGTGGAGGGACAGACACAGACCTGGGCGTCTGCGGCCACCAGCCGGTCCACGTCGCCCTCGTCGGGCCAGGTGAGGTGGACGGCCGTGAAGCGGGGCGAGAGCACCCCCGCCGCTTCCAGCAGGGCCAGGGGCGGCTGCCCGGTCTCGGCGCGACAGGCCTCGACTTCGCGGGGCTGCTCGGCCACGTGGACATGGAGGGGTCCCTCGAAGGTGGCCAGGTCGGGCCACCACGCGGGCGGGACGGCCCGGACCGAGTGGGGGGCCAGTCCGATGCGGACCCCGTCGGTCGCCAGCCCGCCGAGACGGTCGACGGCATCGAGGGCGGCCGCCACGTCGGACACGCCGAAGCGGCGCTGCCGCGCGGAGAGGGGCTGGCCGGGACCTCCCCGGGCGTAGGCGACCCACAACAGGGTGATGCGCAGCCCCACGTCCCGGGCGGCCGCCACGACCCGGCGCGCCAGGACATCCGGGTCCTCGTAGGGACGGCCATCGGGTCGGTGGTGCAGGTAGTGGAACTCCCCCACTTCGGTGATGCCGGACTCCATCATCTCCAGAAAGGCCAGCCGGCTGATCGCCTCGACCGCGTCGGCATCCAGGGCCCCCGCCACGCGGTACATGGCCTCCCGCCAGGACCAGAAGTCGTCGCGGCCGCCGTCCCGCCACTGGACATGACCGCGGAAGGCGCGCTGGAAGGCATGGGAGTGGGCGTTGACGAGCCCGGGCACGATCAGGTGGCCTGGGAGGCGCAGCACCGGCCCATCGGGGTGGCGCCCCTCGGCGGAACAGCGTAGGATCCGACCATCACCGATGGTGATGACGGGATCCTGGAGCACGCCCTCTGGCGTCCAGGCCCACGATGGCTGCACGATCTCCAAGCGGCCCTCCCCTCTGTGTGTATGGAGGCTCTCCCATGGCCAAGCATTCCTCCCCCGGCCAGTCCGTCGTGTCTCGGCTGGCCGAGCGAGACCAGGCCGGTCTGTATCGTCGCCAGATGCCCAACGGCGGCGAGGTCTACACGGGTCCGACCGCCTCCCGGGCGCTCAAGGCCCTCGGCGCGCGCGCCTTCACCATGGATCGCTCCATCTTCGTGTCGGAGGACTTCGATCCGAGCGACCCCGAGGACCAGGCCCTCTACGCCCACGAGCGCCACCACCAGATCAACTCGGGGGGCGACGGGGCGGCCCAGTCCTACTACGACGGCGAGGAGCGGGCGGCGCGCGCCGTGGAGCGCATGGTGCTGCACCGCGCGGCCAACGGCGAGGACTTCGGCACCCTGCTGCGGGCCATCGAGGACCAGCGCATCCAGTCCGAGGGCGACGTCCAGACCATCCACCGCTCGACCAAGGGGGGCGGATCGCGCGCCGGGGTGCCCTCCAAGTCCCGCGGTGGCGTCGGCGGCACGGGCAGCGGCATGCAGGACCCGGCCGAGGCCGCCTTCCAGGCCCTGCTCGCCAACGGCAAGGCCTACCCCACCATCGTGCGCGAGCTGACCGATGCCTGCATCGAGACCATCGCCACACAGGAGACGGACGGCGCCTTCCAGGGCGGCTCCACCGGCTTCGTCTGAGGCCGGACCCCAGACCGGGTGAGCCGGCGGGGTGAGCCGGCGCGCGGCGGACGGCGCCCCCGGGGCGGGCCTCGGATGGCCTCGACCGCGGCACCTGCGACGAAGCTTGTCCCCGCGCCCCCGCCCGCGTCATCATGGGGGCCTCCTGCGAGGAGCGCATGGCCAAGAGCAGCATCTTCAGCGACCTGGCGCGGCGCCTCCGGCGCACCGACCTGCTGCTTCTGCGGGCGGTCCGCAGACAGCGTGCTCGACCCGCCATGCGGGCCAAGGGGCAGTTCTGGGGCTCGGTCATCACCGACGACGAGGTGGATGCCCTGCTCCGCGCCCACGGCGAGATCGACTATCCGGCCGGCGACGATGGCCTGGCCGACGCCATCCGCGCCTCCACCTCGTACCGCGACGGGCCGGGTGGCAAGTTCGGCCGCCTCCGGGCCAGCTTCCAGCTCGACGGCGATGACACGGACCTCATCCTGCTGGCCCTCGCTCCCGAGATCAGTGCCGGCTACGGCAAGATCTTCGCCTACCTCAACGACAACCTGAACCAGGCCTACCTGACCGTCGACCTGGCCACCCGGGTGCTCCGCCAGGAGCGGCGTCAACGTCTGGCGCTCCAGGGCCGGCTCCTCCCCGGCGCCCCCCTCATCCGGAACCGCCTGCTGCTCCTGAACCCGCCCGACGGGATGGACACCCACACCAGCCGTCGCGTCCACCCGGCCCCGCAGCTCCTGCGTTGGATCCTGCAGATGGACCACGCCCCGCTGCAGGACGGCGCCACCCGCCTGGACACCAGCCTGCCGCCGTTCGTGCCCCGCGTGACCCAGCGGCGCCTGCACGAGCTGGCCGGCGCCCTCAACACGCCGGTCACCATCGCCATCGTCAACGGGACCTCCGGCGTTCGCGAGGGCGTCGCCATGGCCATCGCCCGCTCGGTGGACCGCCCGCTGGTGCGCGTCGACGTGGACCGGTGCAAGAAGTACCTGGACCAGCCCTGGGATCTGGTGAGGGACCTGCGGATGGACGGGGCCATCCCCTACCTGGTGAACGTCCCCGACACCTCCGAGGAGCCCCAGGTCCGGCTGCAGATGATGCACCTGGGGTCGGCCCTCGCGGCCCTTCCCTACGCGGTCTGCGTGGGCGGCAACGACCGGAAGGCGGTGGCGACCATGCTGGGGGTGGATCGCCCCAACGTCACCGTCGGCGTGGGCCGCACCAGCACCGAGGAGCGCGTCCACGCCTGGTCGAGCGCCCTCACCCGGCGGGGCTGGGATCGGTCGGTGGCGGCCGAGATCGCCGATCGCTTCTACAGCGTGGGCGGCACCGCGGTCGAGCGGGTCCTGGACCGGGCCGGCGCCGAGGCCGGCGGCCGGGAGCCCGCGGTGGAGCTCATCTGGTCCGCCTGTCGCGAGGCGGCGCGGCCGGAGTTCAGCGGCCTCGCCCAGCGGATCGTCCCCCGGTACAAGTGGGACGACCTCATCCTCTCGGAGAAGGTCACCCACCAGCTCCGCCACATCGTCCAGTACCTGGACCAGCAGGAGAAGGTCTACCACCAGTGGGGGGCGTCCAAGATCCGGGCTCGCGGCTACGGGATGAAGGTCCTCTTCTCGGGGGGTCCCGGCACCGGTAAGACCATGTGTGCCGAGGTCATCGCCGGCTCCCTCAACCTGGACCTGTTCAAGGTCGACCTGTCGAGCGTCATCAGCCGGTGGGTGGGCGAGACCGAGAAGAACCTGAAGGAGATCTTCGACGCCGCCGAGGGCGGTGGCAGCGTGATCCTCTTCGACGAGGCCGACTCCCTGTTCGGCTCGCGCGGCGACGTGAAGCAGGCCCAGGACCGCTTCGCCAACCAGGAGGTCAGCTTCCTGCTCCAGCGCCTCGAGTCCTTCGAGGGGTGCGCGGTGCTCACGACCAACCTCCAGGAGAACATCGACGAGGCCTTCCTTCGCCGCTTCGGGGCCGTCATCGAGTTCCCCATGCCCTCGCCCCAGGAGCGCTACCTGCTGTGGGAGCGGGCCATCCCCGACGGGGCGCCCCGGGCCGGGGATCTGGACCTCCAGTACCTGTCCCGCCACTTCGCCCTGGCGGGTGGTGCCATCGTCAACGCCGCCATCAACGCCTGCATCATGGCCGCCTACCGCGACCAGCCCGTGGGCATGGAGCACGTCATCGAGGCGGTGGCCCGGGAGATGTACAAGAACGGCAAGCAGGTCAACCGGGTGCACTTCGGCGAGTACTACGACCAGGTGGCCGACCTGTTCTGAGGCGCCGCGAGCCCCCCGGCGGCCCGCCGGGCGGGCGCGTCAGAGCCGGGCGGCGAGCCCGATCCGCAGGTAGCCGCTGAACATGGAGACCCCGTCGTAGACGCTGCCGTAGTTGGTCTGGATGTCCGAGTCGGCGGGCTCCTCGTAGTTGACCCACCGGGCTTCGGGCGAGGCATCGCCGCCCAGCGCGATCCGGAACCAGGTGCCCTTGTCGTCGATGGGCACGCCGAAGGTGATCCGCCCGCCGAAGGCCATGTGGGCCGGGGCGTTGAAGCCGTAGGTGCCAGCGATGAGCATGGTGGGGGTGCTGCCGGCGGGCCGGAGCACGTAGATCCCCGCGCCGCCCCAGGGGCGGGGCATCACCGAGGTGGTGTTGTTGCCGCTGCGGTCCCCCCGCCCGTAGGTGAGGGTGTTGGCGGGCGTCATGACCACGTCCATCCCGCCCAGGATGGCGAAGTTGTAGATCCCGAGCTCGAAGCCCAGATGACCCATGATGGCCGGGGCGGTCACGTTGGTGCCATCCGCCTCGTTGAAGAGGCTCGAGACCACCACGCCACCCCCGGCCTCGCCCGCGAGGACGAAGGTGACGGGCTTCTGCTTGATGAGCTGGGCACCCCGCGCATAG
Source organism: uncultured Enterobacteriaceae bacterium (assembly GCA_964586865.1). Lineage (GTDB taxonomy): Bacteria > Myxococcota_A > UBA796 > UBA796 > REDI01. Next base: position 12,318 of record CAZPJM010000109.1, read on the forward strand.
GGCAGGATGGTGATCCGGCCCTTCTCGTCGAGGGCCGCCACGAAGATGGGGCCGTCGTTGTGCTCGGCGAGCAGCTCGATGCTGGCCTTCACATCCTCGGGGAAGTTGGTGGTGAGGCCGGACAGGACCTGGTTGCGCGCCTGCTCCAGCTCGGTGGCGTCCACCAGCAGGGGCATGTCCAGCTCCTCGCCCGGGGCCACCGGCAGGCGCTGACGCCCGCTCACGAGGCCATTGCGGACCACGTGCAGGTAGTGCTCGCCCGGACGGAGATCGAGGGTGTCGACGCCATCGGTCTCGACGCCGACGCCGTCCACCACGAGCTCGGCGCCGCGGGGAAGGCCGGAGATGTCCAGCTCGGCCGCGGGGAGCTCGTCGATGGCGGGCTCGAGGGCCTGCAGGTCGGGGAAGGCGGAGCCATCGGCCACGTCGGCGCGCGTGAAGGTGCGGGCCGGGTCCAGCGCCATGGCCTGGACCCAGGGCCGGTTGGCGGTCAGGCCGGGGAGCTCGATGCGAAAGGGCTCCGCATCGTCGTCGGTGGCGAAGCGATCGGGGGGGAAGGCCTTCTGGACGGCGGCGCCCTGGAAGAGGCGGGCGTCGACGATGTCCTGGAGGTCGCGCTTGTCGCGGATCAAGGTGATGGGGACCAGCGCCGCCTCGAGCTCGCGGGCGATGGTGAGCTCCACGTCGAACTCGTCCCACCGTGAGCGCCCGCTCGCCACCGCCTCGCGGAGGGCCTCGATCCGGGCGGCGTCCTCGGGGGTGGCGGGCTGGGGCGGGAAGGCCAGATCCGCGTGGGCCCGGTGGACGTCGGCGGCCGACAGGCGCTCGGCCTTGGCCCGGGTCTTCTCGTCGGGGATCTCGTCCTGGAGCCAGATGACGAAGCCGTCGCCCGCCAGGGCCGGGGGAGCGGCGAGCAGGGCGGAGGCCACGGCCCCCGCTCCCAGCAGAAGGCGCGCCCAGGCGGGCCGGCGGATCAACGCTCGGTGCATCGCAGCTCTCCTCCGTCAGGTTCGCACAGGTACCGCCCCGTCAAGGATCCGTCGAGGCGCCCGACCCTCTCCCGGCCGTCGGCGTCGCGGGCCGTCACCCGACAGGTGGTGGCCGCGGTCAGGTCCAGGCGGGCCCCCCCGTGCTCGAAGGGGTCGCAGTCCACCACGACCTCGGTGGCGCCGGGGACCTCCACCACCGGGGTCGCCGGCGCCAGGAGGGTGCCGCTCACGTAGACGCCGCTGGCCAGCCCCAGGGCCAGGGTGACGGCGCTGACCGCGGCCAGCCGCACCTTGGAGGGCACCTGGTCGCCGGCCGCCCGGGCCTGGAGCTCGGCGCCGGCGAGGGGGTGGGGATGGAGGGCCGGGTCGGTGGACTCGAGGATGGGGCGCACCACCCCGGCCAGGTCGAGAGGCCGATGGTGGGCCTCGAGGTGCGCCTCCAGCGCCACCGGATCGTCGACCCAGTCCTCCAGGAGGGGCCGGGCCGCCTCGGGGGCGGAGAGACCCTCGTCGAGACCGAGGAGCTCCTCGAGGAGATCGCGCAGGGCCGGGCCGTCGGCGGGGGGACGGCCGCCGCGGATCCCCACGACGCGCACCTGCCCATCCCCGCCGATCCGGACCTTGGAGGGCCCCATCGCCCCGTGCCCCAGCCCTTCGGCGGCCAGCCGGCGCAGGCCGCGGACCACCGGCAGGAGGATGGCGATGGCCACATCGAGCGGGACGCCGTCCGGGTGGTGCTCGCGAAGCGTCACGAGATCGAGACCGGGGACCCAGGGCACCACGGCCCAGCGCCCCCGATCCGTGTCGAGGACCTCGCGCGGGGCCACGAGGATCGGCGAGGCGGTGCGGCGGACGGCGGCGTGGACCTCCGGATCCCCCGGGGGCCCCAGGACCACCCGGGCCCCGGCGTCCGGTCCCGCCACCACCTCGGCGATGAGGTCGTTCAGCGAGTCGGCGGCCAGGCCGCCGAGGACCCGGACCCGTCGCGCGGCCGACTCAGCCACAGGGCCCCGGGGCGGCCGTCGCCGTTCGGTGGAGCGCCACCTCGGTGTGGGACTCCACGACCGGGGCCCGTCCGCTCTCCTCCTCCTCTTCGACCTGGAAGTAGAAGAAGGCCACGAGGCCGACACCGGCGACGGTGAAGGAGCCGAGGAGCAGCAGCACCATCGCGCCGATGATGGCGAAGGTCACCCAGCTCCGGGTGCGGTTGCGAGCGATGTCCTCGGCGTGGTCGGGCTCCTCGACGGCGGCGAAGGGAGCGCCCCCGGCGGCGCCGCCCGCGGTCGGCCCGGAGATGCCCCCGGCGGTCGGGCCCTGGATCATCCCGCCGCCGCCCCCGGGTCCGGCGATGGGGGGCGGGAAGCCTCCCGGGGGAGGGTTCGCCGGCGGACCGCCGGC
>CAZPJM010000110.1:0-14655 GCA_964586865.1 uncultured Enterobacteriaceae bacterium
TCCCTTGCCGCGGTGGTGGCGCCCACGCCGGCGGGGCCCACCAGGCAGATGGGCTCGGCCGCCACCGCGGCAAGGGCCTCGGCCACCACCCGCTCGCGCCCCACCAGGCCCCGGGGTGGGCGGCACCAGTCGGGCAGGACGGTCACGTGGCCTCCACGGCGCCGACCCCGGTGGTGGGGCCGAGGGGGGATGTTAGCCTGCCGGCCACCCGTGCTGCGGAGCCCCGCATGAGCGTGAATACGATCGCGGTGGTCGGCGCCGGCCAGATGGGCAACGGCATCGCCCACGTGGCGGCCACCACCGGCTACGACGTCATCCTCCAGGACGTCGCGCCCGAGCCCCTCGAGCGGGCCCTGGCCACCATCCGCAAGAACCTGGCCCGCCAGGTCCGCAAGGAGCGCCTCACCGAGGCCCAGGCCGACGCCGCCGTGGCCCGGATCACCACCACCACCGACGTGGCGGCGGTGGCCCCCGCCCAGCTCGTGGTCGAGGCGGCCACCGAGAACGTGGACCTCAAGCTCCGGATCTTCGAGGGGCTGGATCGCCACGCCGCGCCCGACGCCATCCTGGCCTCGAACACCTCGAGCATCAGCATCACCCGCATCGCCGCCGCCACCGGCCGCCCCGAGCAGGTGATCGGGATGCACTTCATGAACCCGGTCCCGGTCATGAAGCTGGTCGAGATCATCCGCGGCCTCCAGACCTCGGACGCCACCCACGAGACCGTCGACGCGGTGGCCCGCGAGATGGGCAAGACCACGGTGCTCGCGGCCCGCGACATGCCCGGCTTCATCGTCAACCGGGTGCTCATGCCCTACATCAACGAGGCGGTGCAGGCCCTGTACGAGGGGATCGGCACGGTCGAGGACATCGACACCGGCATGAAGCTGGGCACCAACGTCCCCATGGGACCCCTCACCCTGGCCGACTTCATCGGCCTCGACACCTGCCTGGCCATCATGGAGGTCCTCCGGGATGGCCTCGGCGGGGACAGCAAGTACCGGCCCAGCCCCCTCCTGGTGAAGTACGTCGAGGCCGGATGGCTCGGGCGGAAGACCGGCCGCGGCTTCTACACCTACGACTGACCCGGAGGACCCGTGTCCAACGCCCCCGCCGACCTGCCGGTGCTCCACGAGCGCCACGGACCCACCGCCGTGGTCACCATCCACCGGCCCAAGGCCCTCAACGCCCTGAACGCCGAGGTCATCGAGGCCCTCGAGGGCCTGGTCACCGACCTGGCCGCCGATGGCTCGGTGCGCGCGGTGATCCTCACCGGCGCGGGCCGCGCCTTCGTGGCCGGGGCCGACATCGCCTTCATGAAGGAGCTCTCGCCCACCGAGGCCGAGGGCTTCGCGGCTCGGGGCCAGGCCCTGCTCGATCGCCTCGCCGCCCTGCCGGTCCCGGTCATCGCCGCCGTCAACGGCTTTGCCCTGGGCGGGGGCTGCGAGCTCGCCATGGCCTGCGACATCGTGCTCGCCGGCGAGAAGGCGCGGTTCGGCCAGCCCGAGGTCCAGCTCGGGGTCATCCCGGGCTTCGGCGGCACCCAGCGCCTGGTGCGCCGGGTGGGCATGGCCCGGGCCCTCGACCTGTGCCTGACGGGCCGCCAGGTGAAGGCCCCCGAGGCCGTGGCCATGGGGCTGGCCTCCCGCGCGGTCGAGGGCGACGTCCTCGAGGCCGCCCGGGCCCTCGCCGCCGGGATCGCGAGGCTCTCCCCCAACGCCGTGCGCCTGTGCAAGCGCGCCGTGCACGAGAACGCCGACGGCGCCCTCTCCACCGGCCAGGCCGCCGAGCGCACCCTGTTCGGCCTGTGCTTCGCCCACCCCGACCAGCGCGAGGGCATGGCCGCCTTCCTGGACAAGCGCGACCCCGCCTTCGCCGTCTCCTCCGACGACGCCTGATCGGGCGGCGTCCCGGCGGTGGTCGGGCGGTGGTCGGGCGGACGGGTCCGCCCTGGTGGGCTCCGCAACGGGTGATGGCACCTGTCGCGCCCCCGCATCTCCCATGGGTTAGGCTTTCCGACTGAACCGTCATTCAGCGGTGCCGAGCCAGGAGCTTCCATGTTCGAGCTGTCCGAGGACCAGAAGCAGATCCGCGATCTCGCCCGGGACTTCGCCCGGCAGGAGATCCTCCCCGGCGCGGGCGAGCGGGACCGGACCCACGCCTTCCCCCGCGAGATCGTCACCCAGCTCTCCGAGATGGGCTTCATGGGGATGTTCATCCCCGAGGAGTACGGCGGTACCGGGCTCGACATCCTCTCCTACGTGGTCGCCCTCGAGGAGATCTGCTACGCCGATGCCGGCGTGGGCGTCATCATGAGCGTCCAGAACAGCCTGGCGTCCTGGCCCATCCTCTCCTTCGGGACCGAGGACCAGAAGAAGAAGTACCTCCCGGTGCTCGCATCGGGCGAGAAGATCGGCTGCTACGCCCTCACCGAGCCCGACGCCGGCTCGGACGCCGGCGCCCAGAAGACGCGGGTGGTCAAGCAGGACGACGGCTCCTACGTCCTCAACGGCAACAAGGTGTGGATCACCAATGGTCCCCAGGCCGGGATCTGCGTCACCTACGCCAACCTCGATCCGGACGAGCGGCACCGCGGGGTGTGCGCCTTCATCGTCGAGAGCGAGTGGGACGGCTTCGGCGTCGGCAAGATCGAGGAGAAGATGGGGATCCGGTGCTCCAGCACCGCCGAGCTCGTCTACGAGAACCTCCACGTCCCTGCCGACAACCTCCTCCACCAGGAGCGCCAGGGCTTCAAGGTCGCCATGGCGACCCTGGATGGCGGCCGGATCGGCATCGCGGCCCAGGCCCTGGGCATCGCCCAGCGCTGCCTCGACCTGTCGGTGGCGCACGCCAAGCAGCGCATCGCCTTCGGCCGCCCCCTCGCGGACAAGCAGGCCATCCAGTTCAAGCTGGCCGACATGAAGACGCGCATCGACGCGGCCCGCCTGCTCACCTGGCGCGCCGCGGTGGCCAAGGACAAGGGCGAGCGGGGCAGCCTCGAGTGCTCCATGGCCAAGCTCCACGCCTCGGAGACCGCCAACTTCTGCGCCTACGAGGCCATCCAGATCCACGGTGGCTACGGCTTCAGCCAGGAGTACGAGGTCGAGCGCCTCTACCGCGACGCCCGGATCACCACGCTCTACGAGGGCACCTCGGAGATCCAGCGCATCGTGGTGGCGAAGAACCTGCTGGCCGGCGACTGACCCCCGGTCCCGGCGGGGCCCCAGGCCGCCGCGACCCGCCGCGATCCGCCTCGTTCCGCCTCGCGCCCCCCCCCGCCCGGCGGGGCGCCGACGTTCGGGGCCCGTGACAGAGCCGGGTCGCTGCGGTCCCGGCCATCGGTCTGTCAAGCGACGGAACCGACGTGGCGCACGTACCATCCTGGCGTTCACGCACGAGTGGGGCGATGACGGCATCATCGCTCTGTGTCGTGGCGCTCGGTCCCCATCGCGCCGACCTTGCAGGAGAGCCGCCGAGGATGGGCGGGGTGGGGCGTCTCGGACGGGTTTGTGGACGTCTGGGGATCGCGCTAACGTCTGCGGGCCGCCACATCCCCACCTTGTGCACAGCCGGGTCGCTCCCCACGACGTCGACCGGCCGGGCCCACGCCCGGTCACGGACTCGTCGTCGCTCACGACCCCGGCCCGCGGCGTTCCTCCCCGCCCGCCCTCGGACACTTGCGTGACGCGACGTGCACCTCACCGACGGAAGAACGTGACCCGCCGCGCCCAGCCCGCCTTCCTCACCGGGACCAGCTCCGAGTTCCTCGGCAAGCGGGCCCTGCCGCGGATCCTCCGTCAGCGCTCCACCATCTTCCTGCTCGGGCCCCCCGGCGCCGGCAAGACGAGCGTGGCGCTCCGCCTCTCCCAGCCGCGGCCGCACTACCTGGATCACAAGGGCCTCGAGGCCGCGCTCATGGACCGGGTCCGGGATCGGGCCTGGCCCCAGGATCTCCTGGAGGCGCCCTGCCTGGTCCTGGACGGTCCGGTCTGGCTGCAGAACCGCCCGGCCATCGTGCGGGTGCTCGGTGAGCTCCTCGAGGCCCGCACCCGGGGCGAGAAGCGCACCATGGTCTGCCAGCCCGACCACGACGGGTCCATCAACCTGCTCATGGACAGCGTCGAGCCCGGCTCCACGGTGGTGCTGGGTCTCCGCTTCCCCAAGGGCCGACGCGGGCGTCAGCGCTTCGCCCGGCGGGTGTGCGAGGACATGGGGATCCCCAAGACGGCGGCCCGGGGCACCGAGACCCTCGAGCCGTGGGGCTATGCCCAGGTCAAGGCCCACCTGGCGGAGTGGAAGCGGAACCACCAGAGTTAGCACCCTCTCGCAGGTAGCCCAGCTCCTGGAGGAGGCCCCGCGTGGCGTCGTCCACGTCGTCGAGGGTGCCCAGCACGGCCGCGAGGCGCTCGGCCTCGCCCAGGGGCGGCACCAGCACCGTGCCCTCCCGGACATCGAGCTTGTGCAGGCCGGGTACGCCCGCCTGGGGCCCGCCCTGGATGGGCACGGTCTCCTCGGCTGTCCCCACCCGGCCGGCCGGGGCCGTGGGGCCGTCGAAGCGGACGATCAGCGTGCCCCGGGCGTGGGGACCCGGGGTGATCCGCAGGGTCCGGCGGTCCTCCGAGAGCGCCACCGTGGCCACGTCATCGGGCCGCACCGGCGGCGTCTCGCCCCACACCTCGTTGGCGCGGTAGGTCCGGAACACCTCCGGGTCCAGGACCCGGGCGTCCAGGGCGGGGGCGGGCAGGTGCAGGGTGATGGGCGGGCCGGCCAGGTGCACCTTCACCCGCCAGCCGGGGCCCACGTCCAGGTCGTGGGAGTGGGCCAGGGCCGTGCGGAAGGGGGCCAGATCGGGACCCGGCACCAGATCCACGTGCTCCCCCGGATCCGCGGTGCGGTCGAAGAGGTGCTCCTCGCCGGTTCCGGTGACGAGCTCATAGGTGTGGCCTCGGAAGCGGACGGCCCAGCGCTCGGGGGCGTACATGAGGTGGCCCACCCCGAGGGGCCGCTCGGGCCAGTCGGCGGGCGCGGTCCCGTCGAGCCAGGGGAGGAGGGACCGGCCATCCACGCCGTCGGCGGGCAGCCCCAGCAGCTCGAGGACCGTGGGCAGCAGATCCGCCAATGTCGCCGGGACGTCCACCCGGTGGCCGGTGGTCTGCCCGGGGCGCCGCACCACCATCACCGCGTCCACCACCTCGGGGCGCAGGGTGTGGTTGTGCTCGAAGCCGTCGTGTTCCCAGAACTCCTCGCCGTGGTCGCTCTGCACCACCACCAGCGTCCGCCCGGGCAGGGCCTCGACCGCCTGGAAGAGGCGGCCGAGCTGATCGTCCAGGTAGGCCACCTCGCCGTCGTGGAGCGCCTCGATGTGGGCGCGGCGGCGGGCGTCCAGCAGCCCCCGCCGCTGCCAGCCCAGGACCTGGGCCCGGTGGAAGCCGGGGGGAAGGTCCGGATCGGGGTCCGCGACGAAGCGGTCCCGGAAGGGGGCCGGGGCGTCGTAGCGCAGGTGGGGGTCCATGAAGTGGAGGAAGAGGGCCGCGTCCTGGTGCCGGTGCTCCTCGAGCCAGTCGAGCGCCCGGTCCACCTGGTCCTCGGCGTCGGCCGAGGGGTCGAGCCGCCAGCGGTCCGCCCCGTCGGAGAAGCCGAAGCGCGGGTTGAGGTGGATGTTGGCCACGATGCCGGCGGTGGCGAAGCCGGCCTGGTCGAGCCGGGCGAGGAGGGTGGGGGCCCCCACCGCCGGCAGGGGACGACGCCCGGTGAGGGCGGACCGGAAGGAGGGCCGGGTCCGAGGGGCCGGGGCCACGGCGTCGGTGAAGACGGTGGCCTGGCCCGCCCACGCGTCCAGGTGGGGGGAGGTGGGCCGGTCGTGGCCGTACAGGCCCAGGTGGTCGGGTCGGGTGGTGTCGAGGCCGATCCACAGCACCCGCCGCGGTGGGACCCCGGTGGGATCGCCCACGACCCTGGGGTGGGCGAGGAAGGCGGGGGCGCCCGGCCCCGCCGTCGCCGTGAGGGTGAGCCGCTGCCCGGCGAAGGCGGTCAGGTCGGCCTCGATGGGGGTGAAGCCGGAGGGCTCGGGGGTGGCCTCGAGCAGGGGCGTGGGCTCCCCGGCGCCGGGACGCACCGAGAGGGTGATGGGCGCCGGGTCCCGACCCTCCCGGAGGCCCGTGGGCACGCGGGCCACCGCCGCCGAGAGGCGGGCCCCCTCGGGCAGGGTGACGTCCCAGCTCACCCGGGTCCCCGCCACCATCAGCAGCCCCTCCCGGGTGTCGTCCTCCCAGGTGATGGCGTGTCGCACGAAGGCGTCCGGCGCCAGCCCCGCCCGGGTGGGGGAGAGGCGATCCAGGCGGCGGGCCAGGTCGGGGTGGGTGAGGACCAGGGTCTCGGGGGGAGGGCCCTCGGGCCAGATCAGCAGCAGGGCGTCATCATCGAGCCGCCAGCCGGGGCCGGAGCGGGGGTCCAGCCGCCAGGGGAGGGGCTCGCCCTCGGCCGTGACCGTGAGGCCCGGGGGCGCGAACCGGGTGTCGTCGGTCCGCGCCTCGAAGGGCAGGGCATAGGACCAGCCGGCGCCGATCCGCCGCGCCCGGGCGCTGGTGGCGGGCTTCGGGTCCTGGAGGGTGAAGCGGCCCTCGAGGTCGTCCAGGACGGCCTGGACGGGGGGGAGCCCCACCTGCGCCGGCCGGTCCGAGAGGTCGAGCACCGGGGTCCCGCCGGGGGTCGACAGGGGCGGCGGCGGCGCCGGGTCCGGCGTGCAGGCCAACAGCAGCAGGGGGAGGCACGTGCGCATGGAGGGGCGTGTATCCTCCGCGCGCAGGGGCAGCGCGGCCCCACGGAGGCTCGATGACCGACATCGCACACATCCAGGACGGCAACCTGCGGGTGGCCCTGGCCACCTGGATCACCCTGATGGGCGCCCGGGAGCACACCCCGGACGACCCCGAGCTGGCCGAGGCCATCTCCCGGGTCCTCGCCGCGGAAGATGCCGAGACGGGCGACGCGGCCGGCCTGGCGCTCATCGAGCGGGTGGCGGCCCTGGTGGACGAGGCGGGCGAGGCGCCCGACGCGGTGGCCGGCCTGGCCGGTCGCCTCTTCGGCGAGGCGGTCTCCACCGACCTGGGCGCCGGCAGCCGCGAGGAGCGGCTCCAGCGGATCCGGCACTACCAGTTCGAGCGGGGGCTCCCGTGGCTGGCCCGCATCTACGAGCGCCGGGAGGACGGCACCGTGGCGCCGAGCTGGCTGCTGGTGGAGCGGGTGACCGACCGGGTGAACGCCATGGACCCGAACCCGTGGGACGACATCGACGAGGAGCGCACCCTGCCGGTGGCCGACTTCCAGGTCCTGTGGGAGCTGGACGGCTGCACCAGCCTGCGGCTGACCGCGTGATGCGGGCCCTCGGCCGGTGAGCCTGCTGCGCTTCACCGGGGCGGGCGTGGTGGCCACCCCGACGACCGTGCAGGTGCGCGCCACGGTGGCCCCGGGCTCGGTGGTGCCGGCGGGGGCGCCTCGGCCCTCCCGGGACCTGACCGCCGACGAGGTGGAGGCCGCGCTCCACCACCTGCTGGTGGTGCGTCGGGGTCCCCGCACGAGGCCCGTGGACCACCTGGTCCTGACCGGGGCCGTCCCCGGTCTGGCGGCCGCGATCGACGCTGCCCGGGCCTGGGGCCTGGCCCGGTTCACCCTGCACCTGGACCCGGGTCGGCGCGAGGCGCGCCAGACCGACGGGCTGCTGGCCCGGGCCGACGATGGGGTGGTGGTGGTCAGGGACCCCACGGATCTCCAGGATCTGGCCGCCGTCCTGCGTCTCGGGCGCCGATTCACGGCGGTCCTGCCCCTCGAGGCCGCCACCCTGCCCCGCCTCGACGCCCTCACCGCCGCCGTCGCCCGCCTGGCGCCCCCCTTGGCGGTCCTGAGCTGGCCCCTCGGTGGCCCGGTTCCTCCGCCCCCGGCCCCGCACCTGGCCGCCCGCCTGCCGGACCTGCTGGAGCCCCTCCGGGCCGCGGGCGTGCCCACCGCCGTCCGCGGTCTCCCCCAGTGCGCCGTGCCGGCCTGGGCCCGACCCACCCGGCGCAGCCGCAACCGCTGGTACGTGGATGCGGATCACCCGGCCGAGCGGCCCCTGCTCTTCTTCCCGGACGTGGCCCGCTTCTCCAAGACCGATTCGTGCCGCTTCTGTGCGGTCACCACGGCCTGTGACGGCGCTCCAGCACCCTGGTTCACCGCCGGCCGGACCGGTACCCTCCGCCCGGTCAGCGGTTCGTGAGGAGGGGGTCGGCCACTGGTCGAGTGTCTCCGGAGTGATACTCTGCCGGGCGCGCCGGGAGGCTCCATGAACACCCGTCAGCCCACCCTCCTCGTGGTGGAGGACGAGCGACTCGTCCGGCGGAGCGTGATGCGGATCGCCAGCCAGCAGGGCTTCCGGACCATCGGTGTCCCCAACGCCGAGGAAGGCCTGGACACCCTCGCCAAGGAAGACGTGGACGTGGTCCTGGTCGACCAGGGCCTGCCCGGCCGCCTCCAGGGGGTCAGCTTCATCCGCGAGGCCCGCCAGCGCCACCCCACCCTCGACTACGTGCTCTTCACCGGCGAGGGCGACGTGAGCGTGGGCTACGAGGCCCTGCAGCACGGCGCCAGCGACTACTTCACCAAGCCGATCCAGGACTCCCAGCGCTTCGCCCAGGTCCTGCGGCGCGGGGTCGAGGCCCGCCGCCTGCGCGAGGAGAACGCCCACCTCCAGCGCCGCGCCCTCGGCGGCGAGGGCCACGCCGAGCGCCTCCTCCTCGGGCGCTCCGACGCCATGGAGCAGCTCCGTTCCGCCATCCGTCGCTACGCGGGCGGCAAGGAGCCCATCCTGGTCACCGGCGACACGGGCGCCGGCAAGGACGTGGTCGCCCGGGCCCTCCACGCCGAGGGCGGCCGGGACCAGGGGCGCTACGTGGCCGTCAACTGCGGCGCCATCCCCCGCGAGCTCTTCGAGAGCCAGCTCTTCGGCCACGAGGAGGGTGCCTTCTCCGGGGCCCGCTCCAGGCACGTCGGCTACTTCGAGGAGGCGGGCGAGGGGACCGTCTTCCTGGACGAGATCGGCGATCTCCCCCACGAGATGCAGGTCAAGCTGCTGCGGGTCCTCGAGAACCGCACCTTTCGCCGGGTGGGGGGCAGCCGGGACATCGAGTTCCGCGGGCGGGTGGTGGCGGCCACCAACCGCGACCTGGCCAGCATGGTCGAGGAGCGGACGTTCCGGAAGGACCTCTGGTACCGGATCAACATGCTGCGGATCCGGGTCCCGCCGCTGCGCGAGCACCCCGAGGACATCGTCATCCTGGCCTACTTCTTCGCCAAGGAGAAGGCGGCCACCCTCGGGCGGACCTTCAAGGCCATCCACCCCGACGCCATGCGGGCGCTCATGAGCTTCCACTGGCCGGGGAACGTGCGGCAGCTCGGCAACGTCATCACGAGCATGCTCTACGAGTCCACCGGCGAGATCATCGGTCCCGCCGGCCTTCCCCCCGAGGTCATGGCCGCCGGGCAGGCCGGGCTGCCGATCCTGGCCGCCCACCCTCCGTCCGAGGCCGCGCCGGACGCGAGCACCCCGGCTCCCCCGTCTCCGGCCGGTGGCCTGCACCTGCCCGAGGAGCTGCTCGACCGGCACTACCAGGAGGCCAAGGAGGAGGTCATCCGCGCCTTCTCCACCTGGTACCTGGGCGAGGCCCTGCGCCGCTCCGGCGGCAACAAGACCCGGGCCGCCGACTTCGCCGGGATGCGCCGCCCGAATCTGGCGCGCCTGCTCAAGAAGTTCGATGTCACCGTCCCAGACGGGGTCGAGGTCAAGGTCTCCAGCGGCGGGGACTGATCCCCGGGCCCGTTCGGTTCGCCAAGCCTCCGTCAAGCCCCCGACGGGGTCGTCACTGCGGTTATCATCGGCGGAACGCACTGGAGGTCCTGTGCTTCCGTTCGAGCAGATGTCGGCCCACGGGCACGAGCAGGTCGTGTACTGCCACGATGCATCCGTGGGTCTCAAGGCGATCATCGCCATCCACGACTCCACCCTGGGGCCCGCCCTGGGGGGCTGCCGCCTCTACGACTACGCCAGCGAGGCCGACGCCCTGAACGACGTCCTCCGCCTCTCGCGGGGCATGACCTACAAGGCGGCGGTGGCCGGCCTGGACCTGGGCGGGGGCAAGTCGGTCATCCTGGGCGATCGCTCCGTCAAGTCGGAGGGCCTGTTCCGCGCCTTCGGCCGCTTCATCGACTCCCTCGGCGGCCGCTACATCACCGCCGAGGACATGAACACCAACGTGGCCGACATGGACATGATCCGCCGCGAGACCCCGCACGTGACCGGGGCCGGCGCCCACACCGGCGGCTCGGGGGATCCCTCTCCCGTGACCGCCTGGGGCGTGTTCCACGGCATCCGCGCCGCCCTCGAGGTCGTCTACGGCAGCCCCGACGTGGGAGGGCGGACCGTCGCCATCCAGGGCGTGGGCAGCGTGGGCTGGCACCTGGCCACCTACCTGCGCGACCACGGCGCCAAGCTCGTCGTCACCGACGTGGACCGGGCCCGCCTGGACCGGGCCGTCACCGAGCTCGGGGCCCAGGTGGTCGAGGCCGACGACTGGTACGGCTGCGACTGCGACGTGCTGGCTCCCTGCGCCATCGGCGGCATCGTCAACACGAGGACCATCCCCCGGATCACCGCCCCCATCATCGCGGGGGGGGCCAACAACGTCCTCGAGGACGAGGTCCGGGACGGCGAGGCCCTCCTCGAGCGCAACATCACCTATGCGCCCGACTACGTGATCAACGCGGGCGGCCTGATGAGCGTGTACGCCGAGCTCCGCGACTTCCCGGCCGAGAAGGCCATGGACGACGCCACCGGCATCTACGACACGGTCAAGGCCGTGCTGGACCGGGCCCAGGCCGAGGGCTGCACGCCGCTGGCCGCCAGCAACCGCATCGCCGAGGCGCGGATCGCCAGCGTCCATCGGGTGAAGCGGCTGTGGACGGGGCGGACCTGATGTCGTCCAGGCTACAGTTCGGGTCTGCCCGGCCCGCCTGATCCGCCCGAGGTGTCCATGCCGCTCCGCATCCTGCTCTGCACCGATGGTTCGACCTTCGCCCGCGCCGCCACCTCGGTGGCCATCCAGCTCGCGGCGGCCCACGAGGATGCCCGGATCGACGCCCTGCACGTGGTCAACGTGCGCCGGTCCAGCGGCAACCTCCTGAAGGACGTGAAGGGGCGCCTGGGCTTCGAGCCGGCGGTGGTCTCGCCCGAGATCGAGGCCGCCCACACCAAGCACGGCGAGGACATCCTCTCGGCCGTGGCCCGCGACGCCGAGCTAGCCGGGGTGCCGGTCCGGACCACCAACGACTCGGGCTCGGTGGGGGATCGGATCGCCCATCACGCCCGCCACGTGGACCTGGTGGTCATGGGCCTGCGCGGCACCACCGAGGACCAGTTCCCGGGCCAGGGGGGCAGCCACCTGGACGAGGTCATGTCCCGGATCCTGGTGCCGGTGCTCTTCGTGGCCCGCAAGCAGGACGCGGTGAAGGCGGTGGCCCTCGGCTACGACGGCTCCGACGGCGCTGCCCGGGCCCTGAAGGCCACCCACCTGCTCGCCGATCCCCTCGAGGTGCCCGTCCACGCCATCTATGTGACCTCCGACGGCTCCGGCGGGGACATCCTCGACGAGTGCGCCGACACCTTCCCGGACCTGGACCTCACCCGGCATGTGGTCACGGACCACGAGCCCCACACCGCCATGGCCCGGACCGCGGTGAAGGCCGGCGCCAACGTGCTGGCCGTGGGCTTCCGGGGCCGCAGCCGGCTCAAGGACTTCCTGTACGGCACCGCGGCGGACTACATCCTCATGAACACCGACCTGATGGTGCTCGTCGCCCACTGACCGGCCCGGAGGGGGCATGTCCGGCGCGGCCGCGTCCTGGACCATCCACACCGACGTCTTCGAGGGCCCCCTCGACCTGCTCCTGTACCTGGTCCGCCGGGACGGCATCGACCTGGCCCGGCTCGAGGTCGCCCGGATCTGCGACGCCTACCTGGACTACCTGGAGCGGCTCCGGGACCTCCGGCTGAACCTGGCCGCCGACTACCTGGTCATGGCCGCCACCCTGGTCCACCTCAAGTCCCTCTCCCTCCTCCCGCGGCCCCCGAGCCCCGAGACCGACGACGGCGCCCCCGAGGAGGACCCGGCCGAGGCCCTCGCCCGCCAGCTCGAGGCCTACCAGGCCGTCAAGGCCCGCGCCGAGGCCCTGGAGGCCCGCCCCTGGCTGGGCCGCGACACCTTCGCCCGAGCCGCCTCCGAGCCCGACGCCAGGGATCGGCCGCTCACCACCGATGTGGATCCCTTCGGCCTGCTCGACCTGTACTGGGATCTGCTGGCCCGCCAGGCGGCCGGGCCGCCCACCCACACCCTGCCCGACGATGGCCCGGACCTGCGCCGGTGCTGCCGGGTGCTCCTCGACACCCTCGACGCGCGGGGCGGGGAGGGGAGCCTCGGGCGCGTGCTGAAGGACCTGCCCCGTCCGGGCGAGCGGGTCATCGTCTTCATCGCGACCCTCGAGATGGTCCGGCTGGGCTGGCTGGGGCTCCGGCAGGAGGGCCACCTGGCGCCGGTGCACCTGTGGGTGGTGGACAGCGAGGCCATCGACCTGGACCTGCTCACCGGGCGCATGGCCGGCGACGAGGCGGACGCGGACGAGGCCGGGTCGGACGCGCCCGAGCCCGACGGGGGGGTCTCTCCGTGAGCGGGCCCGAGGACCCGAAGGTGCTGCCCTTCCCCGGGGGCGAGGGCGACCCCGCCGCCCGGTGGATCCCCGCCGTCGAGGCGCTGCTGCTGGCGTCCGGCGAGCCCGTGTCGGTAGGGGAGCTGTGCGCCGCCCTGGGCGATCCGCCCCAGGCCCACGTGGTGGGGGCGCTGGAGCGGCTCCGGGCTCACCTGCGCTCTCGGAACGCCGGGGTGGAGGTCGTCGAGGTGGCGGGGGGCTGGCAGCTCCGCACCCACCCCCGCTTCGCCACCGAGGTGCGCGCCCTGGTCGGGGGCCGACCGGCCCGCCTCTCCCAGGCCGCCCTGGAGGTCCTCTCCATCGTCGCCTACCAGCAGCCCGTCACCCGGATGGAGGTGGAGGACATCCGCGGCGTGGCCAGCGGCGCCGTCCTCCGCCACCTGGGCGAGCGGGGCCTGGTGCGCACCACCGGCCGCCGGGAGGTGCCCGGCCGGCCCCTCGAGTACGGGACCACCCGGCGCTTCCTGGAGCTCTTCGGTCTCGCCGATCTGAAGGCCCTGCCCACCCTGGCCGAGCGCGAGGCCCTCGACGACGGGGGCGGATCGACCGGTTGACGGGGAGGGCCCGCCGGGTGACCGGGGCGCGGGCCATCCCTGGCCCGACCCGCCGGGAGGCGGTGCATCCAGGACCCGGCGCGGCCGGGTGGAGGGACCATGAGCGACGAGACGGTCGCGCTGCGGCGCGTGCTGACGGCCCGCGGGGTGGCCTCGCGCCGCGAGGCCGAGGCGCTGATCTTCGAGGGCAAGGTGACGGTGGACGGGACGCCGGCGGAGCACCCGGCCATGCCGGTAACTCCCGCCGAACAGGACATCCGGGTCGACGGCGAGCCCCTGCCCGAGCTGCCCCCCTCGGTCAGCTACCTCTTCTACAAGCCCAAGGGCTGCATCACCGGCCGGGACGACCCGGACGGCCGGGAGAGCGTCTTCGACCTCATCGGGGACTCCATCAACCACCGGGTCGAGCCCGTGGGGCGCCTCGACTACGACACCGAGGGCGCCCTGATGCTCACCAATGACGGCCACCTGGCCCACGACCTCACCCACCCGAGCCGCGACGTCCCCAAGCGCTACGCGGTGAAGGTGTGGAAGACCCCGTCCGAGCGGGCGCTCCGCATGATCCGCAAGGGCAAGGTCTTCCTCGACGACGGCCGTGTGCCCCCGTGCAAGGTCCGGATCCTCGAGCGCACCGAGTCGGGCAACGCCTGGGTCGAGATCACCGTCACCGAGGGTCGGAACCGGCTCATCCGCCGCCTCTTCGCCCAGCTCGGCCATCCGGTGAGCAAGCTGCGTCGCGAGTCCTTCGCCACCCTCTCCATCCGGGGCATGGAGCGGGGCCAGCTCCGCCCCCTCACCCCCGACGAGCTCCGTCGGGTGCGGGATCTGGCCGCCGGCCGGGCCCCCGAGCAGTCCGGCCGGGTCCGCCGCAAGGCCGGCTGGGCCCGGCCCAAGCCCAAGAAGCCGCGCCCCAACCAGCGCAGGCGCCGGAAGGGGAGGGGTGAGGCCAAGCATGGAGGCCGTAGCTGACGGGATCGACGAATCCCTTGACGCGGTCCCTCGCCCTGTTAAGACCGCGGCGTCGCTGGGATGAACGCCTCCCGGCACCCACCTGTCGCGGGGTGGAGCAGTCAGGTAGCTCGTCGGGCTCATAACCCGAAGGTCGCAGGTTCAAATCCTGTCCCCGCAACCACCAAGCCCCCGTACCGAAAGGTGCGGGGGCTTCGTGGTGGAGGGGGCGGGATTGGAACCCGAAGCGAGCCGCAGGCCCCGGAGCGGCGCGCCCGGCACGGCGGAGCCGTGCCATCATGAGCGCCGCGGAGGGGGTGGAGGCGAGCGGAGTCGGGAGGAGCGAGGGCCCGGAGGGCCGGAG
>CAZPJM010000111.1:0-14614 GCA_964586865.1 uncultured Enterobacteriaceae bacterium
TGTCGGTGGGCGAGGCCCGCACCTCCCCAGCCCCCTCGGGCGGGCGTCGTCGGGTGCGCCGACTCGCGGTGGACGACCGGGACCCCACCGGGCCCGTCACCGTGACCCCCATGGGCCGGGACGACGGCGATCCCCGGCTCACCCCCCGCGGTCGCTTCAAGGTGGGCTGATCCCGCGGTGCGGGGTCGCCCGAAGCGGTCGCGCGAGGGACGCAGTCCGGGCTCAGGTCCGGCCCGGGACGGCCGATCCGGGGCTCGGACGTGACGAACCCCCCTCGATCCGGTGCGGGTCCTTGCGCCTGACGACCCGCCCCGTCATGGACCCGGTGTGACCCTCCCCGCCTCGCCCCCGCCCGCCATCCAGAAGCTCCCGCGCCAGACCCCGCCGCCCGATCGGTGGGGCTTCGTGTGGCGGATCGTGGCGGGCCTGATCGGGATGATCCTGCTGGGCGCCGTGCTCGGCTGGCTGCTGCGCGAGCCCATCGAGTGGGCGGGTACCCGCTTCATGGCGTGGTTCGGCCTGTGGGGCCTGGGCCTGCTCACCCTGCTGGTCGACGCCTCCCCGGTGCCCCTCACCAATGAGCCGCTGATGGTCCTGGCGCTGGGGGCCGAGGTCTCCTGGTGGAGCATCTTCGCCGTCATGAGCACCGGCAGCGTCATAGCGGGGATCGTCGGGTGGACGGGCGGGCGGATCTTCGGCGCTCGGACCCGTCTCGGGCGCTGGCTCGTGGGCCGCTACCCGGGAGCGCAGGTCTTCATGCGGCGCTGGGGGGCCCTCGGCGTGGCCATCGCGGCCATGACCCCCATCCCGTTCGGGCTCACGGCGTGGACCGCGGGGATGACGCGGGTCCCCGGCTGGCGGGTGGCCCTGGCCAGCCTGGCGCGGATCCCCAAGACCTTCTTCTACCTGTGGCTGGTGACGCAGGGCTGGGCGCTGGCCGGCTGACAGGCTGGACGCCGCCGAGAAGCCGGCGGGCGGGCCGGGCGACGGGGGTTCGCGTCGCAGACTGCTCGCTACAGCGTGCCGTCGGCGATCCCCCACACGAGGCCCAGGCCGTCGAGGGTGTGCAGGACGGTGCGGGTGGGGCCGGGCCACACATAGCGCCTCACCTGGCGGGGGCCGCTGTCGGGCTCGTGGGCCACATAGAGCTCGACGCGCCCATCCCCGTCCAGATCGGCCACGTGGGCGGCCTGCTCGAAGCCCCGGCCGCTGCCGTCGACCTGGGTGGCGGAGAAGGGGCCGCCCGCGGCCTCGGGGGGCTCGAGGAGCCAGACACCGGTGCGCATCCCGGTGATGACCCACTCGGTGGTGCCGTCGTGGTCGACATCGCCGCTCACCAGGAACCGGGCCTGCTTCTCGCCGGGGAGGGTCGCGAGGACGCGGGGACCGCCATCCGCGGCGTCGGGGTCGAGACGGACCACCTGGACCGGCTCCTTCAGCACGCCGGCCGGGCCCACCACGCCTTCGCGGAGCGCCACCAGGGCCGGACCGTCGGGGGCGGGGAGCACCTCCACCTCCTTGGCGTGGGTGTCGGTCCAGGCGATGACCACATCGCGTTCGTAGCCCTCGGGGCCGTGCACGTAGCGGACCACCCGCCCGGGCTGGGAGGCCCCGCTGCTCGGGTTGGGCGCGCTGGGGGTGGCATGGATCTCCTGGGTGCCGTCCCCGTCCAGGTCGCCCAGGGCGATCTCGTGCACGAAGGTGCCCGGGGAGCGGTCGAGCTCGGTGAAGGTCCAGGCGCCGTCCGCCTCGTCGCCCACCGCCACCACCCCCTGATCGTGGGTGGCCACCACGATCTCGTCGGCGCCGTCGCCGTCTACATCGCCCAGCTCCACATCGCGCATCCGGTCGAAGGTGCCGCCGAAGGACGCCTCCCACAGGACGGTGGGCTCCCAGGCCTCCGCATCGCGGGTCCAGTGCACCACCCGGGCGTCCTCGGCGCCGATGGTGAGCAGGCCGTCCCGCCAGGGAACGGCCTTGTGGAAGACATTGCTCGCGGGATCGTCCAGGTGGTCCTCCACCCAGGTCCCCTCGACCTCGCGCAGGAGGACCAGGCGGGCGGGCAGGGTCTCCACCCCCTCGGGCGTGGCCTCGAAGCGGGCGGTGGACAGGAGGAGGGTCGGGCCCGGGGTGTCGGGCCAGGCCGGCGCCTCCGCCACCGGGTCGGCACCCGGACCCTCCTGGCCGGTGGGCGCCTCGGCGGGGGCGAACCACGCGGTGCACCCTCCCAGGCCGAGGCTCACGAGCGCGATGCAGACGGGTTCGGGACGCATGGGACCTCCGACCGGGGGCCCTATCCCGGGGGCCCGGCGGGTGGAACCCGGGCACCCCTCCGCGGTCGGTCCACCATGCCCGACCCTGCGGGGGCGCCCGTCCCCAGGTCCGCTCCAGCGGGGGCCGGAATCGTCCGATACACTCCTTGCAGGAGGTCTCCCGGTGCCGTTCCTCCGCATCGTCCTGGTGCTGTCCACGCTGCTCCCCGCCATCGCCGCGGCGAGTCCGCGAGGGTCGGGCGACGGCGGGCCCCCGGCGGCCATGGCGACCTCCGACACCGAGCGGGCCGCCCGCCTCCTCTCCCGCTACCCGGCCGGTCGCATGCCGGTGGATCCCCAGGTCCTCCGCGCCATCGGCACCCTGGACGTGGGCGGTGACCGCCGCGACGTCCCGGTCCTGCGCAGCATCGTCGAGCGAGAGCAGCCGGTCCTCGCCCGCCTGGCCCGCCACGCCATCGGCTCCATCCGCGACCGCCAGCGCGCTGCCCAGCGGTCCGCCTTCGACCCCGATCCGGCGGCCATCGCCCGCGCCGTCCGCGCCTGGCGCGACACCGATCTGGGCCCCGCCGAGGCCGCCTGCGCCGCCTACGCCGATGCCCTCCTGGGCCCCGCCGGCCCGACCAGGCCCCAGGCCATCGGGGCCGATCCCGAGGCCCTGCTGGAGCGGGGCCGCGCCGCCGAGGCGGTGGCCTTCCTCCCCACGAGCGGCGACCTGCCGCTGGCGGTGCGCACCCACGAGGAGGCCGGAGACGTGCCCGGCGCCCTCCGCCGCCTGGCCCGGGCCGCCGCGGGTGGAGACGGGTGGGCCCTGGCCCACCTGGAGGCGTACGACATCGACGTGGAGCGCCTGCTGCTGGGCCTGCCGCACGTGGACGAGGTGGACGGCACCCGCACCCTCGACACCCTGGTGCGCCGAGGCGGCGGTCTCACCATCCGCGTGCTGGCCGAGCGCTTCAAGTTCTCCAGCGGCTCCGAGCAGGCCACCGCCGCCGACGCCCTGGGCCGGATGCTGCTCGTCGCCCACCGCGAGGCTCCCCTCCCCCGGGCCGAGCGCCAGCTCGCCCGCCAGGCCCTGGCCGACGCCGCCCAGACGGCGCTGCCGCCGGTCCGTCCCATCGCCCTCGAGGCCCTCGCGGCCGAGTAGGCGCGCCCCTTTACGCGGGGGTCCGGGTCGGTCATGCTGGCCGGGGGCACGCCGTCGACGTGCGGCCCGGGGGTGCCATGTCCGAGGTCCTGGCCAGCCGTTCCCTCGCCAACCAGGCGCTCAACAACCTGGTCAACCAGTTCGCGCGCCCCCTGGACTTCCTCCGTGAGCTCGTCCAGAACAGCCTGGACGCCGGCACCCCCCGGGTCGAGGTGTCGGTGGAGCACGCCCCCGGAGACGACGGCCACGGCGTCCTGTCCATCCACGTCACCGACTTCGGCGAGGGGATGGACGAGGCCATCATCGATCAACAGCTCACCCGGCTGTTCTCGTCGACCAAGGAGGACGACCTCACCAAGATCGGCAAGTTCGGCATCGGCTTCACGAGCATCTTCGCCATCCGACCCGACGCCGTCCTGGTGCACACCGGCCGCCATGGGGAGTTCTGGGAGCTCCTCTTCCACCCGGATCGCTCCTTCGAGAAGGTCCGCGTCGAGAAGCCCATCACCGGCACCCGGATCACCCTGTTCAAGCGCATGCCGGACGACGACGTGGACCGCTTCGTCCGAGAGGTCCGCTATGTGCTCGGCTACTGGTGCGAGCACAGCACCATCCCCATCCTGTTCGAGGATCGGGTGCACGACAGCGCGGCCCGGAGCCTCCCCGAGACCGCCGATCCCTTCGCCGCCTTCGAGGCCGCCGAGACCCCGGACCCGGTCCGGGAGCCCGTCAACCGCCCGTTCGGCCTCGACGGGGCGGAGCTGTCCCGCCTGGCACGCCCCCGCGATGACCTGGAGATCGCCGTCGGTCTCACCGAGGCGCCTCGGTACGGCTACTACAACGGCGGCCTGACCCTGGTGAACAGCGTGAACCGCGACGTGCTCGGGACCTTCGCCGAGCGCCTGGGGCACCTGGCCCTCAAGGTGCGCTCGGACGACCTGGAGCACACCCTCACCCGGGACAACGTCCTCCAGGATGCCGCCTGGCAGGCCATCATGCGCGAGGTGGTGCGGGTGGCCGATGCGCTTCGCACCGACCTGCTGGACCGGGTCGAGGCGGCCTGCGCCAGCGGTGAGCCCCTGGACACCTGGCACGCCCTGCTGGCGCGGGAGGTCCACGCCGCTGGCGAGGAGGACCCCATCGACCGGCAGCTCGGGCCCCGGGCCGTGTTCCGGGGGCATGCCGGGCCCCTGACCCTGGCCGAGCTGCGCGCCCAGGAGTCCCGGTACGGACCGATGCTCCTCCACCCGGGCGATGGGGAGCTGGCGGCCGCCCTGCACGCCGAGGGGCTCCGCCTGGTGCGGGCCACGGCCAGCACCCGCCGCCTGCTCGAGGAGCTCGAGCCCCCCCGGATGCTGGGGCTCTTCCCCACCCCACGCATCCTGGAAGATGCGGCGCAGCGCTTCCTCCTGCCCCAGGTGGTCGCCCCCGGCGACCTGCCCCAGGACGAGCGGCGCCTGCTCGAGCGGGCGGACACCCTGATCCACCACGCCACCGGGGGCCGGGCTCGGCTGGCCATGGGGGACTATGGCGCGGATGGCGTGGTCGAGGATCTGGTGGTGGAGGGCCCGCGCGACGGGCGCCTGTTCGAGCGCCGCCGCGATGGCTGGCTGCGGCTGCCCCTGTTCCTGCGCCGCCGCACCCTGCTGGTCAACCGCCACCACCCCCATGTGAGGGCCCTCGCCGCGGCCAGCCTGAGCGAGCCGGGGGTGGCCGCGCTGGCCCTGTCCCAGGCCCTGCTCCACGCCGAGGGCCTCGAGGCCGACCCGGCCTACCGACGCCTGCTGGACCACGCCGCGGAGGCCCTGTGAGCCAGCTCGACGCCCTCCTCGCCCGAAGCCGCTCCCCCGGCACCTTCGTCGAGAAGCGCAGCTTCACCCTCGCCCGCGAGAAGGCCATCGAGAAGATGCGCGAGTTCTCGCTGCGCCACCCGCGCCAGTATGTCCTCGAGCTGGTCCAGGCCGCGGTCTTCGCCGGGGCCCGCTGGATCGCGGTGGACGTCTCGTCCCGGGCCATGGTCGTGGCGTGGGTGGGGGGCCGCACCTTCACGCGCGAGGAGCTCGGCGACCTCTTCGACTACCTCTTCGCCGACCAGGGCCAGCCCGAGACCCGCCACCTGCTCCAGACCGCGGTGGGCGTGAACGCCATCCTCCAGCGCAAGCCGCGTCAGGTGCGGCTCGAGAGCGGCGACGGCACCGGCTCCGCCACGGTCCGGCTGGATCTGGACGCCCAGGGCGGCGCCGAGCTGGGCACGGTCGAGGATCCCCTGGCCGGGACCTACCTGTACGCCGACTTCGGCGGGTCCTGGTTCGGCCGCTGGGCCGGCACCGACAGCTTCCCGCCCGAGGCCCAGCTGGTGGAGACGCGCTGCCTCTACACCCCGGTGCCCATCCTGCTGAACGGCTCGGCGCCCTTCGGCTACCGCAGCAGCCGCGAGGTGCGGCTGTTCGGGGTCCGCAAGCACCTGCCGGTGGCGGCGCCCCGCCGCGGGGCCCTGGGGATCCCCATGGGCGGCCTGGGGGACGGAATCCGGCTCGTCATCGGCGGTGTCTTCGTCAGCGAGCGCCCCATCCCGGCGCTGGGCAGCGGGGTGGTGGGGGTCATCGCCGACGACGCCCTCCGCAAGACCGCCGACATGTCCGACGTGGTCGAGGATGCCCGGTGGATCGACATGCTCCACGACGTGCAGCCGGTGGCCACCCGACTCAAGCGGGAGGTGGAGGGGCGCGGCTACCAGCCACCACGCCTGCCCCCCCGGGTCGTGGAGCGGGCCGCCCCGGGAGCGTCGAGCGAGATCCCCCTCGAGGAGGTCCCCGACACCCTGGTGCAGCTCCGGCCGCGGGCGGCGGTGCCGCGGACCGCGCTGGACGACACCCCCACCGGCGAGCCCGTGTTCTGGGTCGAGGAGGACGTGGTCGACGACCTGATCGACCCCTGCGACCCCCGGCTGTTCCCGTATCGGGTCCTGGTGCTCACCCCGGGTCAGGCCCGGAGCCTCGAGGGGCGCCTGCCCGCCGCGGTCACCCTCTCCCGCCTCACCAACCCCGAGGATGTCTCCTTCGTCCGCAACGCCATGGACCGTCGGATCGCCATCCACGGCCTCCACCTCGACACCACCGTCGCCGCCGGGGGCGCCCGCCGCCCCCTGCCGGTGCGCCTGCACCTGCGCCTGCACCTCGAGGGGGGCGCCCCCCGGTGGGACACGGAGGATTCCGGGCGGGTCCCCATGGTGGTGGTGGTGGGCGGGCGCACCCGGATCTGCACCGCCCTCGACCTGCCCTTCCAGCACGTCTCGGTGGTGGCCGAGGTGGGGGGGAAGGCCGGGAACCTCTCCGATGCGGAGCTTCGGGCCCTGCGAGGCCCGCTGCGGGCGCCGATCCTGGAGTCGGCCTGGCGCCTCCTGCCCGACAACACCTCGGCCGGGGGCGATCTGCGCAAGCGGCGCCTGGAGCTGGCGCTGCTCGCCGATCACGCCCGCCCCCACGTCATTCGCGACGCCGACGGCCACCTGCGCGTCACGGTCCACCTGCCGACCCCGTGGGCCCCGGTCCGTGAGCGGCTGCTGCGGGCCCCGCTGGCCCCGCTCCAGGACGGCACCTCCCTCACCCTGGAGCGTCTGGCCGGGCTGGTGGGGACCGATGGGGCGGTGACCCTGGCCGACCCCGCGGACCGGGAGCTGGTGGAGCCCCTGGAGCTGCGCTTCGGACCCGGTCACGTGGCGGTGGTCGAGGACGGCGCCCGCCTGCTGGCGGTGGTGGGGCGCCTGCACGACTCCTGGCGTTCCCTGGACCTCTCCCAGGCCCCGCACGCCCAGGAGCTCCTGCTGGCCCTGCCCGGGCTGGTCCCGCCCCCCGCCATCGAGGGGTGGACCGACCAGGAACCGCCGGCGCCCGGGGTGGTGCACTGGATCCGGGAGGACGCCGCCCCCCAGGATCTCCGGGGCGGCCTGGAGGCCCTGGATCGGGCCCTGGCGGCCGGGATGCACGCCGACTGGACCCCGCGACCCGGGCTGGCCGGCCTGTCCCCCGAGCGCTGCGATCGGCGGGCCCGCCTCATCCGCCTGGCGCTGGCGGATCGCACCGATCGGCTGGGCGAGGTCCGCTTCACCGACACGGCCGGGCGGATCCACACCGCGGCCGAGGTGGTGCTGGGGGATCCGCCGCCGGTCGCCGTGGCCGGAGGCGCCCTCTCCCAGGATGGCTCCTGCCTGCCGGTGCCCCCCGAGGCGGTGTGGATCCTGGACCGGGCCCGCCGGGCTCGTCATCGCCCTCCCCTCCCCCTGCTGCTGGACGACGCGCCCGAGCTCTGGCTCGATCCGGGCTCCGAGCCCGAGGCGTGGCTGGCGCGGGTCCCGGTGGACTGGCCGGGCCTGACCGGGTGGCTGGGGCTGCGCATGCCCTGGGACCCGAGCGCCGGCGTCCTGCTCGAGAGCGCCGAGTCGCTCCAGGTCCTGCCGGGCTTCACCCGCCGGATCCCGTGTCACGGCCTGCTGCGGGCGGGACGGTCCGGGCCGCTCGCCGATGGCGAGTGGGAGCTGCTGCACCTGGCGGGCCTGCAGCTCTACCAGGAGGTCCTCCGCCGCCTGGACGCGGGGGATCTGCCCCCGGAGGCCCGGGACGCGGCCCACCGCTACGCGGCGGCCTTCTGCCTGCAGACGGCGCGCCTGGACGAGGGCCGGATGCGCCCCGGGCTGGCCCGGACCCTGGCGAGCCGGGTGGAGGTCCCCGATGGGGAGGGCGGGACCTGGGGGGGCCTGCGGGAGTGGATCGAGACCCCGGCCGAGCGCCGCCCCCCGCCGCCGCCCGGCGCCCCGGACCGGGGGCTGCACCGGCCGCTGCAGGATCCGGACATCTCCGACCAGGACCGCACCTTCGACCTGCTCTTGACCCCGGTCGAGCGGGCCCTGGACGCCCAGTGCCCCGGGGTGCGGTGCAGCGCCCTCCGCGGCGCCCCCGACCAGGCGGTGCGGGTGCTCCTGGACCCGAGCCGGCACCGCTGGGACCGGCTGGCGCTCTTCATCCGCGAGGATGCCCTGGGGCGGGCCGCCATCCGTGGAGAACCCTACGCGGTGGGGGTCCTCTCGCTCGAGATCGCGCGCCGCGCCCTGTCCTGGGCCCGCAGCCACGGCCGCCACCTGGACCTGCTCGCCCTTCAGCAGGCGCTGCTCGCGGGCCGCCTGGCCCGGGCCTGAGCCGGGCGGGGACGGGGACGAGCCGCCATGCACGACGGCCGGCCCCCGAAGGGACCGGCCGAGCGGGTCCGACCCGTGGGAGCGACCCGCTACTCGGTGTCGCCGCCCTGGATGAAGACGAAGATGCCGCCCTCGGTGTCGTCGGGCTCGGAGAGGTCCTCGTTGTCGTACTCGGGGTCGCCCATGACCAGGTCCGGCAGCCCATCGCCAGAGATGTCGTCGGTCGAGATGGGCAGCCCGCGACCGAAGGCATCGTTCCAGTCGCTGCCCAGGATGGAGCCGTAGGCGTCGGTCTCGGCCTGGTACTCGCCGCTGTACTCACGCGACTCGAACAGCAGGAAGGTGTTGCCGTCGGCGTAGGCGAGGCCCACATCGTCGACCCCATCCCCGGTCCAGTCGCCGGCGTTCACCGAGCCGGTCCAGGGGCCGGAGCCCCGGAAGATGGCGGCGGAGACCTCCTCGAGGTCCCGCCCGTCGGAGCGGAGCTCGGGGCCGCCCATGAGCAGGTAGATGGATCCGGTCCCGTCGTCGTGGACCATCACCTCGTCGGCGCCGTCGCCGTCGATGTCCGGCACCGGGGCCACCGCGCCGAGCTGGGCGTTCTCGCCCGAGCCGTTGGCGAGGATGGTCATGGTGTCGCTGTACTCGCTGTTGGAGTTGCCGTACTCGGCGCGACGACCCCACAGGACCCAGGCCTGGCCACGGTCGCGCGCGCCCCCGCCCTCGGAGAAGAGGTCGCCCAGGACCACGTCGTCGTAGCCATCGCCGTCGAAGTCGGCAGCGGCGTGGCCATTGTTCAGGAAGCTGTCGTGGCCGCCCGCATCGCCGCCTGCGCTGCCCCAGCTCGAGAAGCCCTCGCCCTCGCAGGCCGGCGTGAACCAGGAGGAGCTGGGGCGGGTGCCGCACTCGTTCTCGAAGGTGGCGTCGATCTCGGTCCAGTTGATGTCGCCCAGGGCCATGGAGGAGCCGTAGTGGACCGCGGTGTAGGTCTTGAGCCGGCTCCGGTCGGTCCCGAACATGACCAGCTCGGAGAAGCCGTCACCGTCCAGGTCCCCGGTGCCGAGCCCGCCGCCGAGGGCGTAGCCCGCCAGCCCGGTGATGGTGAGGGCGGCGTCCTCGTAGTCCATGGTGCTGCTGATGTCGCCGCCGACACCACCCCGGAAGAGGTGGACCCGACCGCGGTAGCTGTTGAAGGACACGGACGTGGTCGCCAGGTCGGGCGCGCCATTGCCGCTGAAGTCGGGGAGCGAGATGGTCTCGAAGCCCATCTCCTCGTCGGCGTTCACGCCGCCCACCCAGACGTCCTCGTCCGACTCGTCGCCGACGAAGTCCTCGTCGGTGATGCCGCCGTCGAAGAAGATGGCGATGCCGCCCTGGGCGTCGCCGCCGGTGGTGGTGCCGCTGAACAGCGCGTAGTGGACGCCCACCACCACCTCGGCCACGCCGTTCTCGTCGAAGTCGGCGATGGCGACGGAGCGACCCGCCGAGAAGTCCTCGTCGCCGCCGTACGCGACGCGGTCGGCCCGCTCCGGATCGGCGCGGTCGTCGACCAGCCCGTTGCAGTCGTCGTCCTTGCCGTTGAAGGCCTCGGTGCCGGTGGGGTTAGCGAGCGGATCGTCGTCGTCGCAGTCCTCGTAGCCGAACTCGGCGGTCCGCCACCCGTCGCCGTCGCGGTCGAAGTCGTTCTGGCCGTCACAGTCGGCGTCCTTGCCGTCGTACCAGACCTCCTCCTCCCCCGGGTTCATGGTGGGGTTGACGTCCTGGCAGTCCCCACCCGGCTGTCCGGTCTCCGGGTTGGGGTTCTCGGGGTCTTCCCAGTGGACCACCGAGTCGTAGCCATCGCCGTCCTGGTCGAAGTCCGAGGCGCCGTCACAGTCCTCGTCGATGCCGTTGTACCACTGCTCCTCGGCCGCCGGGTTGATGAGCGGGTCCTGGTCGTCGCAGTCGGCCCCACCCGCTTCGATGGAGTCGAAGCCGTCCCCGTCGGCGTCGGCCACCACCGAGCCGCTCAGGGTGCAGACGATGGAGGGCTCCTGGGGATCGTCCGAGCCCACCACGAGCTCGCCGGAGGAGACGCCGAAGTCCGAGGGGCCGGGCCGGAAGCGCACGGTGAACTGGTAGGTGCCGCCCACGCCCACGGTCAGCGGCGGGTCGGCCTCGGTCTCGAACGGCGCGTCGAGGGTGATCTCGGTGATCTGGAGCTCGCCCTGGCCGGTGTTGCGGGCCGAGATCAGCTCGCTGGCGGTCTCGCCGGGGAGGAGCTCGCCGAAGTCGATGACACAGGGCTCCACGATGATGTTGCCGGCCAGGTCATCCGGGTCATCACCCGTGTCGTCGGGGTCGACACGCGTTTCCCCCGTGCAGGCCGCGGCCAGGAGGCCCGTCAGGCCCATGAGGGGTACGAGGATGTGCTGCTTGCCCACGGAAGACCTCCAGACCGGCTTCGGAGAGGTGTCGGATGTGCGAGGGGGCCGGGTGCCAGGGGCTCGGAACCCGCCCGTCTCCAGACCGGCATCCTGCCTCCCCCCGGACGGGTTCGTCAAGGCGAAGTCACCGGTGCGGTCCACTCCCGGCACGAAGGGCGGACGGTCCGGACGCACCCGGCCGCTGACGGCGGGGCGCCCGCCCTGGGGGTTCACCCCGTGAAGACCACGATCTCGGGCGAGACGCCCCGCTCCCTGGCCCAGTCCCCCAGCGGCCCGGCGAGGGCGCCGCTCACGGCAAAGCGACGGTCGCGCACCCAGCCATGGCCCTCGGGCGGGCGCAGGTCGGGCGCGGGGCGGAGCGGGTCCCGGTCGCGGGAGGTGCGGACCTCGTCGCCCACCACCTCGAGGGCCAGGTGCAGGATCAGGCCCTGCCCGAGGTGCGCCGGAACACCGTCCGGGAGGTGCACCCCCGGGAACCAGAAGGGACCGACCCGGCCGCGGGCCACCCGACGCACCCGCCCCTCGGTCACCGAGGCCACCTGGGCGCGTAGGGCGAGGATCGGCGTGTCGGCGTGGCGGGCCAGGAGGTGCAGGAGCCCGGGATCCAGGTCGATCCGTCCCCCCTCCCCCACCCGGGCGCACCCCAGGTCGTGACGACCCGCCGGCGCCGCCAGCACCAGCCCCACCCGCTCCCAGGTGCCGTCGGGGCGGATCCGGTCGTGGCTCACCAGCACCTCGGTCGCCCGCTGCAGGCGA
The DNA here is from genome assembly GCA_964586865.1 of uncultured Enterobacteriaceae bacterium. Classification (GTDB taxonomy): domain Bacteria; phylum Myxococcota_A; class UBA796; order UBA796; genus REDI01. The sequence goes on from CAZPJM010000111.1 coordinate 11,791, forward strand.
CGGGCCCGGCCCTCGACCCGGCTGGACGGCAGGACCGGGTGCTCCCGCAGGTGACGCCGCAGGTCCCGGCGCCACCGCAGGCGCTCCCCCAGCTCCGGGTCGAGGCGCTCGGCGCGGGCCAGCTCGTCCTCGTCGCGGAGGCGTTCCCGGTCGGTGCGGGCCAGCTCGGCCTCGGCGCGGGCGCGCTCCAGCCACGGGAAGGCGGGCATGCCGGTCTGGGGCATGAGCTCGGCGGGGGCCAGCAGGCGGCCGGAGACATCGGGATCCAGCGCCTCGAGGTGCCCCCGGATGGCCTCCAGGGGCGGGTAGTCCAGGTTGGGCGCCAGGGCGTGGACCGCGGTGGAGAGGGCCCGGACGTAGGGACCCGTGCGGGCGGGGGGGAGCCTCACGGCGCCCGCCGGCAGCGGGGACGCCCGGCCATCCTCAGCGCTCCTCGCCGAGCTGCTGGATCTCCCGCCAGGCCGCCTCGCGCAGCGCCCGCTCGGCGCTGGCCCGGGTGCGGGCCCGGTCGAGGGCGTCGAGGTCGTGGGTGAGGGCCCAGTGCTCGGTGGCGGCCTCGGCGGTGATCTGGCGGGAGAGCTCGGGCAGGGTGTGGGCGATGAGGTCGCGGGTCTGGGAGAGGTAGGTCTCGGTGGCGCGCATGGCCTCCTGGAGCTCGGCCAGCGACTCCTGGAGCTCCCCCACCACGATGGGGGCGTCCGCGGCGGCGCCGAGGGCCTGGATCCGACGCCCGGCCGCGTCCACCTGCCCGGTGGCGGCGAGGACGAAGGCCTGCATCTCTTCCTGGAGCTTCTGCACCGTGTCCCGGAGGGCTCGGGCGGGCTCGAGGTGCTGCCGGCAGAGGTCGCCAGTGGTTCGATACAGCTCGAGGACCTGGCCTTGCTGGCGGAGCTCGAAGCGGAGGGTGTCCAGGAGCCGGTCGCGGTCCGGCGCGTCCCGGTCGCTCCGCAGGGCCTCGATGGCCTCTTCGAGGGCCAGCACCCGCTCCGCGGCGAGCCGCTCGTCGTGGGCGGCGTCGTCGATCTCGCGGTGGAGGGCCTGGACCTCGTCCTGGAGCTCGAGTGCGGTGAGCCGCAGCTCGTCGGTGAAGGCCGAGGCGCGTCGGAGCCGGGTGGAGACGGCCTCGTAGCGGTCCACCAGCTCCTCGGTGGCGCTGCGTCGGGCCAGGAGCTGGCGCCGACGGGTGAAGCGGCGGACCAGGTTGTCCAGGAGCCCCTGGGAGCCCGGGTCCTGGAGCTGCTCCACCGCCTCGCCCTGGGCCGAGAGGGAGGCCAGCTCGTCCGAGAGCGCACGGCCCATCTCTTCCTGGGTCTCCGCGAGCTTCCCGACCTCCGCGAGGGCCCGGGCATGGCTCTTCCGCAGCGCCTCGTTGCGGTCGACGAGGCGCTCCTGGGTGGGGGCCTCGCTGCGGTAGCGCGGCCTCGGCGGAACGGGGTGCGCAGAGCCCATGTCCCCTCGGTCACCCGCCTGGCCCCCCGACGCCACCCCGCCGAGACCTCCCTGACGAGGTGGGACACCCGAGGGGGCGGCGGGGTCAGCCGCGCCGGGCCGCCTCGACCCGCGACATGGGGCCCGCGTCGGTCACGTCGGTGTAGCCGGCCGACTCCAACAGCCGGCGGGCGCGGGCGCTCCGGGCGCCGCTGCGGCAGTAGACGACGAGGGGCTGGGCCTTGTCGGCCAGGTCGTGGGTCACCTCGGGGAGCCGGTCGACCGGGACGTTGACCGCGCCCTCCACGTGGCCGGCGGCGTACTCGGCGGGGGATCGGACATCGAGGACGTGCGCGCCCCGCCCCAGGGCCTCGCGCACGCTCCCGGCGTCCCCGGCCCGGGGGCGGAAGATCACCCACGCCAGGGCGGCGACGGCCAGAAAGCCGATCACCCAGGCGAAGCCCCCGTCCATCAGCCGCCGAGCTCCTGGCGGGCGATCCGGTTGGCCAGCTTGCCGTCGATCTCGCCCTTGTGGGCCCCCATCAGGCGGCCCATCACCCGGCCCAGATCCCCCGGCCCGTCGGCCCCGGTGGCCGCGATGGCGTCGCGCACCCACGCCCGGGTGGTGGCCTCGTCGGCCAGGCTCGGCAGGAAGCCCTCGATGACCTCCAGCTCGGCGCGCTCCGCCTCGACGAGGTCGTCGCGGCCGGCCTCCTCGTAGGCGGCGATGGACTCGGACCGCTGTTTGGCCAGCCGGCGCAGCAGGGCGATGGCCTCGTCGTCGGAGAGGGTCTCGCCCGCGCCCTCGGACTTGAGCGCCTGCAGGAAGGCGGCGCGGATGTTGCGGAGGGCTTGCACGCGGGGCTTGTCCTTGGCCCGCATGGCGTCCTTGAGCTTGGCGCTGACGTCGTCGACGAGCGGCATCCGTCCTCCTCGGGGCAGGAGGGCGCCGTATCGCCCGCCCCGGCCCCACGCACGCCCGGCTCCCCTCGGCTAGGCTCCCGGCCATGGACAAGAGCGACTTCTCGGTCAAGGTACGGCGCGTCCCCAGCTACGAGCCCACCGTCGCCATCCGCTTCGAGATGAGCGAGGGCTTCGGCGAGCTGCTGGTGGGCGACCAGCGCAAGGCCTCCCCCGCCGCCATGGGCGAGGCCACCGACGTCACCGGCGAGGTGGTCCGGGCCGGCCGCTTCGTGCACGTGCTCTCCTCGGGCCGGCGTCGCATGAGCTACAGCCTCTCCCGCCTCGACGACGACCGGCTCCAGCAGCTCCCCGACAACCGCTGGACCACGCTGGTCCCCATCACCGAGTTCGGGATCCGCTACCTGGATCTTCCCGAGCTCGGGCCAGCCCCCTCGGTGGCGGTGGTCCAGGTCTCTGGTCAGCCGGCCCCCGC
>CAZPJM010000112.1:0-14591 GCA_964586865.1 uncultured Enterobacteriaceae bacterium
GCCCGAGGCCACGTCGGCCTGGGCCCGGGCCACCTCGACCGCTGCGGCCGCCGAGACCGCCCGGCTGCGGGCCGTCTCCAGATCGAGGGCGTGGGCCGGCCCCCCGAGGAGCAGCGCCAGCCAGCCGATCACGTGCGCCTCGCCAGCGCCCAGACGGTCCGGAACACGGCCGGCACCACGAAGAGGGTGAGCACCGTGGACATGGCCAGCCCGCCGAGGACGATGGCCCCCACCCCTCGGTACAGCTCCGAGCCCGAGCCGGGGAAGATGACCAGGGGCAGCAGGCCCACGATGGAGGTGAGGGCCGACATGGCGATGGGCCGGGTCCGCCGACGCACCGCGTCCACCAGCGCCGCCTCCAGGTCCATGCCCCCCCGCATCCGCGAGAGGGCCCCGTCGACCACCAAGATGGCGTTGTTGACCACCACCCCGATGAGGATGACGAAGCCCATGGCCGACAGCAGGTCGAAGGGCTGCTCGCCCAGGGTGGCGTCCACGAGCCGCAGGCCGAGCACCCCGCCGGCCCCGGCCAGCGGCACCGTCACCAGGACCACGATGGGGGCCAGGAAGTCCTCGTACAGGGCCGCCAGGAGCAGGAAGCTGATCACCACCGCCAGCAGCAGGACCTGCCCCAGGCGGGCCTGGGCCTTCGAGAGATCATCGGCGGTGCCCGCGAGCGCGATGGACGCCCCGTCGGGGAGCCCGTCCCGCTCGGCCGGCGCCACGACCTCGGCGCGGAGCCGGGCGAGGGCCTCCTCGAGGGCGACGTCGTCCGGCGGGCTCACCTGCAGGGTGATCGCGCGGCGCCGCTCCAGGCGACGGATGGTGGTGGGCCCCACCCGCTCCACCACGTCGGCCAGGGTCGCCAGCGGCACCGTCCGTCCCGCGGGTGTGGCCACCGGCGCATTCTCCAGCGCCACCCGGCTCTCCACCTGCTCGCCCACCGGCTGGACCACCACGTCCAGCTTGGGAAGGCCCTCCCGGGCGATCTCACCGACGATGGCGCCGTCCACCAGGGCATCGACCACCAGCCCCACCTCGTCCGTGGACAGCCCGAGGCGCGCCACGTCCTCGCGGCGCGGCACCACCTGGAGCTCCGGGCCCCCCAGATCCACCGAGGGCAGCGGCCGGACCTGGGAGCCGGGGAGCACCTCGCGAATACGCCCCATGAGGTCCTGGCCGAGCTGGACCAGCGCCACCAGATCCGGGCCCGTGAGATCCACGTCCACCGAGCGGGAGGCGCCGATCCCCCGCCCGAACAGGCTGGCCTGGCTGGCGATGCCGAACACACCTGGGATCTGCTGCTGGTTCTCGCGATAGAAGGCCACCAGCTCGTCGATCCGGGAGCCGTCCACCGGCGCGCCGCCCATGAAGGCCGCCCCGGGGCGGGCGACGAAGAAGCTGCGGCGGACCTCGGGCACCCCGCCCACCTCGCGCCCGCGGTGCTGATCCACCGCGGCCTGGAAGCGCTGCCCGATGGTACGCATCTCGTCGACCGAGTAGCCGGCGGGGGGCACCAGCACCCCGAAGAGGAAGTTCCGGTTCCCGGTGGGGAGGTACTCCATGGGCGGCAGCAGGAGCACCGCCACCGCCACCAGCGCCGCGGGGGCCCCGATGGCCAGGAGCGCGCTCCGCCACCCCCGCGCCACCAGCCACTGCACCGTCCCCGCGACCCCGTCCAGCACGCGCGTCCCGGCCCGGGCCACCCGGCCGGGGGGCCGGTCGGAGGGACGCGGGAGGAGCTTGGCGGCGAAGGAGGGGATGACCAGCACCGAGACGGCCAGCGAGAGGAAGACGGCCACCGCGATGGCGATGGCCACGTCGCGCAGCAGCTCCCCCACCTCGTCCTGCCAGGTGATGATGGGCAGGAAGACCGCCGCGGTGGTGATGGTGGAGGCGAGGATGGCGCCCCACACCTCGCGGGTGCCCTCGAGGGCGGCCCGGGCCGGATCCGCCGTGTCCTTCCGCCAAGCGTCGATGTTCTCCAGCACGACGATGGCGTTGTCCACCACCATGCCCACCGCGAAGGCCACCCCGGCCAGGCTCACCACGTTCACCGTCCGGCCCAGCAGGGCCATGCCCAGGGCGGTGCCGATGACGCACACCGGGATGGCCACGCTCACCACCCCGGCCGCCGGCAGGCTGCGCAGGAAGAGCAGCAGCACCACCGCGGCGAGCGCCCCGCCCACGAGCAGGTTCTGCCGCACCAGCGAGAGGGCCCCGTAGATGTAGTCGGTCTGGTCGTTGACGATGCGCAGCTCGAGCCCCTCCCGGTCGAGCAGGTCCGCCTGGATGCGATCCACCGCGGCCCGGATGGCCTCGGTGGTCTCGAGGACGTTGGAGCCGGCCTCGCGACGGAAGAGCAGCGCCAGGGACTCGTGGTCGTTGCCGAAGACGTAGGCCTGGCGGATCCGGAGGCCCATCTCGACCGTGGCCACGTCGCCGAGTCGCACCTCGGCGCGGTCGGGGCCGCCGGGGACCAGCACCACCTGCTCCAGGTCCTGGACCTCGGGGGGCCGGGCCATGGTGCGGACCACGTACCGTCGCTTGCCCAGATCCACCTCGCCACCCGACAGATCGCGTAGCGAGGCCCGCAGGGCCGCCGCGAGTTGGGTGAAGGCGACCCCCCGGGCGGCGAGGGCCTCCGGGTCGTAGCGGACGGTCACCTGGCTGTCCCGACCGCCGAAGAGGTCGATGCGCGCCACGCCGGGGATTCGCTCCAGCGGCGGAAGGACGGTGTCCTCCACCCAGGTGCGGTACTGACCCACGTCGGCCCCGGTGGGGTCCTGGAGCAGCACCACCGCCAGCGGCGGACCGGCCGAGTCCCCGGTCGAGACGACCGGCTCGTCGGCGTTCTCCGGGTAGCTGGGGACCTGGGCCAGCTCGTTGGTCACCCGGGCGAGGGCATCGTCCAGATCCGCGCCCACCTCGAGCTCGAGGGTGATGGTCCCGCGCTCGCTGGCCGCCTCGCTCACCATGCGGTCCAGCCCGCGCAGATCCTTGAGCGCCTCCTCCTGCTCCTCCAGGATCTCCTGCTCGACCTCGGCCGGGGCGGCGCCGGGCCACCGGGTCTCGACGGTGAGGGTGGGGATCTCGATGTCGGGGGTGAGCTGGATCGGCAGGCCCACGAGGGCCAGGATGCCGAACATCAGCACCAGGATGACGCCCACGAGCACGCCCACCGGCCGAGAGATGGCGATGGCGAGCAGGCCCCCGCCGCCCCCCTCGGGAGGGCCAGCCGTCGACGGATCCCCGGAGGGCGGCGGTTCGGCCCCCTCCTCGACCGGGCGGCCCGGGTCCTGCTCGCCCGGCGGACTCACGGGACCTCGGTCCGGACCGGCTGGCCCGGTCGGAGCCGCTCGTTGCCGCGCACCACCACCGGGTCGCCGGGCGCCACCCCCGTCACCAGCACCCGATCCCCGGCCGTGGCCAGCACGTCGACCGTGACGATCTCGGCGTGCCCCTCGGCCACCCGGGCCACCTTGGTGTCCACCGGGCCCAGGATGAGGGCATCGCGCGGGACGACCGCCCCCTCGGGATCCTGCCGCTGCACCGGGAAGGTGACCGAGACGGAGCTCCCGGGCACGAGCACGCCCTGCTGGTCGGGGATGGCCCGGACCGTGGCGGTCCGGGTGGACGGGTCCAGGGCCGGCACCACCGCCGCCACGGTGCCGGTGACCGGGCCGAGGGTGACCGGATCGTCGGGCCGGACCTGCCGGGCCAGGGCCTGCGCCACGTCGACCCTCACGTCGACCCGGTCCACGCTCACCAGGTCCAGGACCCGCTGGCCCGGGGTGACCCAGTCGCCGGGGTCCACGTAGCGGGACTGGATGACCCCGGCGAAGGGGGCCTGCACCGTGTGTCGCTCCAGGGTGACGGCGGCCTCGCGGGCCTGGGCGCGCAGGCTGTCGCGACGCGCCGCGAGGGTGGCCACGTCGGCCCGGGCCGTGTCCCGCTCGCTGTCGGAGAGCACGGCGCCTTCGATGCGCTCCACCCGCGAGAGCTCCCGGCGCGCCCGCTCCAGGGCGGCCTCGGTCTCGGCGGCGGCGGCCCGGCTGGCCGAGAGGCGCGCCCGCGCCGGGGCCGGATCGACCACCAGCAGGTCCTGACCGGCCTCGACCCGATCGCCCTCCCGCACGGTCACCCGCGCCACCGGTCCGGCCGCCCCGGCCGCCAGCTCGGCCGCATCCAGGGCTCGGACCTCCCCGGGGACGGTCCATTGATCCGAGAGGGGGCCGTCGGTGGCGGTCTCGATGCGCACCAGCGCCGCGGACGCACCCCCGCCGCCCTGCTCGGCCGGGGCGGAGGAGCAGGCGCCGAGGACCAGCAGCAGCGGCAGGATGGGGCGCACGGCGGGGGGCCGTAACGCCGAGGGCGCCCGGCGGGTGGCCGGATGACGCGGCGTGACCGGCCCGGTCGGCACCGGGTGTCCACGGCTACCCGGCCCGGGCCGCGGACCAGCCTCGCGGCGGCTCAGCCCCGGGTGACCCCGTACAGGACGCCGTGACGGGCCCACAGGTGGTCCAGCAGATCGGCCACCAGGTCCCGGTCCCCGCACTCCCGCCGCACCAGCTCGGGGGCGTCCAACAGGGCGCCGTGCCGGTGCACATGCTCTCGCAGCCAGGCCAGGACCGGCCCGAAGGTGCCCTCGCGGAGGTGGCCATCCAGGTCGGGGACCTGCTCCCGGAGGGTGGCCGCCCACGACGCGGCGTAGAGGTTTCCCAGGGTGTAGCTGGGGAAGTAGCCGAAGGCACCGTGGGACCAGTGGACGTCCTGCAGGCAGCCCTGGCGGTCGTCGGGCGGGCGGATCCCGAGGGTCGCCTGGTAGGCCGCGTTCCACGCCTCGGGCAGATCGGCGACGGCGAGCCGGCCCTCCAGGAGGGCCACCTCGAGCTCGAAGCGGACGATGATGTGCAGGTCGTAGGTGACCTCGTCGGCGAAGATACGGATGAGCGACCGCTCCACCCGGTTGAGCTGGCGGTACAGCGCCTCGGCCGAGGGGGCCTCCGCGCCGAGCTGCGCCCGGAGTCGCCCGGCCAGCCAGTCGCAGAAGGGCTCGGACCGGCCGATGGCGTTCTCCCAGAACCGGCTCTGGGACTCGTGCAGGCCCATGCTCGCCGCCCGGTCGAGGCCGGTCCCCCCGAGCACCTCGCGCGGGAGCCCCTGCTCGTAGAGGGCGTGGCCCACCTCGTGGATGGTGCCGCCCAGCCCGGCGAAGAGGTCGTCCGGGTCGTAGAAGGTGGTGATCCGGACGTCGCCCGGGCCCAGGTCGATGGTGAAGGGGTGGGCGGCCTCGTCCAGGCGGCCGGCTTGGAAGTCGTAGCCGAGGGCGGCGGCGATCTCGTGGTGCAGGGCGCGCTGCACCGGGACCGGCACCGCCAGGGGGCGGACCGGGATGGGCGCGGCGCCGCCGATGGCGTCCAGCAGCGCCACCAGGCCCTCGCGCAGCCGGGCGAACAGGGGCTCGAGGGTCGCCATGGTCGTGCCGGGGTCGTAGTCCTCGAGGGCCACATCGTAGGGGTGGCGGTCCGGGTCGATGGCCGCGAGCTGCTCGAGGGTCAGGTCGCGCAGCCGCTGCAGGTGGGGCGCGAACGTGGCGAAGTCATCGGACTCCTTGGCCGCGACCCACGCCCCGAAGGCGGCCGAGCGCGCCTCGGAGAGGGCCCCGACCAGGCCCGCCGGGACCCGGGCGGCCCGGTCCACCTCGCGGCCCAGCACCACCGCCGCCCGCTGGTGGACGCCCTGGTCCGAGTCGCGCAGCGCATCGAGGAGGCGGCGGAGCTCCGGATCCACCAGCTCGGCGTGCTCGAGCTGCCCGAGCCAGGCGAGCTGCCGGCTGCGGGTGGCCGCCGCGGCGGCGGGCAGGCCCGTCTGCTGGTCCCACGCGGCGAGCGCCCGGACCCCACGAAGGGTGTCCAGGCGCTCCAGGCGGGCCTCGAAGGCCTCGAAGGCGGCGGCGGCATCCATGGGGCGCTCCGGTCGAGCCCCCCCCGTACCGGGGAGGCCTGGCGCGGGCAATGCCGCCCCGGGCCCCGGGGGATCAGCGCCAGCTCATGGCCCCCTCGCCCTTGAGCTGGGCGGCCCGCTCGACGAGCTCCACCAGCTCGGCATCCTCCGGGTACTCGGCCCGAGCGGCCTCCCGGGCCAGAGCGGCGGTCCGGCGGAGGGAGAACTCCTGGAGGTGGGGGCTGCCCCGCAGGATCTCGGCGAAGGCCGTGGCGGCCACCTGGATGCGGAACTGCCGGCTGGTCTCGCCCAGGCTGGCGTGGACGGCGCTCACGGGCAGGGCGTAGGCCCGCTCGGTGGCCGGGCTGTCGGGGCCGGGGGCCTTGTTGCGGATCCGCACCGTGCCGAGGCCGCCCGTGGGGTCGTCCTTCAGGGCGACCTCGTAGATGGCGGTGACCTGGTGGCCGGCCCCGATCTCGCCCGCGTCCACCGCGTCGTTGCGGAAGTCCCGGTCGGCCACGTCGCGGTTCTCGTAGCCCACGAGCCGGTAGGCGATGACCGCGTCGGCGTTCCAGTCCACCTGGATCTTCACGTCCTTGGCGATGACCTCCAGGGTGCCGGAGAGCTTGTCCACGAACAGGCGCCGGCTCTCCTGGAGGGAGTCGATGTAGTAGTAGTTGCCGTCGCCGTCGTTGGCGAGGCGCTCCATCATGGTGTCCTTGTAGTTGCCGTTGCCGAAGCCCAGGGTGGTCAGGGTGATGCCCTTCTTGGCGTAGCCGGCGATGTAGGACGAGAGCTGCTCGTGGCTGCGGATGCCCACGTTGGCGTCGCCGTCGCTGCAGACGATGACCCGGTTCACCGAGCCCGGCCGCAGGTTCCGCTCGGCGAGGCCGTAGGCCAGCTCGATGCCGGCGCCCATGGCGGTGGAGCCGCCGGCGGTGAGCCCGTCGAGGGCCCGGAGGATGTCGGCGCGCTGGCTGATGGGGGTGGGCTCGAGAACGACCCGGGTGTTGCCCGCGTAGGTCACGAGGGAGACCGTGTCCCCGTCCTCGAGCTCCTCGGTGAGCATCTTGAGGGTGTCCTTGAGCAGCCCGATCTTGTCGCGCGACTGCATGGAGCCCGAGACGTCGACCAGGAAGGTCAGGTTGACGGGGCGGCGGGTGTCGAAGCGCACATCCTTGCCCTGCACCCCGATGCGGACCAGGTGGTTGCGCGGGCTCCACGGGCTGGGGGCCGCCTCGACGTCGACGGTGAAGGGCTCGCCGTCATCGGGCTGCCGGTACTCGTAGGGGAAGTAGTTGACGAACTCCTCGACCCGGACGGCCGCGGTGGGGGGCAGGTAGCCCTCCCGGAGCTTCTTGCGGGTGATGGTGTAGGCGGCCGTGTCCACGTCGACGGCGAAGGTGGACAGGCCGTCCTGCTCGGTCAGGGTGAAGCCGTTGACCCCGTAGTCGGTGTAGTCCTCGGTGTTGGACTCGGGCACGACGGCGGGCGGCGGGGCCGACGAGGGGGGACGCTGGCCCGCGGGCGAACGGAGATCGTCGGCGCGGACCGCCACGTTGCCGGCCGCGGAGGCCCCGCCGGAGCTCGACAGGCCGGTGCTCATGGCGGGCTCGGAGGCGAACCGGTCGGCCGCCTCGGCCCCGGCCGGCCTCCGGGTCGCCCGGCTGCGCTCCTCGGCCTTGGGGGCCGGGGCCCTGGATGCCTGGATGTCGGCCGATCCATCGCCGGGCATGGCGAAGTCGATGTCGTCGGCATCCGAGCCGGCGTCCGCCTCCTCGCTCTCACGCTGGAGCTCCTCCTCGGGCTCGCCCTCGAGCCGGAGCTCCTCCTCGGGGGCAGGTAGGAGCTTCTCGACCGGTGAGGACGAGAGGGCGCACCCGCCCAGACCCAGCCCGGCGAGGGCCAGGGCCGTGGATGGAAGCACGAAGAGCGCGGCACGGGACAGGGGCGACATGGGACCTCCGGGTGGGACCGAGGCGGGGCCTGGTCGGTTGCAGACGCCCTCCCAACGAGGCCGGCCCCCGGACCTTACGCCGGGCCGGAAAAAAAATCCCGGTACCTCGATCCGCGCTGTCTGGCGTCAGTCCTGGCGGGGCTTGAGCGCGCCCTTCTCGAGCCCCAGCCGGGCCCCCAGCTCGCGCTTCTCGCGGGCCGACAGCCCGCTGTCCACCAGCAGGGCCGCCAGGGCCTCCACGTCCACCACCCTGGAGAGCAGCTCCAGCTCCTCCCGGCTGAAGAAGCCGCCCCCGAGGCGGAAGTCGCTGAACGCCTCCCAGGTCGTGGGCACCCAGGCCGCCACCATCTCGCCGATCACCTCGCCGTAGACGCGGATCTCGTACTGGGCGTGGGCGTCCATCCGCAGCGAGAGGAAGTGGAGCAGGTTGTGCAGGTCGATCTTCCAGTACCACTGGGTGTAGTAGTTGATCGACAGGTTCATGCGGGCCAGCTCGCGGGCCAGCATGGCCCGGCCGGGGTCGGCCGGCTCGCCGTCGCCATCGTCGTTCAGCAGGTAGGCGTAGGTCTCGTAGGTCTGCGCCGCGTCGCGACGGAGCAGCTCCAGCACGTGCGCCGACTCCTCGGGGGAGAGCACGGCGTCGCGGCCCTGGCGGTTGGTGGTGCTCTGGGCCGCGAGCTGCTCGGGGGCCGGGATGTAGAATTCCCGGTCGAGGATGCTGTAGCGGGCGCTGTACTCGTTGACGTTGGCGGTGCGGTGGCGGATCCACTGCCGGGCCACGAAGATGGGCAGCTTGACGTGCAGCTTGAGCTCGCACATCTCGAAGGGGGTCGAGTGGCGATGGCGCATCAGGTAGCGGATCAGGCCCCGGTCGTTCCGGGCGGTCCGGGTGCCCTTGCCGTACGAGACCCGCGCCGCCTGGACGATGGCGGCGTCATCGCCCATGTAGTCGACCAACCTCACGAACCCGTGGTCCAGCACCGGATGGATCCGGTAGAGGCGCTCCTCGAGGGCCGGGACGGTAGGCCGCCGGGTCGGGACGGGCTCCTCGGCGAGCAGGGCCTCGAGATCGGCGTGGCGGGGGTCGGACATGGCGAGGCTCCGGGCGAGCGGCGCCTCTATCCCACGACCCCGGGCCGGGCCGCCGCCCTCGCCGGGTCCGACGGCGGCCCGCGGGGGGCCGAGCCCCTCAAGCCGTGTCGAGCTGGTAGGCCGTGAAGTGGAGGGTCCGGTCGAGGGTCCGGCCCCCGTGGCGGACCCGGAAGTGCAGGTAGAGGGAGGCCGTGTCTGCGGTGGCCACCAGGATGGGCTCCGCCGAGCCCCGGTCCACCACGTCCGTGAAGCCCGTCAGCACGAAGACCGCCCGGTCGGCCTCGGGCTCGAACCGCACGGTCGGCTCCGGGCCGTCCTCGAAGTGGAACTCCACCCGAAGGCCTGCACCCTCGGCCCACGGGATCCGGACGATGACCGGATGGCCGCGGAACGAGGTCACCTCCCCCGAGGCCACCACCGTGGCCGGTCCGCTCGAGATGCCCCACACGCGCTCCTCCCGACTCCGGGGCGATGATGGCGGAGGAGGACCGCTCCGTCGAGACCCCGGCACGATGGCCCGGATCCGCCTTGACGCGGACCCCGGTGCGGGCCTACGTTCCCCACGGTTCTGTGTGTGTTCTATCTATGTGGAGGCCTCGCCATGGCGAAGCTCGTCGACACTGCCGGACGGCCCTTCTCCGGGGTCGTGCCCTATGCCGTGACCGCCATCGTCGTGGACAACGACGATCCGAACACCCTCGGCCGCGTCCAGGTCAAGTTCCCGACGCTCTCCGAGGAGCCCATCTCGTTCTGGCTGCGCCAGGCCACCCCCAACGCCGGCAAGGAGCGGGGCCTGTACGCCCTGCCCGAGGTCGACGACGAGGTGCTGGTCATCTTCATGCAGGGCAGCCAGGACATCGGCGTCATCATCGGCCAGTTCTGGAACGGCGAGGACGTCCCCCCCCAAGAGGCGGACGGCGGCCTCGACGCGGTGGACCGGACCCTGTGGGAGGGCGACTGGTCCTCCGATGGCTACGCCGCCGGCGCCGGTGACGATGCGAAGAACGACCGCCGCTTCTGGCGCAGTCGGTCGGGCCACCTCATCGGCTTCGACGACACGAAGGGCAGCGAGACCATCCAGATCTGGGACAGCAAGGGTGCGCTCTCGCTCATCTTCGACACCGCCGAGGCGCGGATCATCCTCTCCAACAGCAAGGGGGACATCCACGTCCGCGCCAAGAACGACCTCTTCCTCGAGGCCGGCAACGACATGAAGGTCAAGGTCAAGAACAACTACGAGACCGAGGCCGGCAAGGACACCAAGTGGAAGGCGGGCGGCGGCCACACCTTCGAGTCCAAGATGGACGCCAAGCACAAGTCCGGGGCGAACTACCTCATCGAGGCGACCGCCGACTTCAAGGCCAAGGGGATCAACTCCGTGGTGGAGGGCTCGGCCAAGTTCGTCGGGAAGGGCGCCATGGTCGAGATCAGCGGCAGCGCCATGGTGAAGGTCGCGGGCGGGGTCATCCAGCTCAACTGACCGGGTGCGGGGCCCCGTGGCCACGCCGTCGGACCTGCGCTACCGTGGCGGGCCCGGAGGCCCCGTGGACAAGCCGAGCGCACCCCTGCTGGAGCAGCTTCGTCATCTGGTGGACGCCCGCGGCCTCAACGTGGCCGGCGTGGCGGCCCGCGCCGGGCTCGAGCGCGAGCGGGTCCGACGCGTCCTCTCGGGGGCCGAGCCCCTCACCGTCGACGAGCTCATCCTCCTGTCCCAGGCGCTGGACCTGGGGCCCGAGGACCTGGGCTTCGGCGGCCTCGACACCGAGAGCGACCTGCCGTACGACCCGCCCGGCCCCGATCCCGTGGGCCTCACCGCCCGATCGGCGGCCACCGACCGCGAGCTGCCCGACGACCCGGTCATCGAAGACGTCCTCGACCCCTACGGCAACCACGCCCGCCAGCTCTTCGAGGTCGGCTTCGCCCTGGGCTGCGACTTCTTCTTCTTCCCCTCCGCCGCCGAGCTGAAGGACTCCGGCGTCCCGGCCCACGTCCTTGCCCAGTACGAGGACGGCGAGATCCCCCTTCGCCTGGACGCCGCCTTCCACGCCGACCACGAGCCTCGCCTCGAGGAGGACGGGGTGCACCTGCGCATGGGCTTCGACGCGCTCTACGACTGCTTCTTCCCGTGGCCCACCATCAAGCGCGTCATGTTCCTCCCCGCCCCGCCCCCGGAGCCGGACGACCCCGAGGACGACGAGGATGACGAGCCCGAGCGGCCCGGAGCGCCCTTCCTGCGCCTGGTGGAGTGACCCCCGCCGGCCGACCCCCTCTCCCCCGGGAGCGCCCATGCCCGACGCCACCATCCCCCTCGTCGACATGCGGGACCACGAAGCCGGCGGCGAGCGGCGCCGGGCCTTCGTGGACACCCTGGGCCGCGGCCTCGAGGCCTTCGGCTTCGTGGCTGTGACCCACCACGGCGTCTCGGCGGCCCTGCTCGAGCGTGCCTACGGCCTCGCGCGTCAGACCTTCGCACTGCCCGAGGCCACCAAGCGGCGGTACGAGACCCCCGAGGACGGACGACAGCGCGGCTACACCTCCTTCGGTGTGGAGCACGCCAAGGACCACGGCCAGCCCGACCTCAAGGAGTTCTGGCACGTCGGTCGCGACCTGCCCGCCGACCACCCCCTCGCTCGCAGCGGAGAGGTGCCGCCGAACCGCTTCCCCACCGAGGTCCCCTCCTTCCGACCCACCTTCCTCGAGCTCTTCGGCGCCCTCGAGGACTTCGCCAATCGCCTGCTGGACGGCGTCGGTGACTACCTGGAGCTGCCGGAGGGCACGTTCCGGACCATGGTCCGGGACGGCAACAGCGTCCTGCGGTTCATCCACTACCCCGACCAGGACGGCGCCGTACCCCCGGGAGCCGTTCGCGCGGCCCAGCACGAGGACATCAACCTGCTCACCGTCCTGCCGGCCTCCACGCGCCCGGGCCTGGAGCTGCTCACCCGCGACGGCGCCTGGATGCCCGTCCAGACCCCGCCCGACGTGATGATCTGCGATACCGGCGACATGATGCAGCGGCTCACGGTCGGGCGCCTGCCCTCGACCACCCACCGGGTCGTCAACCCCGAGGGATCCGACGGCGGTCGCCTGTCCATGCCCTTCTTCCTCCACCCCCACCCGGCGTGCGAGCTGGTGCCCTTCTACGACGGCGGGGAGCCCGCCATCACCGCCCGGGACTTCCTCCACCGCCGCCTCGTGGAGATCGGCATGGCCTGAGCGCCGGGAAGGCTCACCGGGCTGGATCCGGCCCACATCACGATGTCGAACTGAATTCAGATCCAGAAACAAGCGAGGCCGCAGCGCTGGGCTGCGGCCTCGTTCGGGGTGCTCGCGCGCTGCGGCTAGCTTCCGCCGCCGCCGCCACCACCACCGCCGGCCCCGGCGATGGCGTTGTCGACCGCGTCCGTCCAGCGCTCGAACAGGTCCGTCTGCGCCTGGCCGAGGGTCTGGTAGGCGCCGATGAGGAACGCCGAGATCAGAGACGCGATGATCGCGTACTGAATCGCAGACGAACCACCATCGTCCCGAAGGAACGCCTGCAGCAGCCGGACGAGCGCAGTGGGGTTGGGGGGATGGGCCATGGTGGCCTCCGGGTCTGGGATCTTCATAACACGTCTCACGTCGGATCCCGTGTCCCATGGATGGCAGTCGCCTTCCATGCACCCCGATCCAGGGTAGGGGTTCTCCCCATGACCCAGCCGGGGGCGGGGCGCCGGGGTGCCGCTGCATCGAGCGACCAGGGGGGGGCGGTCTAGGGACTCGGTGGGCCGCGGTAATCCTTGAGAACCATCACCGGGCGACGCCCGGGCCAGAGCGCCTCGGGCGCGCGAAAACACCCGACACCCGTTGGAAATGACAACCCTGACAGATCCCTTTCCAGCGCCAGGAGCTCCCCCGGACGGGCCCGGCGCGCCAGCTCGGCGGCCAGGAGCGCGGCCAGTCCGACCGGGGGTCCGCCATCGCCCTGCGGGAGGGCCTGGCCCCAGGCGAGGCCCACCGCCGCCCCGTGGGCCAGCAGCTCGAGCGTGCACCGGGCGGCGTCCCCGGCGGAGGTGGGCGCGGCCCACACCCCATCCATCAGACGGCCACCCGGGACATCCGTCGGGACCCACGAGGCCAGGCGCTCGGCCATGGTGGCGGGTCCAGGGTCGAGGAGCAGGTGGTCGAGGCCGGGGAGGACCGCGACGAGGACCCAGCTACCGCCACCCCGGTCGGCGTCGCGACCCATCAGGCCGTCACCGCCGCCTTGCCGAGCTGCTCCTCGATGTCCCGCAGGAGCTGGGCGGCGGGGCCGGTGCGGTTGTGCTGGAGGCACTTCTTGTAGGCCTTCCAGAGCTCGGCCAGGAAGGGATCCTCCCCCTCCACCATGCGGTGCTCGTCGGGCAGGACGTCCTCGGAGCAGAGCTCCACCGAGCCGATGCAGCGGCGGGTGTGGAGGTGGCGGAGCGTGTCCAGGAAGAGCCCGGGGGCGCGGTCGACACCGCGGCGGCGGAGCTCGACGAAGACGTGCCAAGCGACGCTCTCCGGCATGACCCCATCCAGCTCGAACGCCGCCCCGCGACGGAGCTGCCGCATGAGGTGACGGTCCGAGGCCTCGGGGTCGAAGATCGCCGGGTGTTGCATCACGGTCCTCCGCGCGGAACAGGATGGTGCGGGGCTCGCCCCCGTCGCCGCGCACTGTACCACAGGATACGAGGCCTCCCATGCCCGCCCTCCCCCGATCTTCGTGGGCCCTGGCGCTCGCAGCCCTGGCCGGCTGCGGGCCGCGGATCCCGATGGGCACCGCCGCTCTCGAGGCCGCCTCCCAGCCGGTGATGGTGGAGGTCGTCCCCCGGAGCACCCCCTCCATCGAGGTCGAGATCCTGGCCGGCGGCGCCCGGTGGGACCCGCCCGGTCAGGAGGGGCGCGCGGCCCTGGCCCTGCAGGCCGCCGCCCTCGCCCACCCCGGGAGCTGGGTGGTCCTGGGCGAGGACCGGGCCTGGGTGGGGCGCTCCTGCCCGGCGACCGGCACCGCCCTCGGCTGCGCGACCGCCCTGGTCCGGACCCTTCGCGGCGAGGGGATCGACGAGGACGATCTGGCACGGGCCCGGGCCGACCTCGAGGGCCGCATCCACCACCTGCTCCGGGACCCCCTCTCGGCCGCGGGCCTGCTGGACCCGGCCTGGGACCGTCTCGCCTACGAGGGCCATCCCTACGGCACGCCCGACCTGGGCCGCCAGGGGACCCTCCCGCTCATCACAAGGGCCGACGTGCGGACCTACTTCGACCAGCACGTCCTCAGGGCCACCGTCCGCGCCGAGGCCAGCTCCGAGCCCCTGGCCGACATCCTCCGGGTGGCGCTCGAGGCCCTCCCCCGCCGGCTGCCGCCGGACCCGGCCATGAAGGCCGCACCGGACCATGGCGGGCCGCTGCTCGGAGTGATGCCGGTCGCCGGCGAGGCTGCCTGGATCCTGGCCGGCGCCACGGTCCCCCGGGAACCCACCGATCCCACGCGCCTCGTTCCCGACGTGGAGAGCACCGCCCGCTGGGCCCACGCCGGGCGGTGCCTGCGTCGCGCCGTGGCGGCCTCGGGCGCGCTGCCCGTGCCCACCGACCC